>NZ_QFRW01000205.1 GCF_003265355.1 Glycomyces dulcitolivorans | reverse complement strand
CGCCGAGGCGACGCGCGCGCCGCCCCCGCCGCCCGCGGGCGGCACCGAGGCGCTGCCGCGGTAGTTGGAACCGGAATACGTCATGGTGCCAGCTTACGTGGTGTCCGCCCGCGCGCCGGGACCGCGCACGCGGGGCGAAAGATCAGAGAACGCTCAGGCGGAGGTGAGTTCGCCCGCAGCGCGCCGGGCCGCGAAGTCGTCGATGGTCGCCTTGAGACCCGCCTCATAGTGCACCTGCGGCTCGTAGCCGAGCAGCGTCCTGGCGGCGGTGAGGTCGGGGCGGCGGCGCTCGGGGTCGTCGGAGGGCCGGTCGGTGTACTCGACCTTCGAGGGCGAGCCGGTCAGGCGCAGGATGACCTCGGCCATCTCCCCCACCGTCAGCTCGTACTCGGTGCCGAGGTTGACCGGGCCGTACTCGCCGGACTCCAGGAGCAGGACGAGGCCGTTGACGAGGTCGTCGACGTAGCAGAGCGAGCGGGTCTGGGAGCCGTCGCCGTAGACGGTGAGCGGCTCGCCCGCGAGGGCCTGGGAGATGAAGTTCGGGATGACGCGCCCGTCGTCGGGGCGCATCCGCGGGCCGTACGTGTTAAAGATCCGCACGATCGCCGCGTCGAGTCCCTTGTGGCGGTGGTAGGCCGCGACCGCGGCCTCCGAGAAGCGCTTGGCCTCGTCGTAGCAGGAGCGGATCCCGATCGGGTTCACGTTGCCCCAGTAGGACTCCGGCTGCGGGTGCACGAGCGGGTCGCCGTAGACCTCGGAGGTGGAGGCCATCAGGAAGCGGGCGCCGTCGGCGAGGGCGCGGTCGAGCACGTGGAGCGTGCCGACGGAGTCGACGCGGAGGATCTCGACGGGGAGCGTCTCGAAGTCGACCGGGCTGGCCGGGCACGCGAAGTGGAGGACGGCGTCGAAGGGCTCGTCGCCGACGGGGAGGCCCTCGGTGACGTCGGCTTCGACGACGGTGAGGCGCTCGTGGGATTCGAGGTTGGCCCGGGAGCCGGTGGAGAAGTTGTCGACGGCGGTCACGTCGCAGCCCTTCGCGAGGAGCGCGTCGACGAGGTGGCTGCCCACCAGGCCCGCGCCGCCCGTCACGAGGATGCGGCTGCCGGTTCCGTAAGTAGTCATCAAGATCCAAGATTATCAGGGTTGGCCTGGCGTTCACCTGGGCGCAGGCTGTGCGTTGGCTCAACGCACGCCCGTGTGCCCGTCAGTACGCGCCCTTTCGGCGCAATACTACGGCGACCGTGCGGAAAAGGATCTGGAGGTCGGTCGTGAGGGACCAGTTGTCGACGTAGTACAGGTCCAGGCGGACCGCGTCGTCCCAGGACAGGTCGGAGCGGCCCGAGACCTGCCACAGGCCGGTGATGCCGGGGCGCACGAGCAGGCGGCGGCGCACGTCGCCGAGGAAGTCGCCGTTCTCGGCCGGGAGGGGCCGGGGGCCGACGAGGCTCATCTCGCCGCGGACCACGTTGACCAGCTGCGGGAACTCGTCGATCGAGGTGCGGCGCAGCCACTTGCCGACCTTGGTGATGCGCGGGTCGTCCTTCATCTTGAACAGGAGGCCGTCGGTCTCGTTGTGCATCATGAGGGCGGCCTGGCGCTCCTCGGCGTCGATGTACATGGTGCGGAACTTCCAGCACGAGAACGTCTCGCCGTCGCGGCCGACGCGGTTCTGGCGGAAGAACACCGGCCCGGGGCTGTCGGCCTTGATCGCGATCGCGACGGCCAGGAACAGCGGCGACAGGAGGATCAGCCCGAACACCGAGGAGGAGATGTCGAGGATGTTCTTGATCAGCCAGCCGATGCCGGAGATCTTCGGCTCCTCGACGTGCAGGAGCGGCAGGCCCTCGACGGGGCGGATGTGCACGCGCGGCCCGGCGATGTCGGTGAGGGCGGGGGCCACGACCAGATCGCGGCCGGTGCCTTCGAGCTGCCAGGCGAGGCGGCGCAGGTCGGCGGCGTCGGCGGAGGCGGAGCCGCACACGGCGAGGGTGTCCGCTTCGAGGCGCTCGGCGCAGGTGACGACGTCGGTCCCGGCGAAGACCGGGACCGGGGTGTCGAGGTTGCGGACCGAGGAGGCGCCCTCGGTCACGTAAATGCCGACGGGGACGAGGCCGGCGGCGGGCGCGCGGCGCACCGTCCGGTAGACCTCCAGCGCCTCGGGGTAGGCGCCGATGAGCAGGACGCGCTGGACGCCCTTCCCGGCGAGGCGCATCTTGTGCAGGCCGTACCGGGCGCCGTAGCGGAAGCCGCAGACGAGGACGGCCGCGGCGAGGAGGATGACGGCGACCGCGACACGCGAGACGTCGGCCTTGAACGTCAGGGCCGCGAAGGAGACGAGGGCCAGCATGAACATGGAGGCGCGGATGACGCGCTTGAACTCCTCGTTGCCCATGCCGAAGTAGCGGCGGTCGTAGGAGCCGGTGCCCCACAGGGCGAGCAGCCACGCGAGGGGCAGGAACAGCCAGACCGTGAGGTAGAAGAAGTGGAGCTGGTTCGCGGTGTCGAAGCCGGCGTCGGGGGCGTGGGTGAGGTTGACGGCCATGACGGTGGCGAGGAGGGCGGCGAGCAGGTCGGCGCCCACGAGGGCGCCCTGGTAGTAGCGGTGCCAGTTGGAGGCGCGGACGAGGCGGCGCCAGGTGCGGCGGGTGGCGCCGTTCGTGACCAGCTGGGGGTCACCGCCTACGCGTGCACCGGCCACCTGCGTCCCCGTCCGTCCGTACGGACCACTGCCACGTCCGTGGAGATTGTTTGCTGGACGTTCCAGGCTCGTAGCCACTGCACATCCCTGCGGTCGTCAGCTTACGGTGGAGGTGAGTGTCCGCGGGCGGAGATCGACGCTGCGTCTCTATCACCGGGCGGCCCGCCGACACGGTACCCGACAACCTACACCTATTCGGCTCCTGCGGTATCTTCGGCCGAGCTGAAAGCCGTTCCCGCCACCCCGCACACCCAGCCCGTGAGGAAGATCCCGTGAAGATCGTCATCGCCCACAACCGGTACGCCTCGGCGCAGCCCTCCGGCGAGAACGTCATCGTGGACTACGAGATCGGGGCCCTGCGCGAGGCGGGCATAGAGGTGGTCCCGTTCCTGCGGTCCTCCGACGAGATCGGTTCCCTTCCCCCGCAGAAGAAGGCGCTGCTCGCGGCCTCGCCGGTGCACGCGGCCGGGACGCAGCGGCGACTCGCCGAACTCCTGGAGCGCGAGCGGCCCGACGTCTTCCACCTGCACAACCCGTACCCGCTGCTGTCGCCGTCGGTGGTCCACACCGCACACCGCGCCGGGATCAAAGTGGTCCAGACCATTCACAACTACCGGCACGACTGCATGAACGGGCTCTACTTCAGGGACGGCCACGACTGCCGCGACTGCCACGGCAAGCGCTGGAACGCACCGGGCGTGCAGCACGCCTGCTACCGGGGCTCGCGCGCCCAGAGCGCCGTCATGGCCGTCGCCCTCGGGACCCACCGGGACACGTGGCGGTCGGTCGACCGGTTCATCGCGCTCACCGACGCCATGGCCGGGTACCTCAAGAGCATCGGCATGACCGGCGACCAGATCCGCGTGAAGCCGAACGCCGTGGCCGATCCCGGGGTCGAGCCGCTCGGCGAGGGCTTCCTGTTCAGCGCCCGCCTCGTCCCCGAGAAGGGCGTGGAGCTGCTGCTCGACGCGTGGCGGAAGGCGCGGCCGGCGGTGCCGCTGCGCATCGCCGGGGACGGGCCGCTGCGGGAGATCGTCGAGGACGCGGCCGCCGCGCACCCCGAGATCCACTACCTCGGCCAGCTCGACCCGGTCGCGCGCGACGCCGCCGTCGCGGCCTCCGCGGCGGTGATCGTGCCGTCGATCTGGCAGGACATCCTGCCGACCTCGGGCATCGAGGCGCTCGCCGCCGGGCGGGCCGTGGTCGCCACGGACATGGGCGGGGCGCCGTTCATCGCCGGGGTCGGGACGCCCGCGCCCGCGGGCGTGGCGGCGAAGCCGGACGCGGAGTCGCTGGCGGCGGCGATCAACGAGGTCGCGAAGGACCCGTCGTACGCGGCGAACGCGCGCGCCCGCTACGAGGCGGTGTTCGCGCCCGAGGTGACGCTGCGCCGGTTGATCGAGATCTACGAGGAGCTGCTCTAGCGCAGCGTCGCCCGCGCGCTGGTCGCGATGCTCGCCAAGAGGAACAGTCCGTTGACGGCGCCGAAGAACAGCATCACGGCCGCCATCGATTCGGGCCACAGGAGCGCGAGGGCGATGACGACCAGGATGAAGCCGTAGTCGCGCACCAGTTTGATGAGGCGCACGACGATGTTGGTGCTCTTGACCATCGACACCGACGCGTCCTCTTTGGCCATGACCGAGGTGACGAGGTTCGTCATCCACAGGGCCGCGAACGCCGCGCCGCACCAGGCCGGGACCCAGGACGCGTAGGCGTCGACCACCGCGACGACGACCGCGACCACGGACGCCTGGATGGCGACGTCGCTGAGGATGTCGACGCGCGCGCCGGCGTCGGAGCCGGTGCCGGTGACGCGGGCGAGCTGCCCGTCGGCGCAGTCGAGCATGTACGCGGCGTGCCACAGCACGAGCGCGCCGAGGGCGAGCGGCCACCACGGGGCGCCGTCCTGCGCCGCCGGGATGTAGGCGATGACGGCGGCGCTGGTGGCGAGGCCGATCACGAGGTTGAGCAGGGTGAGATGGGTCGGCTTGAGGCCGGTTCGCCATGCGGCGTAGGCGAAGAGCGCGCCGCCGCGCTGGTCGAGGAGCGTGACGAGCCCGCCGCCTCGGTTGACGGCGAGGAAGTCGGCGGGCCGGTGGGGCGGGCGCTGGTCGTTCACGCGGCGATCCTATCGGTGCGGCCTCGGAGCGACGGGTGGCGGCGGTCGCAACGCTGCCGACCTGCCCGGCGACGCAACGTCGCCGGACGGAACCCCCTTGTGTCAAGATCCCGACACCACCGCCGCGGACGACTCCCTAATATGAGCGCGACCTGCACCATTTGGGACGAAACAACTTCTCCTTTGGTAGCCAGCGCATGACCAAGCGTCCTAGAGTTGATGGACGTTCGATTCCTGGGGAGGAACACATATGGGCGACGAGGTGACCGGCTCTGCCTTGAAGCACTGGGATCACCCGGCATATTCGGCGAGACTCCAGGCGGGAAGAGCGGCCCTCGCGCAGTTGCTCACCGAGGAGCGCCTGGACCGGGGCAGACCGATGACGGGGCTCGAACTGGAGCTGGATCTCCTTGAGCCCGACGGGAGTCCGGCGTTCGCGAACGACGCGGTGCTGGAGCACCTGCACACGTCCGGCGAGGAGGACGCGCTCTACGGCGCCCAGCATGAGCTGGGGGCCTTCAACATCGAGCTGAACCTGCCGCCGCGGCTCCTGGACGGGGCCGGGCTCTCCTGGTACGAGAGCGATCTGGCGGCGGTGCTCGCGGAGGTGCGGGAGGCGGCCGGGAAGGCCGAGGTGCAGATCTGTCCGATCGGGACGATGCCGACGCTGTTCACCGACCACATGGGGGTGGACGCGCTGTCGCGGGCGCGGCGGTACCGGGTCCTCAACGAGGAGATCATGTCGCAGCGGGGCGAGGACCTGCGGATCGACATCCGGGGCGCGGAGTCGGTGGACTTCACGTCGTCGACGATCGCGCCGGAGTCGGCGAACACGTCGGTGCAGTTCCACCTCCAGGTGGCGCCGGAGGACTTCGCGCGGCACTGGAACGCGGCGCAGGCGTTCGCGGGCGTGCAGGTCGCGACGGCGGCGAACTCGCCGTACCTGTTCGGGCGCCAGCTGTGGGCCGAGACGCGGGTGATCCTGTTCGAGCAGGGCACCGACACGCGGCGGGCGAACCAGCGGGCGGCGGGCGCGAAGCCGCGGGCGTGGTTCGGGGAGCGGTGGATCGGCGGCGTGCTGGACCTGTTCGACGAGAACTACAAGCACTTCTCGCCGCTTTTACCGCTGTGCGACGAGGAGGACCCCGAGGCGGTCATGGCCGTCGGCGGGGTCCCGACCTTGCAGGAGCTGCGGTTCCACAACGGGACCGTGTACCGGTGGAACCGGCCGGTGTACGACGTGTACCGGGGCCGTCCCCATGTGCGCGTGGAGAACCGGGTGGTCGCGGCGGGGCCGACGGCGGTGGACATCTGCGCGAACATGGCGCTGTTCTACGGCCTGGTCGCGCATTTCGCGGACGCGGAGGTGCCGCTGAGCGAGCGGATGACGTTCGCGCAGGCGGCCGGGAACTTCCGGGCGGCGGCGCGGCACGGGATCAACGCCGACCAGTGGTGGCCGGGCCTGGGCCTGGTCCCGGTGCGCCGCCTGGTCTTGGAGGAGCTGCTGCCGAAGGCTGCGGAGGGCCTTTCATCGCTCGGGGTGCACGGTCGGGACGTGGACCGGTACCTCGGGGTGATCGAGGCGCGATGCCGCCGGGGCGTGAACGGTGCGACCTGGCAGGTCGCGCGCGTGCAGGTCGCCGAGCACCGGCAGCGGCTGGAGCGGCGGGACGCCTTGCGGGCGATGGTGCTCGACTACGCGGCCCGCTCGGCCGACGGGCGGCCCGTCCACGAGTGGGACGTGTAAATGCGTGAGCGGCCGGGCCCTTGCAGG
>NZ_QFRW01000204.1 GCF_003265355.1 Glycomyces dulcitolivorans | reverse complement strand
AGGTCGGCGCGGCCGACGCGCGGGCGGCGATGGACGCGGTCCTCGGCGAGGCCGCGGCGGCGGTGACCGGCGCGGCGGTCCTCGCGGCCGGGCCGCTCGAATCGGAGCCGTGCGAGGTCACCCCGGTCCGGGCGGGCCTGTCGGCCTCCCGCACGCTCCAGATCTCGGGTGCGACGGTCGACCAGGTCGAGTCCCTCGCCGACCGCTTCGGCCTCCGCCCGTCGGCGAACGTCGAGGCCGCGGTCTGGTCGGGCGACACCGACGGCTTCATCAGCCTCCGGATCACCGCCGAGCAGCCCGATCCGGCGGGAGGCCGCTGGTCCGAACCGGTGATCCTCCACGCGGTCACCGGCTGCCGCCCCCTCGAAGCCGGCGTCGCCGCCTTCGAGCCCGACCCGCCCGCCGAGGCCACGGGCGCCTGGCGCTACGGCGCCGTCCCCTGCCCCGGCGGCGAGACCCTCTCCAGCTGGACCGAACCCGTTGCGGCCGAGCCGTTCCTGGTCCACGAGACCACCGGCGGCTGCGCCTGAGGACCGCGCTACTTGTCGATGTCGCCGACGACGAAGAACATCGAGCCGAGGATGGCGATCATGTCGGGGATGAGGCAGCCGGTCATGAGGGTCGCCAGGGCCTGCACGTTCGCGTATGAGGCGGTGCGGAGCTTGAGGCGGTACGGGGTCTTCTCGCCGCGGCTGACGAGGTAGTAGCCGTTGGCGCCCAAGGGGTTCTCGGTCCACACGTACGTCTCGCCGGCCGGGGGCTTGAAGATCTTCGGGAGCTTTGTGTTGACCGGGCCGGGCGTGACGACCGCGCGGCCGAGGCAGAACCGCGCGAGTTCGATCGAGGCGGCGACCTGGTCCATCAGGCAGAGGAAGCGGGCGTGGCAGTCCCCTTCGGTGCGGGTCACCACGGGCACGCGGATCTCGCCGTACGCGAGGTAGGGCTCGTCGCGGCGCAGGTCGAAGTCGAGGCCGGAGGCGCGGGCGACGGGGCCGGTGACGCCGAAGGCCGCCGCGGTGGCGGCGTCGAGGACGCCGACGCCCTTGGTCCTGGCGGCGAAGATCTCGTTGTGCCGCAGGAGCTTGTCGAGGCGGACCATGCCGGTCTCGACCTCGTCGACGGCGCGGCGGGCGCGGTCCTCCCAGCCGTCGGGGACGTCGTTCTTCAAGCCGCCCACGCAGTTGTACATGTAGTGGATGCGCCCGCCGCTGGCCTCCTCCATGACCGCCTGGAGGCGCTCGCGCTCGGTGAACGCGTAGAACATCGGGGTGATCGCGCCGATCTCCAGCGGGTAGGAGCCGAGGAACATGAGGTGGTTGAGGACGCGGTTCATCTCGGCGAGCGCCATGCGCAGCCACACGGCCCGGTCGGGCACCTCGATGCCGGCGAGCCGCTCGGCCGCGAGGGCCACGCCGAGTTCGGAGGAGAACGCCGAGAGCCAGTCGTGGCGGTTGGCCAGGAGCATGATCTGGCGGAAGTCGCGCACCTCGTAGAGCTTCTCGGCGCCGCGGTGCATGTAGCCGACGATCGGCTCGCATTCGGTGACGCGCTCGCCGTCGACGCGCAGGCGCAGGCGCAGGACGCCGTGCGTGGACGGGTGCTGCGGCCCGATGTTGAGCACCATGTCGGCCGCTTCGGTCCCGGCGCCGACGCCGACGATCAGCTGTTCGCTCACCGGAACATCGTCCCAGTTTCGCACCGGTTGGGGAAGAGCTGGCGGCGTGTTGCCGGGCCCTGGCATCCTAGGGGGAGCATCCGACATTGGAGGTGTGGCCGAATATGGACCGCGATCAGATGCGCGCCTCGGAGAGCGACCGGCAGGTCGTCATGGAGCGCCTGCGTCAGGCGGTGGAAGAGGGCCGCCTGGACGTCGGCGAGTACCAGGACCGGGTCGACGCCGTCATGCGCGCCCGCGTGTACTCCGAGCTCGACGTGCTCATCTCCGACCTCCAGCAGCTCCCGCCGCCCGGCTTCCAGGAGGCGTCGATGGAGCCGACCCGCGAGCTGCGCCCCCAGTCCCTCTCGAAGGCCAACCAGCAGCTGCGCGACAGCGCCGAGGAGCGGTCGGGCAAGTGGAAGATCGCGGGCGTGGCCATCGCGATCGCCGCGGCGGCCTGCCTGGTCATCTTCATCGTCTCGCCGGAGCTGTTCCTGTACATCGCGATCGGCGTCCTGGTCGTCCTGGTCCTGTTCGTGGTCGCGGCCTTCTCGGGCCTGTTCTGACCGCGGATTCTCAACGCAGCGAGAAGGGGCGGCCGGTGACCGGCCGCCCCTCGCTCCGCACCGCTTACCGCGGTTCGATGTCGCAGTTGTTCAGGGCCCCTTGGCGCAGGACGTCGAGGGCGCGTTCGGAGACGACGAGGCTGCCGTTGGAGGAGGCGCCGAAGTCGTCGGAGCCGGCCGTGCCGGTGAGCTGGAGCCACTGCCACTTGGGCAGGTCGATGGGCCCGTCGGCGAGCTCTTCGGCGTCCTCGCCGAGGACGACCTCGGCGTCGGCGAAGCGGTAGCCGGACAGGCCCGCCGCGCCGATGAGGCCGGCCAGGTGCTCCGTGACGACGAAGCAGGGGGTCGACTCCAGGATCTCGTCGCCGAGCCAGTCCTGGATCACGTACTGGAGCCTGGTCACGACGGGCGGGTGCACCGACGTGTCCATGACCGTGTCCTCGCCGAGCTCGCCGGCGACTTCGGGCTCCAGAAGGTAGTAGCTCATTGGCGAATCCTAACTTAAGGGACGGGCGGGTTGAAGTTCGTTCCCAGCTTGAGGTCGACCTTCGTCGCGTGGTCGAGGATCTGCTGGCGGGTGGCGTTCGGGTGGTCCTTGTAGAACTGGTTCCACTCCTTGCGGATCTGGCTCAGGTGGACGCGGCTGTTCACCTGCCCCTTGGGGATCCCGCGGAGGTTCTGGAGCGAGTGCATCTCGGCGGCGCTGAACCGGCCGGGGTAGCGGCGCAGGACCTGCTGCTCGACGGCGTGGTGGACGACCACCTTGCCCTTGAGCTTGGGGTGCTGCCTGAAGAAGTTGCCCTTGTAGTCGTTGCTGGCGGCCCGGCCGACCCTGGCGCGCCAGTTGGTGCGGGCGGTCTTCTTGGCGGCGCCCTTGACGGTCTTGGTGACCCAGCTGCCGCCGCCCTTCCCGGTACGGAAGAAGCGGGTGTTGCTGATGAGACCGGAGATGATCTTGGCGCCCTTGGCGGTGGTCTTCCGCGCGGCGCGGGTGCGCATCCTAACCATTGAGCACCGACTCGATGGCCATGTCCAGCAGCATGTCGATGAGCTTGGAGGTGATCATCTTGAAGATCGGGATCTCCAGCAGCGAGGCGCCGAACGTCACGACCGCGGTGGCGATCGCCTGCGCGATCTGGATCGCGAGCGTCACGAGCTGGACGATCATCTGCATCTTCAGGGCCAGGACGACGCCGGCGGCGATCATGAGCCCGATGCTGATGATGTTGGACGGCTCGCCGATGTCCGCGATGTTGCGGACCGCCGACTCGCCGTCCTCCCATTCGGACTTGAACGCCGCGATCTCCTCGCCGACGTTGTTGTCGATGACGGTCTTGGCGGCGGCTTCGAGCTTGTCGATCGAGCCGGTGATCTGGTCGGCGAGGTTGGTCCAGGTGTCGCCGAGGTTGTAGAGCTTCTCCTCGTCGGACTCGGGCCAGTCGTAGCCGAGCATGCTGAGAAGGCTTCTCAGCTCGGAGGGCAGTTGCAAACCCACTGGGGTCTCCTTCGGAGGGAGGGGACACTGCGCAGTGCCCGGGGTACGGAGCGTTATGAAGGAGTTGATGCGGGCCGGTGCCGGCGGCCGTTGGGGAGGAGGGAGGGAGGAGCGGGGATCAGGACGCGGCGCGGGTGCGGCGCGGCCTAGCGGCCGAGCGCGTCGAGGATCTCCTGGAACATCCGCTCGATGTCGCTGTCGTTGTTGTCGTGGTCTTCGGCGATCTGCCGCAGCGAGTTCGCGTAGTCGCCGAGGTCCTCGATGTTCGTCGAGACGCACTCGTTGATGGCCTCCATGACGGCCTGGTGCGCCAGGTCGAGGAGGCTGCCGATCATGTCCGAGCCGAACGAGTCCGCCAGTCCGTCCACTGCGGACTTGAACTGGTCGAAGACGCCCTGCACGGCCTCGGTGGCCGCGTCGAGCTGCTGCGCGCCTTGGCGGATCGATTCGGTGTCGATCTGGACGACCATGTCAGCTGCCCCCCTGCTGGAGTTTCGCCATGACCTGGCTGATGTGCGCGGTCATGTCCCGCATCTGCTTCACGCCCTGCTCCTGGATCTGGGCGACGGCGGCGCCGATCGCCTCCAGGTCCGGGGTCGGGACGTCGGCCGAGAGCGCCTCGGCGCGGGCGTCGAGTGCGGCGTTGACGACCTTCGCGATCTCCGCTTCGAGGAATTCGGTGCCCTCCTTGAGGACCCGCTCCTCGGCGAAGCGGAGCTTCTCGACGCGGCCGTTCGCGCCCAGGGTGACCTGGATGCGCCCGTCGGCCGATTCGGCGCTGATGGCCTGGACCGGTTGGCCCTGCTGCTGTCTGACTTCGTCGAGCGCCGAGCGGGCTTCCGCCAGTTGCTGGGCGATCGCTTCCTCACCGAACATGCCGCCTCCGGGGGTCTCAGTGGACTCGGTGTGGAGTTCAGCATAGACCGGGCCCGCCACTTTGGGGTCCCCAGAAAGTGCCGTCTCACCTGGGGATTCGACAGCCTTGTTTACAGAGTGTCAGGAGTTCGCACCGTCCGCCTTCGCGCCGGTTCAGGCGGTTCCTCCGCGCGGGCCGTCGGCTTTGGAGGGATCGGGGAGGTAGTCGAAGTGCTCGTCGCGGTCGCAGCGCAGCCAGCCGTCCCGGACGCGGAGGCGCGCGACCTGGACGGTGGAGCGGCGCCCGCCCCCGGGGTGCGTGAAGTAGAACAGGAACGCCTCGTCGGGGCCCTGCGTGAGGGCCATGGCGTGGTGGCCGAGGGCCTCGTCGAAGGCGCGGCGGCCGGGCCCGGCGAGGAGCGGGACGGGCTGGCGGTGCCAGTGCTCCAGGTCGGTGGAGCGGTGGACGAGGAGCCCGGACCAGCCGTCGGTGACCATCCAGTAGACGCCGCCGAGGGCGAAGACGGTGGGGCCCTCCTGGGCCTGGCCGGTGACGGCGGGGCCGGCCGGGGTCCAGGCGTACAGGTCCTCGGAGTCGGCGGCGTAGATGTGACTCTCGCGCCGCTCGTCCTTGAACCACATGCGCCACTTGCCGTCCGGAAGGCGGTGGACCGTGGCGTCGATGGCGCGCTCGGAGTCGGTGTCGACGGTGGACTCGTACTTCCAGGAGGTCAGGTCGGTCGAGGTGTAGTGGCGGATCTCGGCGGGGCCGGACCAGTCCTCGCGCACGCCCTGGAGGTAGGTGACGTACATGTGCCAGGTGCCGTCGTGGCGCAGGACCTCTGGGGCCCACCAGGTGTCGCGGCTGCCGCTGCCGGGTCCGGCGGCGGTCCCGGCGTAGGTCCACACGCGCCCGTCGGGGCTGGTGGCGTGGCCGATGTCGGTGCCGTGCACCCAGGCGACGCCGCTGTCGTGCTGGATGGCGTCGGGCTGGTTGGCGCGGCGCTGGGTGTAGAAGAGGTGCCACAGGCCGGAGTCCGGGTCGTGGACGACGGTGGGGTCGGTGGGCCCGTCGAAGACCGGGTCGGTGAACAGCGGCGCGGGGGCGCGGAGGTCGTCGGGGTTCGAGGCAGGACCGGTCGTCATGGTTCCTCCATGGGGAGTCGGCGGCCGGGTGGCCGGGCCTGGCGGGGGTGCTTGAAAGGTAGCCCGAAGAAACCGCTTGCCGCAAGATGATCCGGAGCGCGGTGAAAGGATTGCGGGATGTTGTCGCCGGCGGGGTTCAGGCGTCGCCTCCGGCGGGCCCGGGTCTCGCCTCCGGCGGATCCGGTTCAGGCGCATTGAAAGCTGAAGGCCGTAGACCATCCCTAGCCCCCACCCACCCAGAAGGGGACCGCAGTCTGCAGCCGATCATTGCCGAGGGGTCCGACAGAAATCGTCGCCGGAAGCACCCGAGTGCGCAAAATGCGCCCGAACGAGTGATCCGGTACCGTTGAGCGCATGGACCTCAACGCGGACCTGGGGGAGGGTTTCGGCCGCTGGGAGCTCACCGACGACGCCGCACTGCTGCGGATCGTCACGAGCGCGAATGTCGCGTGCGGTTTCCACGCCGGCGATCCGGCCACCCTCCGGCGCGTGTGCGAGCTGGCCGCCGCGGCCGGGGTGCGGATCGGGGCGCAGGTGTCCTACCGGGACCTCGCCGGGTTCGGGCGCCGCGAGATGGACGTGCCGCCGCACGAGCTGGCCGCCGAGGTCGCCTACCAGATCGGGGCGCTGCGGGTCTTCGCCGAGGCCGCGGGATCGCACGTCGCCTACGTGAAACCCCATGGCGCCCTTTATCATCGGGCCGGACGCGATCCGGCCCAGGCGGCCGCCGTCGTGGAGGGCGCGCGCCTCGCGGGGGTGGGGGTCGTGCTGACGCAGTGGGGGAGCGAGCTCGACCGCGCCGCGGCGGGGGCCGGGCTGCGGGTCGCGGGCGAGGCGTTCGCCGACCGCGGCTACCTGGGGGACGGGCGCCT
>NZ_QFRW01000203.1 GCF_003265355.1 Glycomyces dulcitolivorans | reverse complement strand
GGCCGCGAAGTCGCCGACGCCCAGGTGCCCGGCGCGGACGTCCACGACGCGGGCGCCGGCGCTGAGCCCGGCCCGGTAGGCCGCGCGGGCGGTCACGAGCGGCTCGTTGCCGACGACGGCGAGGCGCAGGCCCCCGCCCGCGGAGGAGCACACGAGCGTGTCGGTCACCTTGGCGCCCTCGGGGACGGCCTGTTCGACGGCGGTGCGCAGGCCGTCCATGACGTCGGTGCCGAGGGTGGTCGGGTGGGAGGCGGCGCCGAGCAGCGCGCCGGAGTCCGCGTCGACGGCGGCGGCCTTGGTGTAGGTCGAGCCGACGTCGACGCAGACGACGACGTCGGTCACGGGACTACTACCGTCCCGGTGGCGGTGGTGGCGGTGATCGGCTCGTCGAGGACGAGTGCGGCGGAGTCGCCGCGGTCGGGGTCGGCGCGGCAGACCACGGTGAGCGTGAACTCGACGGTGCGGCTGCGGGTCCCGGTGCGGACGACGACGGCGGTGGCCTCGACGACGTCCCCGGCCTTCACGGGCGCCTTGAACTGGACGTCCGAATAGGACGCGAAGAGGCCTTCGTCGCCGTCGGTGAGGATGCACAGCTCGGTGGCGACGTCGCCGAACATGCCGAGCCCGTAGGCGCCGTCGACGAGGTTCCCGCCGTAGTGGGCGTGCGAGTAGGGGATGTAGCGGCGGTGGGTCACCTTGGTGCCGTTGTGGTCCGTCATGCTGCTTCCTCTTTCGCGAAGACGAGTCGGTGGACGAGGTAGGAGGCCACGTCGGAGGGCATGGTGCCGCGGCTGAAGATCCGGTCGACGCCGAGCTCGGCGGCGGCGGACTCGTCGAAGCGGGGGCCGCCGACGACCAGGAGGGGGCGCCGGTTCGGCGGGAGGGCCTCGCGGAAGGCGGCCGACATCTCGCGGGTGTTGTGCAGGTGGGCGTCCTTCTGGGTGACGACCTGGCTGACCAGGACGGCGTCGGCGCCCTCGTCGACGGCCCGGTTGACGAGGTCGGGCACGGCGACCTGGGCGCCGAGGTTGACCACGCGCAGTTCGCGGTAGTACTCCAGGCCCTTCTCCCCCGCGACGCCCTTGATGTTGAGGATCGCGTCGATGCCGACGGTGTGCGCGTCGGTCCCGATGCAGGCGCCCACGACGGTGAGCTTGCGCCCGAGCTTGCCGCGGACGGCGTCGTTGACCTCTTTGGGGCTCAGGTGCGGGTAGTCGCGCTCGACGACCTGGACTTCGTCGAGGTTGACCAGGTGCGTGGTGGCGCCGTAGACGACGAAGAACGTGTAGTTCTCGCCGATGGGCTTGGCGTGCACGAGCATCGCGCCGTCGAGGCCCATCTTGGCGGCGAGCTGGAGGGCGGCGCCCTCGGCGCGCTTGTCGTGCGGGACGGGCAGGGTGAAGGACATCTGCACCATGCCGTCGCCGGTGGTGTCGCCGTAGGGGCGGACGATGCGGCTCATTCGGTGACTCCGTCCAAGATGGAGGCGGCGGGGTTCCAGTAGTCCTCGGCGCGCTTGGCGACGCCGTCGAGGCCGCGGCCGCCGTCGGCGGGGCGCTTCATGATGCCGAAGGTGCCGTCGGCGATGGCGTTGAGCAGGCCGTCGTCCACGATCTTGCCGAGGAGGTCGACCGCTTCGCCGAGGACGTGGTTGGCGCGGCCCGCGATGAAGCCGTCGGCGGGCGGGTGGAAGTCCTCGGCGAGCCCGGCGCAGGCGGACAGGACGTAGCGCACGTTCTGGAGAGCGATGTCGCGGTCCGAGAGCCACGGGGTGACGACCGCTTCGGTCATCATGCCCACCAGGAGGATCGACTGCCCGGTCATGACCCCGGCGAGGTTGAAGAACCCGTCGAGGAGGTTGCCGCGGAAGACGTCGCCGGTCATGTGCTTGGTCGGCGGCATCCACTTCAGCGGCGCGTCGGGGAACAGCTGGCGAGCCAGGAGCGCGTGGGCGAGTTCGAGCCGGAACGACTCGGGCACTTCGGGGTTGATCTCGAAGGCGTGCCCCAGGCCCAGGAGCTCGTCGGGGAGCCCGGCCTCGTGGGCGAAGCGCTCGTTGAGCAGCTGCGAGACGGTGACGGTGTGGGCGGCCTCGACCGCGTCGGCCGTCGTCAGGTAGTTGTCCTCGCCGGTGTTGATGATGATCCCGGCGCGGGCGTGGACCTGGCGGCTGAAGCGCTGGTCGACGAAGGTGCGGATCGGGTTGATGTCGCGGAACAGGATGCCGTACATGGAGTCGTTGAGCATCATGTCGAGCCGGTGCATGCCCGCCAGCGCCGCGATCTCGGGCATGCAGAGCCCTGAGGCGTAGTTGGTGAGGCGGATGTAGCGGCCGACCTCGCGGGAGGTCTCGTCGAGGGCGGCGCGCATGAGGCGGAAGTTCTCGCCGGTGGCGTAGGTGCCGGCGAAGCCCTCGCGGGTGGCGCCCTCGGGGACGTAGTCGAGGAGGGACTGGCCGGTGGAGCGGATGACGGCGATGACGTCGGCTCCGGCCTTGGCGGCGGCCTGGGCCTGCGGGATGTCCTCGTAGATGTCGCCGGTGGCGACGATGAGGTAGATCCAGGGGCGCTGGGGCGGGTCGCCGATCTCGCCGACGAGCTTGCTGCGCAGGGCGCGGGAGGCGTCGATGCGGTCGAAGCCGGCGCCGACGGCGGTGCTGGCGCGTGCGCGGGCGGCTTCGGCGGCGGCGTCCTCGGGGAGGGCGAAGCGGACGCCTCCTGCGGCGGCGGCGTGGGCGAGGCGTTCGAGGTCCGGGAAGTCCTTGAGGGCGTGGAAGACCGGGAGGGCGATGCCGTGCTCGATGCCGACCTGCTCCTGGACGGCGTCGGCGAGGCGGTTGACCCAGGGGATGCCGTCGGGGTCGGCGCCGGTGAGGCCGGCGAGGCGGAGGGTGGCGCGTTCAACGGAGACGGTGGTATGCGTGCGTGCGAGCTCGACCACGGGTTCAGCGGCCTTGGCCGCGAGGCGGCGGGCCTTGACCACGAGGTCGGCGTCGAGGGGCAGAAGCGGGCCGGTCATCAGTGCCGTCCTCCGATGCGGGTGTTGAACAGCTCCTTCAGGCGCGGGTGGGCGTTCATGAGGTGGAGCGCGTAGTCGGCGTGGCCGGGGACGTAGCCGTTGCCGATGAGCATCTCGACGTCGGCGGCGAGGCCCTCGGCGCCGAGGGCGGCCTGGGGGAAGGAGGTGGCCATGGAGAAGAAGACGACGGTGCCGCCGGTGGCGGTGGAGAGGATGGCGCCGTGCTCGCAGCCGGGGACGTCGACGCACACGACGGTGACGTCGGCGCCGCGGCCGTGGAGGGCCTCGTTCACCTCGCGGGCCAGGTGGAGGGGGTCGGTGGCGTCGGCGACGGCGATCTTGTCGGCGAGGCCGAGGCGGCGCATCTGGGCGGCCTCGATCTCGTCGCGGACGACGGCGACGACTTTCGCGGCGCGGGCGTCCTTGGCGGCGGCCAGGGACAGGGACCCGGACTTCCCGGCGGCGCCGAGGACGGCGACCGTGGGCGCGGAGTGGTAGCGGCGGGAGACGACGCGCCGGACGAGGGCGGGGGCGCCGCAGACGTCGAAGACGGCGAGCGCGAGCTCCTCGGGCATGTCCTCGGGGATGGGGGCGGCGATGGAGCGGCCGAAGAGGATGGCCGTTCCCTGCGCGGGGACCTGCTCGGAACTGCCGTCCCAGCGCTCCAACCGGTCAGTAATGCGCAGCGGGGTGAGGGTGAGGGAGACGAGGGTGGCGATCTTCTGGCCGGGTTTGAGGCCGAGCGGGGATCGGGGGCCGACGGCGTCGACGGTGCCGATGAGCATGCCGCCGGAGCCGGTGACGGGGTTCTGCATCTTGCCGCGCGCTTCGATGATCGCCAGGACCTCGGCGCGGACGGCGTCGCCGTCGCCGCCGTGCTTCGTATGGAGCTGGCGGAAAGAGGCGGCGTCGAGGTTGAGGCGCTCGACGCTGACGCGGACCTCGTCGTCCTTGATCTCGGGGTCGGGGTCGAGCCGGTCGGCCGCTTGTGGCAGCGATCCGGCGGGGCTGACGACTCGGTGCGATCCGACCGGTGAGCCTGTCGACATCGTTGCCGCCCTTCTTGGGTGTACTTCGCAATGGGGAGTTGATCGAATCTCAATATGCGAGACCTAGCGAGCAACTGTAACGGAAGGTTATCCTCGTCACAAGGCGGTCCACCCCCGCCCATGCCGTTTCCCCGGGCCGAACATCCCGGACATGGAGGTGAGAACGTGGCCGATCGACCATACGAGGCATCGTCGCCCGTCGTGATCGAGCAGCCGTACCAGTACCGGCGACGCGAGCTGGCCGAACCGGACTGGACCCGGTTCCCCGGCTGGGCCGACGTGACCGAGGCCGACTGGGCCTCGGCGCAATGGCAGCGCGTGCACTGCGTGAAGAACGTGAAGCAGCTGCGCGCGCTCTTCGGCGACCGGCTCCACGAGTCCTTCTACGAGGACCTGGAGTCCGACATCGCGCATTCGGCGACGATGTCGATGCTGCTGCCGCCGCAGATGCTCAACACGATGGTCCCGCAGGTCGAGGAGACCTCGCCGGGCTCGTGGACCGACCCGTTCTACGCCGACCCGGTCCGCCGCTACATGCTCCCGGTCGCCTCCGACCGGCACGCGGACTGGCCCTCCCACCCCTTCGCGGCGCGCGACTCGCTGCACGAGCACGACATGTGGGCGGTCGAGGGGCTGACCCACCGCTACCCCACGAAGGTGCTCGCCGAGCTCCTGTCGACCTGCCCGCAGTACTGCGGGCACTGCACCCGCATGGACCTGGTCGGCAACTCGACCCCCACGGTCGACAAGCGGCGACTGGCGCTCAAGCCGGTCGACCGGCAGTCGGCGATCCTGGAGTACCTGGAGACCCACCCGGGGGTCCGCGACGTCGTCGTCTCCGGCGGCGACGTCGCGAACCTGCCGTGGAAGCAGCTGGAGCGGTTCCTCGACCGGCTCCTGGACGTCGAGACGATCCGCGACATCCGGCTGGCGACGAAGGCGCTCATGGGGCTGCCGCAGCACTGGCTCCAGGACGAGGTCGTCGAGGGCATGGCCCGCGTCGCCAAGCGGGCGGCCGGGCAGGGCGTGAACCTGGCGATCCACACGCACGTCAACCACGTGAACTCGGTGACTCCCACGGTTGCCCGGGCCGCGGCCGCGATGCTCGACGCGGGCGTGCGGGACGTGCGCAACCAGGGCGTGCTCATGAGGGGGGTCAACGACACCCAGGCGGACCTGCTCGACCTGTGCTTCGCGCTCCAGGGGGAGGCGAACATCCTGCCGTACTACTTCTACATGTGCGACATGATCCCCAACGCCGAGCACTGGCGGACCTCGGTCGCGCAGGCGCAGGACCTCCAGACCGCGATCATGGGGTACCTGCCGGGGTACGCGACGCCGCGGATCATCTGCGACGTGCCGATGGTCGGCAAGCGGTGGGTGCACCAGCTCTCGGAGTACGACCGGGAGCTGGGGATCTCGTACTGGACGAAGAACTACCGGACCTCGATCGAGGCGGACGACCCCGACGCGCTCACGCGCCGGTACCCGTTCTACGACCCGATCGACACGCTGCCGAAGGCGGGCCAGGCGTGGTGGGCGAACATGCACGCCCCGCACGCCGCGAAGGAGGCCGGGAACGCGGCCGCGGTGCGCTCGCGGCAGGCCTCCGCCCGCCAGGACGAGGCGGCGGAGGTCGGATGACCGGGACGCTGATCACGGTGGCGCCCACCGGGGCCGAGGTCGACAAGGCCGAGGTCCCGGCGCTTCCGGTCACCCTCGACGAACTCGTCGGGACGGCCGTGAAGTGCGAGCAGGCCGGGGCCTCGATCATCCACGTGCACCTGCGCGACGACGGGGCCAAGCCGACGCTCGACCCGGTGCGACTGCGCGATGCCGTTGCGGCCCTTCGGGACTCGACGGACCTCATCGTGCAGCTGTCGACGGGCGGGTCGGTCCGCGACGGCGAGGAGGCCCGCCTGGCGGTCCTCGACGCCGAACCGGACATGGCCTCGTGCACGATGGGCACCGTGAACTTCGGCGACGACGTGTTCACCAACCGCTGGGAGTTCGTGGTGCGCCTCCACGAGCGGATGCGGGAGCTGGCGGTCGTGCCCGAGTACGAGCTGTTCGACCTGGGGCACCTGTCGGCGCTGGAGCGGCTGCTCGATCAGCACGGGCTCCCGTTCGGCGACCACGTCCACGTGGACTTCGTGCTCGGCGTCCCCGGCGGGGCCGCGGGCGACGCGTCCACGGTGACCGCCTTCGCCGAGGCCGTGCGCCGCTACCTGCCGGAGGGGACCACGTTCTCCGCCACCGGGATCGGCCGCTCCACGCTCCCGGTCATGTTCGCCTCGCTCGCGCACGGCGGGCACCTGCGGGTCGGCATGGAGGACACCGTGTCCTTCGCCCGGCGCCAACCGGTCACCGGGAACGACCAACTGGTGGCCCGCGCCGCCGAGGCCGCGGCCCTGGCCCAGCGGCCCGCGATCACCACGGTCGAAGCGAGGAAGCTCCTGCGAATGCGCGACGCCGACTAGTGCGGACAGAGGAGGGCCCGGCCGCATC
>NZ_QFRW01000202.1 GCF_003265355.1 Glycomyces dulcitolivorans | reverse complement strand
CGCGTCGGCGGCGTGCGCGCGCCGGACGGCCCGGGCCGGCTCCGCCAGGGCCTCGGCCGCGCCCTCGTCGGCGCGCCACCCGTACGGGTAGGCGAACCGCGAGTGGGAGTGGTCCATCCACATGAGCACCAGGTCGTCCTCGTGCTCCAGGGTCGCGTACGGCCGCCGGGTGCCGCGCTCGTGCCGCTCGACCTCCCAGCCGCCGCCGGGCCGCGGGCGGGCGGTGAAGTCGGGGTCGTACTCCCAGTTCCAGCCCCCGTCGCCGGTCTCGCGCGGCCCGAAGCGCCCGCGCTGCGCCAGGACCGCCGCGAGCGCGGCCGGGGTCCACGGCGCGGGGAAGAACGTCGCCAGGGCGACCGTCAGCTCCAGCGGCGACAGCTCCGCGCCCTGCCCCTGCTGGCCCAGGACTTCGGCGAGGACCTTGGCCGCCAGCGAGGGCGCGCCCTCGTCGGCGAGCGCCACGTGAAGCTGGAGCGCCCGCGTGAAGCGGACGTGCTCGGCGGGGGAGTCGAAGGGCGGCAGCGGGATCGAGGCGACCGCGGGCCGGCCCCACGGGACGTCGGCGTCAGGTGTGCTCACGTCCCCGATTGTGCCCGGACCCTCCGACACCGCCGCCTAGTCGCCCTGGCCGCGGGTCCCCAGGGTCGACACGCACGCCTCGTTGCCCTCGGGGTCCGACACGAAGTCGCGAGTTAGGGTGGGACCGTCCACCACCTACCGAAAGGGTTCTCACGTGAGCGTCAGCGTGCTGTTCATCGGCGGAACCGGCCGGATCTCCACCTCCTGCGTCCGCGAGGCCCTCGCCCAGGGCCTCGACGTCACCGTCCTCAACCGCGGCCGCACCTCAGAGCGCACCGTCCCCGAAGGGGCCGAAGTCCTCACCGCCGACGCGGGCGACCCCGCCGCCGTGCGCGCCGTCCTCGGCGAGCGCCACTTCGACGCCGTCGTCAACTGGGTCGTGTTCACCCCCGAGCAGGTCCGCCGCGACATCGAGCTCTTCGCGGGCCGCACCGGCCAGTACCTGTTCATCTCCTCCGCGTCGGCCTACCAGACCCCGCCCACGCACCTGCCGGTCACCGAGTCCACGCCGCTGCGCAACCCGTTCTGGCAGTACTCGCGCGACAAGATCGAGTGCGAGGAGATCCTCACCGCCGCCTACCGCGAGGACGGCTTCCCCGCCACGATCGTGCGCCCCTCCCACACCTACGACGAGACCCTGCTGCCCTTCGACGGCGGCTGGACCGTCGTCGAGCGCATGCGCGCCGGCAAGCCCGTCATCGTCCACGGCGACGGCACGTCCCTGTGGACCCTCACCCACGCCCGCGACTTCGCCGTCGGCTTCACCGGGCTCCTCGGCCGGGAGGCCGCGATCGGCGAGGCCTTCCACATCACCGGCGACGAGACCCCGACCTGGAACCAGATCTTCCTCCACGTCGCCGCGGCCGCCGGCGTCCCGGACCCGCTGCTCGTGCACGTCCCCTCAGACGCGATCGCCGCCGCCGACCCCGACTGGGGCCCGGGCCTCCTGGGCGACAAGGCCCACTCGATGGTCTTCGACAACACCAAGGTCAAGACGCTCGTCCCCGAGTTCGGGCGCCGCACCACGCCCTACAAGCTCGGCGCGCGCGAGGTGGTCGCCTGGTACGACGCCCACCCCGAGCACAAGGTGGTCGACGCGGAGCGCGACAAGGTCATGGACTGGCTCGCCGACCGCTACGCCCCGCACCCGATCCGTTAAATCGCGGACCTTCTCCCAGCCGACCGCCTCGACGCCGTCGCCGTCCTCCCAGAGGACGGCGCGGCCCTGGCGCACCTCCACGTCGTCGACGTACACGCCCCGCCCCTGGTAGACCGGGTCCGACGTGTACCGCCAGCGCAGCCGCACACTCCCGTCCGGCAGGGTCGCCGAGGCCCTGATCCACTGGCGCCCAGAGAAACCGGAGAACGCTCCCTCGGTCCGCCAGCAGTGGTCCTCGGTCCGCAGGTCCAGCGGCACCGCCGTCCACGCCGACCCGTCCGGGCTCGCTTCGAGCACCGCCAGGTCGGTCGCCTCGGTGTCGTACCAGAGCGCGAAGCTCGCACTCGCGCAGTCGGTCGCCCGCGGCAGCACCGCCGTCAGCGTCGCGGTCGACGCGTCGACCTGCCCCGCGTACCAGGCGTCCCGGCCGCGCTCGGGCCGCACCGGCACCGCCCGGCCCAGCGGCCGCGAGGCCGCCCGCCGGTACGCGCTGGCCGTCCCCCTATTGCGGGTCGGGTGGACGCGGTTGGTCAGCAGCACCAGCAGCGTGCCCGCGAGCGGGTCGAGCACGATCGACGTGCCCGTGTACCCCGTGTGCCCCACCGTGACCGGCGAGCTCATCGCGTCCATGTACCAGCGCTGCCCCAGCTGCCAGCCGAGTCCGCGCGCCGCGGACTCGCCGAGCCCGGCGTTCATGTCGGTGAAGACCATCCGCGCGGTCGACTCGGAGAGGATCTCGCTGTCGCCGTAGCGGCCGCCGTTGAGGATCATCTGCCCGAACACCGCCAGGTCCCACGCGGTGGAGAAGACGCCCGCGTGCCCGGCGACGCCGCCGAACGCCCACGCGTTCTCGTCGTGGACCTCCCCGTGCACGGTGCCGCGGCCCGTCCACGGCTGGTACTCGGTCGCGGCCGTCCGCGTCCGGTCGGCCGGGTTGTACCCGGTGTCCTTGAGCCCCAGGGGCTCGCACACGTACTCGGCGACGAGCTCGTCGAGGCGCTGGCCGGTGACGCGCTCCAGGACCTTGCCCAGGACGATGAGGTTGAGGTCGGAGTACTCGTAGCCGCTGCCGGGGACGCGGCGCAGCGGCTGCGCGTAGATCGCGGCCATGCGGGCCGCGTCGTCGGGCTTGTTGTAGAGGTTGATGAACGAGATCATCCCCGAGGTGTGCGAGAGCAGCTGCTCCAGTGTGATCGGGGACTTCGCCGGGTCGGCGGAGTCGAACTCCGGCAGGTACTCCACGACCGGGACCTTGAGGTCCACCACGTGGTCGTCGATGAGGCGCCCGGTCACCGCGGCGGTGAACAGCTTCGAGATCGAGGCGAGGTCGTAGACCGTGCCGGTCTCGGCGGGGAGGCGCTCGGACTCGGGGAGCTCGACCGCGGTCTCGGTCTCGTCGTCCCAGCCCGAGTAGCGGAGCCGGTGCCCGCCGGCCTCGTGCACGACGACGACGCCGCGGCGCGCGGCCAGGACGGTGAACCCGGGGAACGAGGGCGCAGAACCCTCCATATAGGACTTGAGTCTCGGGGTGATCAGGTCGACGTGGGCGGCGGTCAACCGCGCTTCCGAACAGGGCCCGTAGCGCAGTTCGCGCGGATGTTCGGGAAAGGTCACGTCGTACGGCCCGGCGCTCGGCGGGCCGGTGAGTTCGGGCATTGAGGGGCGCTCCTCGGCGTTGGCGCGGGAGGCGAGCGCGAGCGCCGACCACAGCACCCCCGCCGCGCCCCCGAGCATGGTTCGACGCTGCATCGTGTCTCCTGGTTATCGTGCCATCACTGAGCGGTGCTGCGATAGAGCAAGTACGACTCTCTTTGCTCGGAAAACGCATCCAATTCGTCGGCCCACAGCGTCGTGACCTCGTCGACGTCCGCGCCGGCCTCGATCGCGAGGCGGACCGCCTGGTTTCCCGTGAGCTTGTCCAGCCAGAACGACGTCACGTCCTGTGACCGCCAGCCGTACTGCGGGAAGGCCCGCCGCTGCGCGACGATCATCGCCAGCGCCGTCCTGATCGGATCGAATTCATCCCTGCGGGTGACTTGCAGTTCGACGCCGCCGCAGACCTTTCCGGACCATTTCGAGAACGACGGGGTGAAATACGCTTCACGGAAGGCAGTGCCCGGCAGCCCCTCCAGCGCCTCCGACCACGCGTGGTCGATCCCGGGCGCGCCGAGGAACTCGAACGGCTTCGTCGTGCCCCGCCCCTCCGACAGCGCGGTGGCCTCGAACAGGCACGTCCCCGGGTAGGCCACGGCCGTGTCCACGGTGGGCATGTTCGGCGACGGCGGCACCCACGGCAGGCCCGTCTCCTCGAAGTACATGCCGCGCCGCCAGTGCTCCATCTTGACGACCGTGAGGTCGACGGCCCCGGCCAGGAACTCGCCGTTGAACAGCCGCGCCAGCTCGCCCACGGTCATCGCGTGCCGCTGCGCGATCGGCTTGAGCCCCACGAACGTCGCGTGCTCGGGGTGGAGCACCGGCCCGCTCGCGGCGAGCGCCGACCCCGGGTTCGGGCGGTCGAGGACGACGAACCGCAGGCCCAGCTGCCCGGCGGCCTCCATCGCCAGGTACATCGTCCAGATGTAGGTGTAGAACCGCGCGCCCACGTCCTGGATGTCGAAGACCACGGTCTCGATCCCGGTCTCGGCGAACAGCTCGGCCATCCGGTCCATGTCGTTGTACGCGTTGTACACCGGCAGCCCGGTCTTGGCGTCGAGGAAGTAGTCCTCGCCCTGCCCGGCCTGCGACACGCCCCGGAACCCGTGCTCGGGCCCGAAGACCGCCGCGATGTCGACCTTCCCGCTGGAGTGCATGAGGTCCACTTCGTGGCTCAGGTCCGGGAGCACCCCGGTGGGGTTCGAGATCACGCCGACCTTCTGGCCCGAGAGGTCGCGGAAGTCCTTGCGGGCCAGCACTTCCACGCCGGTCCTGACCCGCCGCCCGCCGTGGGCCGCTGCGGGTGCGGCGGCCGTGGCCGCGAGTGCGGCGCCGGCGACGGCACCGCCGATGACCATCCTGCGCTTCACGATGTTCTCCTAGTAGCTCAGGCCGTGGCCGAACGGGAACAGGACCGTCGCCGGGTCTTCGGCGCGCGGGATGTCGACCGGCAGGTGCCCGGCTGGATTGACGCCGCCGAGGATCGCGCGGACGGCCGATTCGAGCCCGTCGAGCGAGTACGAGTAGGTCGCCAGGTAGGCGTTGACGTCGTCGGTGAAGTACGCGATCTCGTACGGGTTCTGGACGCCGAGCGCGACCACCGGCACGCCCGTGGCCGCGAGCGCCTGGACGAGCGTCACCTGGCTCGGGTTCGCCTTGGCCCCGTTGACCGACACCACGATCAGGCCCTTGCCGGCGGCGGCGGCCACGGCCGCGTCGATCTGCGCCTGCGTCGGCGCGGTCCCGGTGACCAGGCTCGTCGGGCTCCAGCCGCGGTTGGCGAACTCGGCCGCCAGGCGCGCGCCCGTGGTGACGCCCCAGCCGGTGACGAGCACGGACCCGCCGTCGGTCTGCACCGGCAGCGTCCCGTCGTTGGTCACGAGGGTCGTCGTCCGGTCCGAGAGCGCTTGGGCCGCTTCGATACTTGCCGGAATCCCGACGACGTCGTCGACCTTGTCCGGGTCGGCGTACGGGTTCCCGAAGAGCCCGAGCCGGTACTTCAAACCGAGGATGCGGGTGACGGACTCGTCGATGCGCCGCTCGGGAAGCTCGCCGCTGGCGACCGCGTCGAGGACGGCGTTGAACGCGATGTCGATGTGCTCGGGCATGAGCAGGATGTCCGCGCCCGCCAGGAGCGCGAGCACGGGGATGCGGTCGTCGCCGTAGCCCTCCCGCACGCCCTCCATCCGCAGCGAGTCGGTGATGACGACGCCGTCGTAGCCCAGCTCCTCGCGCAGCAGTCCGGTGAGGATGTCCTCCGAGAGCGTCGCGGGCCGCAGCGAGTCGTCGAGGGCCGGGAACTGGATGTGCGCGGTCATGACCAGGTCCACACCGGACTCGATCGCGGCGCGGAACGGCGGGGCGTCGATCGCCTGCCACTCCTCGTAGGTGTGGTCGATGCGCGGCAGCTCGGCGTGGCTGTCGTCCTCGGTGTCGCCGTGCCCGGGGAAGTGCTTGACCGTCGCGGCGAGGTCGCCGCGCGCCTGGTAGCCCTCGACCTGGGCGGCCACGAACGACGCGACGTGCTCGGCGTCGGACCCGAAGGAGCGCACGCCGATCACGGGATTGGCGGGGTTGACGTTGACGTCGGCGTCGGGCGCGAAGTTCTGGTTCAGGCCCATCGCCCGCAGCTCCTTGCCCGCGATGACGGCCGCGGCGCGGGCGGCCTCGGGGTCGTGGGTGGCGCCCAGCGCCATCGCCCCCGGCAGCTGCGTCGCGGGCGGGCCGATGCGGGTGACGAGGCCGTGCTCCTGGTCGGTGGCGATGAACAGCGGCGTGCCGCAGTCGGCGAGGGCCGCGTCCTGGAGGCCGTTCGACAGGGCCGTGATCTGGTCGGGGTTCGCGACGTTGTTCGACCACGCGAAGTAGATGATCCCGCCGAGGTGGTAGGTCTCCACGAGCTCGGCCGCGTTGTCGACGCCGTGCGCCGTCCGGTTGCTCGCGACGTCCGCTGCGGCGGTCGTGTCGGCGGTCTGCCCGTAGGCGTACGTGGTGAAGAGCTGCCCGACCTTCTCCTCCAGGCTCATGGCCTTGAGGCGGCGCTTGACGAACCAGCGCTCGCCGGGGTTGCCGCGCGCCTGCGCGGTGCCGGCGCTGGCCACCGCGGCCGCGGCCCCGAGGGCGGCGGCGAGCACGGTCCGGCGGGGAT
>NZ_QFRW01000201.1 GCF_003265355.1 Glycomyces dulcitolivorans | reverse complement strand
GCCGCCGTCCCCGTCGCCCAGCGCCTCGCCGCCGCCCAGGCCGGGCTCGCCCACGCCGCGGGCCTCGGCATCGCCGCGCTCGCCGAGATGGCCATCCCCAACGACCACGACCCGCTCGCCGAAGCCGAGTTCTCCGGGCTCGTCGCCCTCGGCCGGGAGCCTGGCAACCCCGCCGTCTACGGCTGGTGGGGCGAACTGGGCGCCGCCGAGAAGGCCCGCGACCTCGGCGCCCACGGCGCCGGCGGCGACCTGTCCGCCGACGGCTCACTCGGCGCCCGCACCGCCTTTCTCCGTACGCCGTACACCGACGCGGACACGCTCGGCGCCGAGTACCTCACCGCCGCCGACGTCGCGACCCACCTGCGATCGGCCCACCGCGCCGGCCTCCCCGCCGCGTTCCACGCCATCGGCGACGGCGCCATCGCCAACGTCCTCGACGGCCTCGACGCCGTCGAGCGCGAACTCGGCCTCGACGCCATCCGCCATGCCCGCCACCGCATCGAGCACGCCGAGCTCCTCGACGCGAAGCTCATCGCCCGCATGGTCCACCACGGCGTCCACGCCTCCGTCCAGCCCGCGTTCGACGCCGCCTGGGGCGGACCGAAGGGCATGTACGCGGCCCGGCTCGGGCGCGACCGGGCGCTGGCGGCCAACCCGCTCTCGAAGCTCGCCGGGGTCGGCGTCCCGCTCGCCTTCGGATCGGACTCTCCGGTGACCGCACTTGACCCGTGGGGCGGCGTGAGAGCGGCCGTGCGGCACTGGAACCCCGTGTCCCGCCTTCCGATGGCCGCGGCCTTCACGGCGGCCACCAGGGGCGGCTGGAGGGCCCTGGGGATCGACGACTCCGGGTCGCTCGTCCCGAACACCCGAGCCAATTTCACAGTGTGGGACCTCACCGCCGGGCGGCTCCCCGACTTGAGTGATCCCGATGTCCCCGATCCGAAGTGCAACCTCACCGTCGCCGGAGGATCGCTCGTGTACACGCGCGCCTGACCTGGCCCTGCGCTCGCGCCGTCCCTGACGCGAGAAAAATTGCTGGACCAAAATTCCGACCCGGTTGACGCCATCGGCGCTGTTTGGCTTACGGTGGTCTGGTCCTCGGCGGAAGACCTGAAACGGTGGCCCGCCGAACGTCGGGGGCGACTCGACTTGCTTTGCTCCCACGCAGACTGGACAAGGTGGCAGCGCGGCCGCACTGTCACCGGCGGCCAGGTCCAGATCGCGGGGGTCGGCGGAGGAAGGCGGGCCGGTCGCCGGTGGTGGACCCGCGGCGGATGCAGGTGATCCCTAGACAACAGCTCGTAGACGCTCAGCCAGACGGGTGCGAGTTGGTCCGAAGATCACCAGTGAACGCGGCAGGGGACACCGGCCGTACAGGGACTGGGAGAAACCCGTGCGAGGGGCGTAGCCGGACACAGCTACGCCCCTTTGCCGTCTCCGCAGTACGCTAGAGCCCCACCGGGCCGCGAGGAGTCCTCGCAGGCGCGGTGGATTCCCGGCCAGCGCACGAGCGAGGAGCGCCCTACTTGAGCACCGTGATCGACGACGACCGCGACGCGCCCGCAGCCGGGGGCGACCCCGCGCCGCAGCCGCGCCGCCGCCTCTCGCTCCTCGTCGCCTCGCCGCTCGGGCGCCGCCTGAGCCTCCCCGCTGCGCTCGTCCTCGCCCTCGCCTCCGGCCTGCTGGCCGTGCTCGCGTTCCCGCCCTACGGCGCCTGGCCGCTCGCGGCCGTCTCCGTCGCCGCCTTCGGCGCGGCCGTCCACCGCAGGCGCCTGCGCGGCGGCTTCGGCATCGGCTTCGTGTACGGCATGGCGTTCTTCCTGCCGCTCCTGGCCTGGTCCTCGACGCAGGTCGGCCAGTGGCCCTGGCTGTTCCTGTCCGCGCTCGAAGCGCTCGGCACCGCCGTCCTCGGCGCCGGACTCGCCGTCTGCTCGCGCCTGATCGACCAACACCGCTGGATCTGGGCCCCGCTCACCGGCGTCGCCTGGGTCGCCCAGGAGGCCCTGCGCGCCCGCCAGCCCTTCGGCGGCTTCCCGTGGGCCCGCCTCGCCTTCAGCCAGGCCGACGCGCCCACCTCCGCAGCCGCCTGGCTCGGCGGCGCGCCGCTGCTGAGCTTCATCGTCGCCCTTTCGGGCGGCTTCCTCCTCGCGGCTGGGTATGCCCTGGTCGCGCGGCGCGTCGCGGGACTGAGCAAGGCCGTCGGGCTCACTGCGGCCGCCGCTGGCATCGCCGTCGCACCACTCGCGCTGACATACCCGGTCATGTACACATCACCCGTCTTGCAGAGTTCTGAAAACAGCGTGAACGTCGCCGTCGTCCAGGGCAACGTCCCGCGCCTGGGCCTGGACTTCAACGAGCAGCGCCGCGCCGTCCTCGACAACCACGTGCAGGCCACGCTCGACCTCGCCGACGCCGTCAACGAGGGCCGCGCCGAGCGGCCCGACCTCGTCGTCTGGCCCGAGAACGCCTCCGACATCGACCCGATCGAGAACCAGGACGCCTACGACGAGATCAGCCTCGCCGCGGCCGCCATCGGCGCGCCGATCGTCCTCGGCGGCATCGTCCACAACGACGACGGCACCGTCTCGAACATGAGCATCGTGTGGGACCCCGAGGACGGGCCCGTGTACATGTACTCCAAGCGCCACCCGGTGCCCTTCGCCGAGTACGTGCCCTACAAGGACTTCTTCTCGACCCTCGCCGGCTGGATCGACCCGCGCATGGCCGAGGGCCTCGACAGCGTCGCCGGATTCGAGGCCGGCACGAGCGACGGCGTCATCCCCGTGGGGGACACCGAGATCAGCGGGCTCATCTGCTTCGAGATCGCCTTCGACGCCGAGACCCGCGACTCCGTGCTCGCCGGGGCGCAGCTCATGGTCGTCCAGACCAACAACGCCACCTTCGACACCAACGAGGCGCAGCAGCAGCTCGCGATGGTGCAGATCCGGTCCATCGAGCACGGCCGCGACGGCCTCATGGCCTCCACGGTCGGCGTCTCCGGGTTCACCGACCACACCGGAGCGGTCTCCCAGGCGACCGAGTTCAACACCGCGGCCGTCATCCAGACGGATCTGACGCTCTCCGATGCCTCGACGCCGGCGACCACAATGGGTATCCTGCCTGAAGCGGTCCTCACCGGAGCGGCACTGGTGGCCCTGGCCTGCGCAATCGCCATCAACATCCGGCACCGCCGCAGCCAGAGCTAGAAAGCCGACGCCATGAGTCGAACACCGGACCGGAACGTCCCCGGCAGCGATGTCGGTCCGGCCATTGTGGCCATTCCCACCTACAACGAGCGCGACAACATCGAGACGACCGTCGCGGCCGCCCTCCAGGGCTGCCCCGCCATCGACGTGCTCATCGTGGACGACAGCTCGCCAGACGGCACCGGCGACCTCGCCGACGCCCTCGCGGCGGCGCACGAGCGCGTCCACGTCCTCCACCGGCCCGAGAAGCAGGGCCTCGGCGCGGCCTACCTCGCCGCCTTCGCATGGGCCGCCGAGCGCGGCTACCGCGTCGTCGTCGAGATGGACGCCGACGGCTCCCACAACCCCGCCGACCTGCCCCGCCTCCTCGACGCCATCGAGGACGGCGCCGAGCTGTCCCTGGGGTCGCGCTACATCCCCGGCGGGTCGGTCCGCAACTGGGCCCTCCACCGGCTCGCGCTCTCGCGCTGCGCCGGCATCTACACCCGCGCCATGCTCGGCCTCAAGGTCCAGGACGTCACGGCCGGCTACCGCGCCTACCGCCTCGACGCGCTCCAGAAGCTCCAGCTCGACACCGTCAACTCCGTCGGCTACTGCTTCCAGATCGACCTCACCTGGCGCGCGGTCAAGGCGGGCTTCACCATCCGCGAAGTCCCCATCGTCTTCACCGAGCGCCGCGCCGGCGCCTCGAAGATGAACGGCGCCATCACGGTCGAGGCCCTGTGGAACGTGACCCGGTGGGGATTCGCCCACCGCGCACGGCAACTGCGGCACCTCTTCTCCCGTGGCAGAATCGAGGAGTGACGCACCAGCAGCCGCCGCAGGCACCCAAGCGGGCCCCGTTCGCACTCAGGCTCGCGCTGGCGGTGTGGGTCGTCTCGGAGGCCGCCGCCTTCTTCGGCCTGGCCTACCTCATCGGCATCGGCTACACGCTGATGATCTTCATCGGCACGAGCTTCCTCGGCGTGGCCCTCATCCAGTACGTCGGCGCCAAGTCCTTCCGGGCCGCCCGCGACTACCTCAACTCCGGCGGCGACCCCTCCCGGGAGCTGCCGAACGGGTACGCGCTCGCGGGCGCGTTCTGCCTGATCATCCCCGGTTTCGTCACCGACCTGATCGGGCTCCTGCTCCTGTTCCCGCCGACCCGGTTCGTCTTCCGGGGCCTGGGCCGGTGGATCGCGGCCCGCACCCCGCAGATGCGCTTCGGCGGCGACGTCATCGACGGCGAGGTCGTCGACGAGCGGGACTACGTCGAGACTCCGGACTTCCCGGACGACGAGCCCCGCAGGTACGACAACGGACCCCGGTCGATCGACCAGGGTCCGTAAGCCTTCTATAGAGCTAGCGCTCGCCGCGGCGGGCGCGCATCTCCTGGAGGCGCTCGTCGAGGATCTCTTCGAGCTCCTCCATCGACCGGCGCTCCAGCAGCATGTCCCAGTGGGTGCGCGGCGGCTTGACCTTCTTCGTCTCCGGCTCCTCGCCGTCGACGAGCTTGGCGGTGGTCCCGTCCAGGCGGCACTCCCACGTGAGCGGGATCTCTGCCTCGACGGCGAACGGCACCTCGAAGCGGTGGCCCTGCGGGCACACGTAATCGCGGGTCTGGCGGGGGGCCAGCTCCGTGTTGCGGTCCGATTCGTAGCTGACGGCGCCGAGGCGCGAGCCCCTCAGCATTCTGTCGCCCATGTTCCCCTGCACTTCCTTTGAGCACTTGCACCACGCTGCCGGCCGTTCAGCTCCTGGCCGACCGATTCCATCCCCGGCCGATCACGCCGATTCGCGGGGTATCGCTTCGTACAACGCCTGGACATGCCCGGATCCTTCCCGGAGCGCCCTAAGCGAGGACCCCCAAGTGTGGCCCGGCTCGGTCGCGGCGGCCACGGACGTCCCCTTGAAGTGTGACACAACACGGGCCCCGATCCGCGCGGGCGAGCACGTGAGATGCCGCTCGCGACGGGTGCGAAGCGGGTGCGAACGGTGCGTGAGCGACGCGTGAACACCGAACGGGTCGCATCCGGGGTGGACGCGCCCAGTAAGGTGTGCACCAGACAAGGAGTTCTCACATGCACGTGCTTGGAATCGATTTCGGAACCTCGAACACCGTCGCCGTGCTGCGTTCGGCCGACGGACGCGTACGCCCCCTGCTGTTCGACGGCGCTCCGATCCTGCCCTCGTCGGTCTACTACAACTCCGACGGCCGCATGCTCGTCGGCCGCGACGCCGAGCGCAACGCCCGCATGGACCCCGCGCGGTTCGAACCGAACCCGAAGCGCCGCATCGACGACGGCTCGCTGTTCCTCGGCACCTCCGAGATCCCCGTGCCGCAGGTCTTCGCGTACGTCCTCCAGCAGGTGGCCCTGGAGGCCCAGCGCCAGGCCGGCCAGATGCCCGGCCAGGTCCGGCTGACCCACCCCGCCCGCTGGGGCGAGCGCCGCCGCTCCATCCTCATGGACGCCGCGCGCCTCGCCGGGCTCCCCGCCCCGCAGCTCATCCCCGAGCCGGTGGCCGCGGCCTCCTACTTCACGTCGGTGCTCGGCACCGCCGTCCCGCCCGGGCGCTCCCTGGCGATCTACGACCTCGGCGGCGGCACGTTCGACGCCACGGTCGTGCGCCGCACCCAGACCGGCTTCGAGGTCCTCGCCGAAGAGGGCGTCGGCGACGTCGGCGGCCTCGACTTCGACCACGGCATCGTCGAGCACCTCGGCAAGACCTACGGCGCGTCCCACCAGAGCGACTGGCAGCGGCTCCTGACCCCGGCCGACGACCGGGACCGCCGCTACCGCCGGATGCTCTACGAGGACGTCCGCGGCGCCAAGGAGACCCTGTCCCGCACCGCCAGCGCCGACATCCACCTGCCCGCGCTCGAAGTCGACGCGCACCTGACGCGCGCCGAGTTCGAGGACATCGCGCGCCCGCCCCTGGAGCGGACCGTGGACTGCCTCCAGCGGGCCATCAGCTCGGCCCGCATGAACCCGGCCGACCTGGTCGGGATCTTCCTGGTCGGCGGCTCCTCGCGCATCCCGATGATCTCCCAGCTCATCCACTCCAAGCTGGGCGTGCCGCCGCAGACGTTCGAGCAGCCCGAGACCGTCGTGGTCGAGGGCGCGGTCCGCGCCGCCTCCGGGCCGGCCCCGACCGACCAGCAGCCGCTGGCCCGCCCGACCTCGGGCGGCCCCGTCTCGCCCGCCGGGCACATGTCGGCCCCG
>NZ_QFRW01000200.1 GCF_003265355.1 Glycomyces dulcitolivorans | reverse complement strand
CCGCAGGGGCCGCCGCCCAGTCCTCCGCAGGGAGCCCCCGCCGCGGGCGGGCCGCCGCAGCCGCCCCCGCAACCGCAGACTCCGCAACAACCGACTCCGCAGCCCCAGACGCCTCCGCCGTCGCCGCCGCGGGCCGGGCAGCCGCAAGGCCCCGCCGGGCCCCCGAGGCAGCCGAGCCCGCCCCGGACGCCGAGCCCAGGCAGGGCCAGCGTCCCGAACGGGACCGCGAAAGTCCCTGGGGCGCAGCCGAACCCGGGGCCGTTCGGGGCCGGGATGCCCCCCGCCGAGCCGGCCGAGCCGGACTTCGACACCACCACCGCGCTGCGTCCCCCCAGGCTCGCCAAGGCGCCGCTCGTCCCCGAACCCGACGGGACCGCGATCCTCCCGGTGATCCCCGCCGACGACGTCCCCGCCCCGCCCGGCGCCGAGAGCGCGGCCCGCAAGAAGCGCACCGTCAAGCGCCACCGCGGCGAGGGCGGCGTCCGCTCCACCGTGCGCGGCCTCGGCGAAGCGCTCATCACCCTCGGCGCGGTCGTCCTCCTGTACGCCGCCTACGAGGTCTTCGGCGTCTCCGGCGAGATCAACAACGAGCAGGACACGCTCTCCACCGACCTCGACACCATGTGGGAGGCCGAGGAGGAGGGCGACGAGGGCTCGCCGGTCCCCGAGCTCGGCGACGCGTTCGCGCGCATGTGGGCCCCCGACATCCGGGCCGAGTCCTGGACCCTCGTCGAGGGCACCGAGCCGGCCGACATCGAGTACGCGCCCGGCCGCTACCTCGACGGCGCGATGCCCGGCGAGCAGGGCAACTTCACCCTCGCCGGCCACAACGTGCCCGCGATCTTCCAGAAGATCCGCGACCTCCAGCCCGGCGACAAGGTCGTCATCGAGACCAAGGACTTCTTCTACGTGTACGAGGTGCAGGAGCACGTCGTCGTCGACGAGACGCAGGTCGACATCACCGCGCCCGTCCCCGGCGACCCCGGCTCCGAGCCCGGCGACGAGGACTACTGGCTGACGCTGTTCACGTGCCATCCGCTGTGGGACAACTACGAGCGGTACGTCGTCTACAGCCAGCTGGTGGAGACCATCGAACGCGACCCCGCCGGCGACCTGCCGCCCGCGGCGATCGACCCGGAGGCCTGACGTGTACTCGTGGATCTGGAAGAAGCTCCCGTTCGGCCTGCCGGGCAAGATCATCGGGTCCGTCGCCTTGAGCGTCGGCGCGTTCGCGCTGCTGTGGTTCGTGCTGTTCCCGGCGGTGCGCCCGCACATGCCGTGGAGCAACGTCGACCCCGCCGGGGGCGTCGACGTCGAGCAGCCCGAGGGCGACGGCGGCGAGTCCCCGACGTGCACGCCCGGCGTGGACTGCCACGACACCCAGTTCGACCCCGGCGAGTGGGAGACCGCCCAGTCCCCGACCGGCGAGGACGACGGGTGATGCGCGGGGCCGCACCGTGACCCGGAGCGTCCTGGTGGTGGACTTCCGCGACTCGTTCGTCCACACCATCGTCTCCTACCTGCGGGCCCTGGGCGCCCGCGTCGAGGTGCGCCGCTCCGACAAGACCGACGTGGACGAGGCCGTGCGGCTGCGCCCCGCGGGCCTGCTGCTCTCACCCGGGCCCGGGCGGCCCGACGAGGCGAAGCTCGGCCACGACCTGCTCGACCGCTTCGCCGGGGACGTCCCGGTCCTCGGCGTCTGCCTGGGGCACCAGGTGATCGCCGAGCACTGGGGCGCCGTCGTCTCGCGCGCCGCCGAACTCCGCCACGGCGAGACCTCCCCGATCCGCCACGACGGGTCCGGCGTGTTCCGCGGTCTCGCGAACCCGTTCACCGCCACCAGGTACCACTCGCTCGCCGTCGAGCCCGGCAGCGTCCGCGACCCCCTCGAAGTGACCGCCCACAGCGACGACGGGACCGTCATGGGCCTGCGGCACACTCGGGTCGACGTCGAGGGCGTCCAGTTCCACCCCGAGTCGATCCTCACCGAGGACGGCAGCGCGCTCCTGGCCAACTGGCTGCGGCGCCTCGACCCGCCCGGGGGCGCGTGACGCGCGCGGGCCGGGTGTCGGGAGCACCGTCGGATACGACGTCGAGTGCATCGTCGAGTGTGGATGCCGCGGTCGCGCACCGTCGTCGCCTAGGCTGGGTGCGGGCGGCGCGGCCGCGCCGCGCCAGTCTGGGGGACCGCGTATGACCGATGAGGACTGGGATCCTCGCCGCAGGGGCTCCGGCTCCGCGTTCGCAGGGATCCTCCTCCTGCTGGTGGGGGCCTGGCAGGTGTTCATCGGGTACGCCGTGGCGAGCGGGGACTCGTTCCTGTTCACCGGCGGCGGCTACTGGTACCGCGCCGACAACACCGGCTGGGGCTGGGTGAACCTCCTGATCGGCCTGGCCGCCATCGCGATCGGCTTCATGCAGATCGGCGCGCTGCGGTCGCGGCGCCTGGAGCGGCTGCGCGGCGGCGGGTACGCGGGGCTCCTGGTCGCGGTCGTGTCCGCGATGAACCAGTTCTTCCTCGCGCCCCAGTACCCGCTGTGGGCGACGCTCGTCATCGCCGTCGACGTGTTCGTCATCTGGGCGCTCACGACCGGCCCCGGCACGGGCCGCGAAGACGAGCCGATGGGCAGATAGTTCCCCCGAACCGCCCCGCGGCCGCACCGGGTCTGGGACGGTGGAGGGATGGGTGGACGCTCGATCGTCAAAGCCGCCAAGCGATACGGCGCGGAGAACCGCGGCGACGCCGCGGCGGCCCTCACGTACTACTCGGTGCTCTCGCTGTTCCCCGCGATCCTCGTGGGCACCTCCCTCATCGGGCTGCTCAGCCCGGACGCGACCGCGTCGCTCCTCGACGGCGCCGGCTCGCTCGTGCCCGGCGACTCGATGTCGATCATCGACGACGCCGTCGCGCGCCTCCAGATGAACCCGCGCACCGCCGGGCTCGTGGCGCTGGCGGGACTCGTCGCGGCGCTGTGGGCGGCCTCGAACTACGTGGCCGCGTTCTCGCGGGCCCTGAACGCGGTCGACGGGGCCGCCGAGAGCCGCAAGTGGTGGACGGTCCTCATCGTGCGCGTCGTCTTGACTGTTGTCGTCGGCGCCTTGACGGCGGTGTGCGCGGTCGTCGCGGCCACCGGCGGGACCGTCGCGCGCGCGGTCGGGCGGGCACTGCACGCCGACGGCGCCGCAGTCGCCGTGTGGGCGTGGGTGAAATGGCCCCTGATCACCATGCTCGTCGTCGTCATCGTCGCGCTCCTGTACTGGCTCGCCCCCGCGAAGCGCTCGCGCTTCCGCCAGCGCGCGCCGGGTGCGGCGCTCGCCGTGGTGCTGTGGCTGGCCGCCTCGGCCGGGTTCGGGCTGTACGCGGCGAGCTTCGGGAACTACGACCAGACGTACGGGGCGCTCGGCGGCGTGATCGTGTTCCTGGTGTGGCTGTGGATCACCAACGCGGCCCTGCTGTTCGGCTTCGAGTACAACGCGACCGCCGACCCGGAGACGGACACAGCCGGGACCGCCGAGGGCGAGGCGTCCGAACCCGGTGCGGCCTAAGTGGCCTTGGGCTGCACCAGGCCCGACTCGTAGGCGAAGACGACCAGGCCGGCGCGGTCGCGGACGGCGAGCTTCATCATGGCGCGGTGGACGTGGGTCTTCGCGGTGGCGGGGCTGATGAACAGGCGCTCGGCGATCTCGGTGTTCGTCAGGCCGCGGGCGACCAGCGCGACGATCTCGGTCTCGCGGGTCGTGAGGCCCTCGACCTGTCCGGCGAGGCGCGAGGGCGGGTGGGCGACGTACTCGGCGACGAGCTTCGCGGCGATCTGCGGGGACAGGAGCGTCTCGCCGCCGACGGCGGCGCGGATGCAGCGCAGGAGCTCCTCGGGCTCGGTGTCCTTCACGAGGTACCCGGCGGCGCCGGCGCGGAGGGCGTCGAAGACGTAGGCGTCGAACGAGTAGTTGGTGAGCATGACGACGCGCACCCCGGCGAGCCGGTCGTCGGCGGCGATCGCGCGCACCGCGCCGATGCCGTCGCCGCCGGGCATCTCGACGTCGAGCAGGGCGACGTCGGGCAGGGTCTCGGCGGCGAGGCGGGCCGCGGTCGGGCCGTCGGCGGCCTCGGCGACGACGGTCATGTCGTCCTCGGCGTCGATGAGCGCCCGGAAGCCGCCGCGCATGAGCGGCTGGTCGTCGGCGAGCAGGACCCTGATCAACGCGACTCCTCCAGTTCGGGCCGGGCGTCCGGTTCGGCGGCACCGGATTCGGCGGGGCCGGACTGTGAGGCGTCGGTTGCGGTAGCCGTTGCGGTTGCAGCGGCGGTAGTCATGGCGGCGTTGGCGGCGGTGCTGTCCGGGAGCGCGGCCCGGACCGTGAAACCGTACCCGCCGGGTCCGACACGGAGGTCCCCGCCGAGCGCGTCGACCCGCTCGCGCATGCCCGTCAGGCCCCGACCGGGCACGACCCGGGCCGACGTGCCGTTGTCGGCGACCTCGACGACGACCGCGTCGCCCTCGCGGCCGATCCGGACGCGGACGGCGTCGCCGGAGGAGTGGCGGACCGCGTTCGTCAACGCCTCCTGGACGATCCGGTACGCGGCGTGGTCGACCTCGGCGTCCACCGGCGCGGCGTGGTCGATCCCGCAGGCGACGTCGATCGTGAACCCCAGGCCCCGGTAGCGGTCGGCGAGGTCCTCGACGCGGGCGAGGCGGTGGCCGTCGTCGTCGCGGAGCATCGTCAGCGTCTCGCGCAGCTCCCGGGTCGCGTCCTTCGCGGCCTCCTCCACGGCTACCAGCGCGGGCGGCGGCGCGTCGCCCCTCTTGCGCGCCAAGTGGATCGCGACGCCGGCCTGGACGCGGATGACGGAGATCGAGTGCGTGAGGGAGTCGTGGAGCTCGCGGGCGATGCGCACCCGCTCGTCGGCGGCCTTGCGCTTGACCGCCTCCTCGCGGACGTGCTCGGCCTCGGCCATGTACGCGTCCCTTTGGCGCCGTGAGAGACCCGAGATGAGGGCCACGTGGAGCCAGCCGATGACCAGGAGGGTGCGCTCGACGGCCTGGGCGGTGAACTCCCAGCCCGCGTTCTCCAGGTTCCCGAGCGCGACGATCGCCGAGAGGATGAGCACCGTGGAGACGCTGAGCGCCCGGTACCCGGTGTACATGGCGACGGCGATCGCGACCAGGGCCGGGACCACGGCGAGCGGGCCGACCCCGAGGGGGCCGCTGGCGAGGACCGAGCCGACGCTGACGACCAGGACGAGGCGCGGGTGGCGCCGCCACAGCGGGAACACCAAGGGGCCCAGCATGAGCGGGAGCCAGCCCCAGGGCGGCATGCCGTCGCGGACGTCCTTGATCAGGCCGGCGGCGAGGGTGTCTGCGAGCATGACGGCGGTGACGGCGATGTCGAGGCGCCTGCCGGTCAGGAAGTCGGGGCGCCTGCGGGTCGGCGCGGTCTCGGGGGGATGCGACATGCCTTGAGTCTATTGCCGCCGCGGACCTGCGGCATCGGCTCGCGGTGCAGGTCCGGCGTACCCCCCGGGGTGTACGCGGCGGGCGCCGCTGCTGCGTGCGGCGAGGCCGCGATTGCCGTCCCGGGGCGGACGACCAGGAGGCCCGCGGCGGGGAGTCTGGAGTCATGCGGCGGCCGTGCGGGCCGCCCGGTCAACCGAGGAGGCGCCCCCATGTCCCCCGCCGTCAGTCGCAGCGCAGTCAGGCATGTCGTCCCTGTCGATCCGAGGCACGCCGAAGGCGTGGTGGCCGAGGTGTACCGGCAGGTCAAGCAGGAGCTGGGCGTGCTGGGCCCGGCGGTCACGATGTTCTCGCCCGCGCCGGAACTGCTGGCGCCGGTGTGGTCGCTGCTGCGGGAGTCGCTGCTGGTCGGCGGGCCCGAGGAGCGGAAGGCGAAGGAGGTCGTGGCGACGGTGGTCGCGGTGCGCAACGGCTGCCGGTTCTGCACCGACGCGCACGTGACGCTCCTGCACGCCGCCGGAGAGCCGGACCTGGCCGAGGATCTGCGTTCGGGTGTGGCGCCGCCGGAGTGGGCGGCGCTGGCGGACTGGGCGGCGGAGCCGACGGCGTCGGGGCCGTTCCCGGCGGAGGCCGCGCCGCGGTTCATCGGGACGGCGCTGGTGTTCGAGCTGATCACGCGGATGGTGAAGGTGCTGGCGGAGAACGAGGCGCCGAGTCCGGTGCTGGCGACGCGGCTGGGCCGGTCGGTGGGCTCGCGCCTGCTGCGGCAGGCGATGGCCGCGGACCTGGAGGCGGGCGCGAGCCTGCCGCTGCTGGAGGAGCGGCCGCAGTGGGCGCGGGGCACGGCGGTGCGCGAGCCGGCGTGGGCGGCGGGGTCGCCGGTGGGG
>NZ_QFRW01000199.1 GCF_003265355.1 Glycomyces dulcitolivorans | reverse complement strand
CGCGGACCTCCCGCGCGGCGGCGAGCGCGCCGGGCTCGCCCGCCTCGACGCGTGGGCCCCGGACTCCGGCGACTACGCCGAGCGCCACGACGACCTCGCCGGGGACCGCACCTCCCGCCTCAGCCCCTACCTGGCGCTCGGCTGCCTGTCGGCCCGCGAGCTCGCCGCCGACCCGCGCCTGCCGGAGGCGATGGTCCGCCAGCTGTGCTGGAGGGACTTCCACCTCCAGGTCCTCGCCGCGTTCCCCGACCTCGTCGACACCGCGTACCGCCGGGGCGCCGACGACGTCTGGGACGCCGACCTGACCGCCCTGGAGGCGTGGCGGGCCGGCGCCACCGGGATCGGGATCGTCGACGCCGGGATGCGCCAGCTCCTCGCCGAGGGTTGGATGCACAACCGGGCCCGGCTCATCACCGCCGGGTACCTGGTCAAGGCCCTCGGCCTCGACTGGCGCGACGGCGCGGCCCACTTCGCCGCGCACCTGGTCGACCTCGACGAGGCGAACAACGCCGGGAACTGGCAGTGGACGGCCGGGACCGGCAACGACACCCGCCCCAACCGCGGCTTCAACCACGAGCGCCAGGCCGGGCGCTTCGACCCGGAAGGGGCCTACCGGCGCCGCTGGGCGCGGTCCTGAGGCGGCTCCCACTCGGCGCTGACGTCCTTCATCGCCTCGGTGCTGACCGCGAGGAAGCGGGCCACGACCGCCCGCTCCTCGGCCGAGAAGCCCGCCCAGGAGCGCGCGAACGCGGCCGCGAGCGGGACGAACAGGTGCCGGTTCGCCTCCACGGCCGCCTCGGGCACCTCCAGGGCGACGCGCCGCCGGTCCCCGGAGGGACGCGAGCGCTCGACGTGCCCGAGGGCCTGGAGCCGGTCGATGAGCGCGGTCGTCGCCGACGGGCTCAGCCCGAGCTCCTTCGCAAGCGCCCCAGGGGACATGGGGACGCCGCGCCGCGCCGCGTCCATGATCACGCCGAGCGCGTTGACGTCGGTGCGGTGCAGCCCGTGGGCGGCCCCGAAGCGCTCGGCGTACCGGTCGGACTCGACGGTGAGGTTCTGGAGGAGCCGGGTCAGGTCCAGGTTCGTGGGGGCCTCGTCGCCGTCGGTGTCCCGGGTCATACGCGCCGTCCTGTCCTCGTCGATGCTCGACCTGTATCTTACTATTTCGATCATCGAAATATCCGTCGATGGAAACATCCACTGACCTGGACGCGAGGAGACCCGCATGGCCCCCGAACGACCGCACCCAGTCCGCCGCCTCCGGTGGCTCCTGCCCGCGCTCCTGGCGCTCGCCTGGCTCGCCGTCGGCGCCTTCGCCGGGCCCGCCGCCGGGAAGCTCAGCGAGGTCGCGAGCAACGACGGCTCCGCGTTCCTGCCGTCCTCCGCCGAGTCGACCGAGGCCGCCGACCGGCGCGCGGCCTTCGACGACACCGACGCCGTGCCCGCGATCGTCGTCGCCGAACGCCAAGGCGGCCTTGACGAAGCCGACCTCGCCTACCTCGACGCCGCGAGCGTCAGCCTCGCGGAACTTGAGTTCAACACCGCTCCCCCGATCCCGCCCCGGCTGTCCGAGGAGGCCCCGGCCGAGGCCGCGCAGCTGGTCGTCCTCATCGACGCCGGCGCCGACGAGTCCGAGGCCGTCGCCGAGATCCGCGCGGTCCTCGACGAGGGCCGCCCCGACGGGCTCGACGTCCTCGTCACCGGCCAGGCCGCGCTCGGCGCCGACCTCGGCGAGGCCTTCGCCGGGGTCGACGGCCTGCTGCTGCTCGTGGCCGCCGCCGTCGTCGCGGTGATCCTCGTGCTCGTCTACCGCTCCCCGCTGCTCCCGCTCCTGGTGCTGCTGACCTGCGGGTTCGCGCTCGCGGCCGCCAGCGCCGCGGTCTACGCGCTCGCCGACGCGGGCGTCATCGACCTGAACGGCCAGAGCCAGGGCATCCTGTTCATCCTCGTGTTCGGCGCCGCTACCGACTACGCGCTGCTGCTCGTGGCCCGGTTCCGCGAGGAGCTGGACGCGGGTTCGGACCGGTTCGCGGCCGTCCGCAAGGCGCTGCGGGCCACGGTCGAGCCGATCGCGGCCTCGGCCGGGACGGTGATCCTCGGCGTGCTGTGCCTGCTGTTCAGCCGACTGGAGTCGAACCGGGGCCTGGGTCCGGTGGCGGCCATCGGGATCGGGGCTGCGTTCCTCGCGGCGGTGACGTTCCTGCCCGCGGTGCTGGCACTGTGCGGGCGGGCCGCGTTCTGGCCGCGGCGGATCGCGAAGGCCCGGCGCCGGTCGCGGCTGTGGTCGAACGTCGCGGGCCTGGTCGCGCGGCGCCCCCGCGTCGTGTGGGTGACGACGGCCGCGGGCCTGGTGATCGCGGCGGCGTTCGCGTTGCAGCTCAAGGCGGACGGCACTGCGCAGACCGAGGTGTTCCTGACCGACGTCGACTCGGTGGCGGGCCAGGAGGTCCTCGCCGAGCACTTCCCGGGCGGCTCGGGGGCGCCGGCGGTGATCGTCGCGGACGCGTCGGCGCTCGACGAGGTGCTCGCGGCGGCCGAGGTCGACGGGGTCGCCGAAGTGACTGCGACCGTTGACGAGACGGGCGAGGTCCGGACCGCGGACGGGCTCGTGGAGATCGAGGCGGTCCTGGAGGACGCGCCCGACAGCGACGCCGCGATGGCCACTGTAGAGCGACTGCGCGAATCGGTGCACGCCGTCGAGGGCGCGGACGCCCTGGTGGGCGGGCCGACCGCGATCCAGCTCGACACGCTGGAGACCTCGGAGCGGGACCGCACGGTCATCATCCCGATCGTCCTCGCCGTGATCCTGCTGGTGCTCATGCTCCTGCTGCGGTCCATCGTGGCCCCGCTGCTGCTGACGGCCACCGTCGTCCTGTCCTTCGGTGCGACCATGGGCGTCTCGGCCCTGGTGTTCAACCACCTCTTCGGCTTCCCCGGCGCCGACCCCACGGTCGTCCTCTTCGGATTCGTGTTCCTCGTGGCGCTGGGCATCGACTACAACATCTTCCTGATGACGCGCGTCCGCGAGGAGTCCGCGCGGCTCGGCACGAAGGCCGGGACGCTGCGCGGCCTGGTCGCCACCGGCGGGGTCATCACCTCGGCCGGGGTGGTCCTGGCGGCGACGTTCTCGGCGCTCGCGGTCCTGCCGATCCTGTTCCTCGCGCAGATCGCGTTCGTCGTCGCGTTCGGGGTGCTCCTCGACACCGTCGTCGTCCGCTCGCTGCTGGTCCCGGCGCTGACCGTCGACGTCGGAAGGGCCGTCTGGTGGCCCTCGCGGCTCGCCCGGGTAAGGCCCCTCAGCCGGAAGTAAGGGGTCTGAGGGCCCTGAGGCCCGGAACTAAGGGAGGTAAGGGCGTCTTCGACGCGGACGCCTGATGCCCGCCCCCGGGCCTCAGCACGAGTATTGGTGTCAGGCCGGAAACGCCGGCCGACAGCACCGAAGGAACGAACATGAACGACTTCGACCTGCACTACCTCCACTACGCCCGCTCCGAGGAGCTCCGCAAGGACGCCGAGAACGAGCGCCAGGCCCGCAGCCTCCTCAAGGCCGCCAAGGAGACCCGCCGCGCCGGCAGCCACGTCCGGCACGCCGGCGTCGCCGGCCGCGTCGCGAGGGCCCTGGGCCTGCGCCACGACGGGGAGGGCGCCTCCTCGAAAAATGAACAGGCCGCCGTGTCCTAGGGGCGTGTCATGATTGCAGACATGCCGCGCCTAGGTTCCGACCTCCCGCTCTTCGCCCGCGACGCCGAGCTCGCCGCGCTGCGCGACGCGCTCGACGCCGCGAAGACGGGACGACCGGCGACGGTCCTGGTCTCGGGGGACGCCGGGGTCGGCAAGACCCGGCTCCTCCACGAATTCAACGACAACGCCGGTGACGGTGTCCTCACCGTCACCGGCCACTGCCTCGACACGGCCGACTCGGCCCTCCCCTACCTCCCCTTCGCCGAGATCGTCGGCGCCCTCGCCCGCGACGAGCCCGACCTCGTCGCCGCGCACCCCGGACTCCGCCCGCTGCTCCCCGGCCACCCCGGCACGGCCGACGGCGACCTCGGGCGACTCGGCCTCTTCGAGGCCTTCCACGCCGCGCTCGCGGACCTCGCCGCCGACCGCGCGGTCGTCATCACCCTCGAAGACCTCCACTGGGCCGACCGCTCCAGCCGCGACCTCCTCGCGTTCCTCACCTCCCGCCTCACCGGCCAGCGCCTGCTCATCCTCGGCTCCTACCGCGCCGACGCCGTCCACCGCGGCCACCCGCTGCGCCCCCTCCTGGCCGAGCTCGTGCGCCTCCCCGCCGTGCAGCGCCTCCAGATCGACCCGTTCGACTCCCAGCACGCCGCCGACTTCGTGCGCGAGCTCAACACCGGACTCGACGAGGTCTCCGTCTCCAAGATCGCCGCGGCCTCCGAGGGGAACGCGTTCCTCGCCGAGGAGCTCGCCGCCGCCGAGACCCACACCGTCACGTACGAACTCGCCGAGGTGCTCCTGTCGCGCCTCGAACGGCTCCCCGACGCCGCCCGCAGCGTGGTCCGCCTCGCCTCCGTCCTGGGCCGCCGCTTCACCTACGGGCGCCTGAACGCCGCGGCCTGGTCGATGTTCGACGAGACCGGCCTGCACCACGAGCGCGAGTTCGACGAGGCGCTGCGGGCCGCGATCTCGCACGGCGTCATCGCGCAGAAGGGCCCGGACCTGTACGCGTTCCGCCACGCCCTCCTCGGCGAGGCCGTGTACTCCGACCTCCTTCCGGGCGAGCGCATCCGGTACCACCAGAAGATCGCCGAGTCCCTCGCCGACGCCACCGGCAAGGGCGCCGAGGCCGAGCTCGCGCACCACGCCTACGAGTCCGGGGACCTGCGCTGCGCCCTGTCGGCGTCGGTGCGCGCCGCGAAGGAGGCCGTCGAGCTGGCGGCCCCCGCGGAGGCGCTCATCCACCTGGAGCGGGCCCTGGCCCTGTTCGAGCGGGTCCCGGCCGAGCAGCGGCCCGAGGACGTCACGGAGCTGCGGCTGACGCTGTGGGCCGCCGCGAACGCGGAGGCTTCGGGCGAGATCAAGCGCGCCCAGTCGTACTCGGCGGCCGCGGTCCGCCTCGCGGACGCCTCCGGAGACCGCATCCTCGGCGCCTCGACCCGCCGCAAGTACGCCAAGCACCTCCTCATCATCGAGGGCGACGAAGCAGAGGCGCACCGGATCGCCTGGGAGGCTTGGGAACTGGTCAAGGACGAGGGGCCGCGCCCGGTCAAGGCGTGGGCGCAGGCCATCGTCGCCCGCACCGTGTACGTCAACCGCCGCAACGCCGAGGCCGCCGAGTGGACCGCCGCGGCCATCGCCACCGCCGACGCCGTCATCGCGGCCGGCGACCCCGCGGACCTCGATGCCGCGCGCTCGGCGAAGGCCGACGCGATCCTCACCGACAGCATCGCCGCGTTCCGCCACAGCGGGCAGTCCATCGAGCGCACCATGGAGCGCAACGCCGAGGCCCTCGACCTGGTCCGCGGCTCCGACTGGTACGAGGTGGAGCTGCGCGCCCACTTCAACAACGGGCTCCTCCTGGTCGACGCCGCCCGGCTCCCCGAGGCCCTGGAGCACTTCGACCGCGGCATGGAGCGGGCCCGGTGCACCGGCGACCGCTGGAGCACCTTCGGCCTGGAGATCGCCGTCCGCCAGGTCATCTGCAACCACATGCTCGGACGCTGGGACGCGGTCGACGCGAACGGTGAGATGGCCTCCAGCGTCCTGCCCGGCGTCGTCCTCACCCGCCTCGCGGCCGCCGTCCTGCTCGTCGACGTCGCCCGCGGCCGCTTCGAGACCGCCGACCGGCGCCTGGACTACCTCGCCGACCGGTGGCAGATCGACGGCCAGGTCCTGTCCCTCGCGACGCTGTGCGGCGCCGAGCTCGACCGCTGGCGGCACCGGCCCGCCGACGCGATCCGCCGCGTCGAGCGCGCCGTCGAGTGGATGGGCAGGATGAAGTCGTACTTCCTCGCGGGAGTCTCGGTGTGCGCCATGGGCGTCGGCGCCGCCGCCGACCTCGCCCACACGATGCGCCGCGACGGCGACGCCGCGGGCGTGAAGGACGCCGTCGCCGCCGGGGAGCGCCTGGCCGAGCGCGGCCGGCACTTCCTGGAGCACGGCCAGCCGCTCTCGGGCACGCTCGGCCCCGAAGGCGTCGCCTGGGCCGCGCAGCTCGACGCCGAGGCGTCCCGGCTCTACAGCGACGGCGACCCGGCCCTGTGGCAGGCCGCCGCCGACGCGTTCGACTACCGCAACGCCCTCGGCGTCGCGCCCGAGCCGCCCGCGCCCGCCCCGGG
>NZ_QFRW01000198.1 GCF_003265355.1 Glycomyces dulcitolivorans | reverse complement strand
GGGTGGGGGGAGGGGGGAGGGCCCCCAAGCCGAATCCGAAGAAAGCGCGGCCCAGCACCGGTCGACACCTGCGGAGACCGGCCTCGAAGCGGCATTCGGCGGAAGAACCCGCGAAACCCCCGACCGGAGCCGCCTCACATCGGACCGATGCCGATGGCAGACCCCGTCGCGGCGAAGAGAAAGAACCCCCGAGGCCGCCTGGCGGCGGCCCGGGGGTTGCGTGTCCGAAGGATCAGACGACGTCGAAGCGGTTGTCGAGGGAGCCGGTCTGGAAGAACGTGATCGCGGCGAGTGCGATCAGGAAGACCGCGAAGCCGATCCAGTGGAGTTGCCGCCGCTCGCGCGGCGTGAAGGTCAGGATCGCGCCGCAGATCAGGCCGCCCACGAGCCCGCCGACATGCCCCGCAAGGCTGAAGTTCATGACGATCGTCAGCACCAGGTTGAGGCCCAGGAGCACGTAGATGCCCTGGTTGTCGCGCCGGAGCTTGCGGTTGACCATGATCAGGAGCCCGAACAGGCCGTACACGGCGCCCGAGGCGCCCGCGGTGAACGAGTCGTAGGAGAACAGGTACACCGCGACCGATCCGGCGAGGCCGGACAGGAAGTAGGCCGCGAGGAACCGCGCGGGCCCGAGGTCGCGTTCGAGGATGCGCCCGAGCATCCACAGCACCACCATGTTGAACAGCAGGTGGATGGCGCCGAAGTGCAGGAACATCGCCGTGATCATGCGGTAGTACCCGCCCGCGGCCACGACCGGCGCGGTGATCGACGCCCCGAAGACGCTCACCGTGACTTCGGTGGAGTACCCGGGGAGGTACCCGATCTCGGCGCCGAGCCAGTGCAGCGGCGTCATCGCGGACGTCGTGGCCGCCTGGATGCTGCCGCCCGCGACGAGCGCCAGCACGAAGACGGCGACGTTCGCGCCGATGAGGACCTTCGTGACGGTCCCGGCCGCGCCCGCGCGGGAGCCGCCGCCGAACGACGAGCGCGTCTTGCGCATCGTCCGGCGGCCCTCGGCCACGCAGTCGGGGCATTGGAACCCGACGGGGGCGTCGATCCGGCAGTCGGCGCAGATCGGCTTGTCACAGCGCACGCAGCGCAGGTACGTCTGGCGGTTCCGGTGGCGATAGCAGACCGGGGCCGACTGCTCTTCGCTCATCGAGGAGGTGCTACTTCTCGATGACGACGGACTCGATGACGATCTCGTTCACCGGGCGGTCCATCGGGCCGGTCGCGGTCTTGCCGATCCGGTCGACGACGGCCTTGGAGTCCTCGTCGCTCACCTTGCCGAAGATGGTGTGCTTGAAGTTCAGGTGCGGGGTCGGGCCCAGCGTGATGAAGAACTGCGAGCCGTTGGTGCCGGGCCCGGCGTTCGCCATGGCGAGCAGGTAGGGCTCGCCGAAGTGGAGGTCGGGGTGGAACTCGTCGGCGAACTTGTAGCCGGGGCCGCCGCGGCCGGTGCCGGTCGGGTCGCCGCCCTGGATCATGAAGCCGTCGATGACCCGGTGGAAGATGACACCGTCGTAGTACGGGCCCGCGCCGGGAGCGCCGGTCTCGGGGTCCGTGTACTCCTTGGTGCCCTCGGCCAGGCCCACGAAGTTCGCCACCGTCTTGGGCGCGTGGTTGTCGAGCAGCTCGATGATGATGTCGCCGGCATTGGTCTTCAGCGTCGCCTTGGTCATGGCGTCCATGGTGCCAGACGGCCGAGGTTCGTCCAACTTTCTCCCCCGTTTCCCTCGACGGGTGTCACAGCCCGGTGCACGATGAGGTGTACAGGCACCTAGAGGAGGCATTCACGATGGGCTTCAGCCGACGTTCCACGACTCCCGCCCGGGAGGCAGTGGACCATTTCAAACACGGTGTGACCTCGTTCAAGGACGCGGGATTCGCAGCGGCGCGGGGAACGAAGGAAGCCGCGGCGCCGCGGGTCAACGTCGTCTTGGCGAAGGTGGGCCTCAGGAAGCCCCCGGCGCCGAAGTGGCCGTGGGTCGCGGGGGCGATCGGCGCGGGGCTCGCGATCGGCGGTGCGGTCGCCTACCTGTGGTACCGGCAGCGGACGGAGTCCATCGGGGAGCAGCTGCTCGCCGACGAGCTGCTCGACGACACCGAACTGGACGACCGGGCGCTCCACGAGGAGCTCGCCGACAGCGTCAGCCGCTAGCGGCGGCGGCGATCCGGGGGGACGCCGCGGCTGCGACGGCGCGACAACAGAAGGCCGGACGCCGGCCGGTGGCGCGAAGCGCCGCCGGGCGGGACCGGCGGCCGGGGGAAGCGGGGATCCGTGCGGGCACGGGTCCCCGGAACCGTGTCCGGGCCGGGAAGCAGGGCCGGGCCCCGAAAACCCCGGAACGCGGAGGACTGCCGCCGGGAAAGGGCAACGCCGGACCGGTGCCTCGCCCTAGGGGGGAGTGGGCGAGTCCACCGATCCGGCGTCTTGGGGGCGGGATAACGGCTACCGCCGCGGCAGGGCCGCGGCCACGCAACCGATTGTCGCGCCCCGCTCGCATTCAGGGAAGGGCGGCGAGGTGGCGGTTATACGCCATGTCGCATAACCGCCATCCACTCTCGACGGAACGTCCGCGGATGATCACGGACGGTGCCCCGTTCAGGCGCGGGAGGACTCCACGGCCTTCGCGAGGCGGCGCACGCCCTCGTCGATGCGGTCGGCCTTGACGGCCGAGTACGCCAGGCGCAGGCAGGACTCGCCGCCGTCGAGCACGAAGTCGGTGCCCTTGACGACCTGGACGCCCTCGTCGCCGGCCGCCGCGGCGACCTTCGCGCAGTCGACGCCCTCGCCGAGGTCGACCCACAGGAAGTAGCCGCCGTCGGGCACCACGAACTCGGCGCCCGGCAGGTGCGCGCGCAGGGACGCGGCGAGCTGGTCGACGCGCTCCTCCAGGGCGGTCTTGACCGTCGCGATGGACCGGTCGAGCGCGCCCGAGGCCGCGAACTGGTAGATCGTGGCCTGCGCGAACATGTTCGGCGCGATGTACGTGTTGGTGGCGGCGGCCGCGATCGTGGCGATCAGGTCCGCGGGGCCGACCAGGTAGCCGGTGCGCAGGCCCGGGCACACGGTCTTGGAGAACGAGCTCGCGTACACGACGCGGTCCTCGGTGTCCTGCTCCAGCATCGTCGGGAACTGCTCGCCGCGGAAGCGGATGTCGAGGTACGGGTCGTCCTCGAAGATCGTGATGCCGTACTCGTTCGCGAGCTGGAGCAGGCGGGTGCGCTTCTCGCCCGACAGCGTCACGCCCGCCGGGTTCTGGAAGTTCGGGATGATGTGCGCGAGGGTCGGCCGGACGCCGCCCTTGAGGAGGACCTCCAGCTCGTCGACGTCGAGGCCGTCGGCCTGGACGCGCACCGGGTGGAGCTGGCCGCGGCGCTCGCGCAGGCCCAGGAGGGTCCGGTCGTAGGTGGGCCGTTCGACGACCACCGGCGTGTCGGGCTTGACGAGCGCGTCGAACAGGAACGCGTCGGCCTGCATCGAACCGTTGGTGACCAGCACGTTCTCGGGGTTCACGCCGTGCTTCGCGGCGATCCACTCGCGCAGCGCGGGGTAGCCCACGGACGTGCCGTAGCCGGTGGTCCCGGCCGGGTCGGCGTCGAGGGCGGCCACGGCCGCGGCCTTGAGGCCCTCGGTGTCGACGATGTCGAGCGACGGGGCGCCCCGGGAGAAAGAGATGACGTCGGTGTTCGGCATGACACCAGCGTAAGCGGCCCACAGGGCGGACGTCGACCGGCATATGGGCAGGCCATGGCGGGCCTCACCCGCCGTCACCGGGAGGGAGCGCGGGGCAGCGCCGGTCAGGGCCCGGCACGCCCCGGCCGCGGCGCGGTCCGCGCCGCGCAGCGGCCTCGGCGCGATACGGTGCAGGGGAAGGCCAAAGCCGTCCAGTCGGACGCATTCGCAGACGAACCCGCGGCCCCGCAGGCCACACGCTCCGCGCGGGCCCGGAAGGAGGAGGACGATGACGTCGCTCGACCGCACGCGGGCCCCCTGGCCCTACGATTTCCTTCCCCCGATCCCGTCGTTCACGGTCGTCTCCGACGACGTCGCCGACGGCGAGACCCTCCCGGCCGCGCAGGTCGCCGGGCAGGACGTCTCCCCGCACCTGGCCTGGTCGGGCTTCCCCGCCGAGACCGCCGCGTTCGCGGTGACCTGCTACGACCCCGACGCGCCGACCGGCTCGGGCTGGTGGCACTGGATGCTCCTGGGCCTGGACGCCTCGGTCACCGGGCTTCCCACGGGAGCCGCCGCCTCACCCCCGCCCGGCGCGGTCCAGCTGCGCAACGACTCCGGCACGACCGGCTTCGCCGGGGCCGCCCCGCCGCCCGGCGACCCCGAGCACCGGTACCTGTTCGCCGTCCACGCCCTCAAGGCGCAGGTCGCGGTCGACCCGGGCTCGTCGATGGCCGTGGGGGCGTTCCACTTGACGTTCAACGCGATCGCGCGCGCCGTCATCGCCCCGGTGTACCGCAATGCCTGAGGCCGTCGTCCTGGCCGCCGCCCGCACCCCGCTGGGGCGGCGCGGCGGCGTGCTCGCGGGCATTCACGCCGTCGACCTGGCCGCGCACGCGATGAACGCGGCCCTGGCGCGGTCCGGGCTCGGGCCCGACGCCGTCGACGACGTCGTCCTCGGGTGCGTCTCGCAGGTCGGCGAGCAGTCCTGGAACGTCGCCCGGAACGCGGTGCTCGCCGCGGGCTGGCCCGACGCGATCCCCGGGGCCACCGTGGACCGGCAGTGCGGGTCGAGCCAGCAGGCGGTCGCGTTCGCGGCCGCGGCGGTCCTCGCCGGGCACGCCGACGTGGTCGTCGCCGGGGGCGTGGAGTCGATGAGCCGCGTCCCGATGGGGTCGAGCCTCGGCGCGGGCGCGGGTGAACCGTACGGGCCGGTGGTGCGCGAACGCTATGCGGCGCAGATCGATGCGGACGCGGCGATGCCGTTCAACCAGGGCGTGGCGGCCGAGAAGGTCGCCGCGAGGTACGGGATCGGCCGGGAGGCGATGGACGCGTTCGCGCTCGCCAGCCACGAGAAGGCCGCGGCGGCGACCGGCAGGGGCGCGTTCGCGGCCGAGATCGCTGCCGTGGGCGGCGTCGCCGTGGACGAGGGCATCCGGCGGGACACGAGCATCGAGCGGCTCGCCGGGCTCAAGCCGGTGTTCCAGGCGGACGGGTCGGTGACGGCGGGGACGTCGTCGCAGATCTCCGACGGGGCGGCGGCGCTGGTCATCACCACCGACGAGCACGCGCGGCGGCTCGGGGTGCGGCCGCTGGCGCGGATCGCGGCGGCGTGCGCGGTCGGGTCGGACCCGGTGCTCATGCTCGACGGGCCGATCCCGGCGACCGCGAAGATCCTGCGGCGCACCGGGCTCGACCTCGACGAGATCGACGTGTTCGAGGTCAACGAGGCGTTCTCGGCGATCCCGCTCGCGTGGCTCGCCGAGACCGGCGCGGACGAGGAGCGGCTCAACCCGAACGGCGGCGCGATCGCCCTCGGCCACCCGCTGGGCGCCTCCGGCGCGCGGCTGGCCGCGACCATGCTCCACCACATGCGGGCCGCGGGCCTGCGCCGCGGCCTCCAGGTGATGTGCGAAGGCGGCGGCATGGCGAACGCGACGGTGTTCGAGCTCCTCTAGAAACCGGATCGAACGGGCGGATCACGAAATATCCCGATAAATCCGCCCTTAAGGGACCCCTGGCACAAGAGTACGCCGGGGGTCCGACAGTTCTCCGGGGCGAAATTCCCGAGCGGGGGCCGGGCGCCGCAGGGGCGCCCGGGTCTCAGGTTCGCGGGCGCGTCAGCGCCGCTTCGATCAGCGCCACTTCGAGAGGACGAGCAGGGCCGCGACCATGCACGAGAAGCCGACGGCGAGGTTCCAGTAGCCCCATGAGGCCACGGGGAACTCCATGCCGGAGAGGTAGAACAGCGTGAGCCAGCCGATGCCGATCACGATGAGGGCGACGGCGGTGACGGGGACCCACGTCGGGCTCGGCTCGTAGCTCTCGCCCGAGGTCGTGCTCCTGCCCGCGCCCGAGCTTGAGTAGACCTTCTTCTTGCGCATGCGTGACTTCGGCATCGACGACTCTCCAACTGAGGGACATGTCCGGCCCCCAGGGTACCGTCCGCGGGTGACGGGCCGTCCGCGCGGCATCGCGTAGCTCACACACCGGAGTCGGACTGCCCGATTCCGGAGTCTGGAAGCGTGTAAGGAGTAGTGAGGCGCCCGGAGGCCCCGGTCCGCGCCGGCCCCGTCCGCCCCGGCGCTCGGGGGCGGCGGCCGCGG
>NZ_QFRW01000197.1 GCF_003265355.1 Glycomyces dulcitolivorans | reverse complement strand
GCGGGGCGCCGGGCGGCGCGGGTGCGGCCGGGACCGGTGGATCGTCCTCCGGGGCGGCTGGGTCGGCGGCTCGCGTTCACGGGCCCAGCCTAGTCGATCGGTCCCGGGACCGAGGCGTTCGAAGGCCCCCGCGCCATCGGCGTGGGGGCCTTCGATTCGCGAACTGCTTCAGCTCCCCTTCAGCCGGCTTCAGCCCTGCTTCAGGTTCGCCTCGCTAGCGTTCTACTTGCCGAACTTCGGGAAGGCCGAAGCGCCGGCGTAGCGGGCGGCGTCGCCGAGGTCTTCCTCGATGCGCAGCAGCTGGTTGTACTTGGCGACGCGGTCCGAGCGGGCCGGGGCACCGGTCTTGATCTGGCCGCAGGTCATGGCGACGGCCAGGTCGGCGATGGTGGTGTCCTCGGTCTCGCCGGAGCGGTGGCTCATCATGCAGCCGAAGCCCGCGCGGTGGGCCATCTCGACGGCGTCGGTGGTCTCGGTGAGCGAGCCGATCTGGTTCACCTTGACGAGGAGGCCGTTGGCGGCCTTCTCCTCGATGCCGCGGCGGATGCGCTCGGGGTTCGTCACGAACAGGTCGTCGCCGACGATCTGGAGGCGGGAGCCCACGGCCGCGGTCAGCGCGGACCAGCCGGCCCAGTCGTCCTCGGAGAGGGGGTCCTCGATGGACACGAACGGGTAGGCGCCGATGAGCTCCTCGTAGTAGGCGCTCATCTCGTCGCCGGTCTTCTTCTGGCCCTCGAAGAGGTAGGCGCCGTCGGTGAAGAACTCGGTGGCGGCGACGTCCATCGCGAAGGCGATGTCGGTGCCGAGCTTGTAGCCGGCCTTCTCGACGGCGACCGAGATGAGGTCGAGCGCGGCGCGGTTCGAGTCGAGGTTCGGGGCGAACCCGCCCTCGTCGCCCAGGCCGGTGGACAGGCCGCGGTCCTTGAGGACCGACTTGAGCGCGTGGTACGTCTCGGCGCCCCAGCGCAGGGCCTCCTTGAACGTCGGCGCGCCGATCGGGGCGATCATGAACTCCTGCACGTCGACGTTGGAGTCCGCGTGGGACCCGCCGTTGAGGATGTTCATCATCGGCACCGGCAGCAGGTGCGCGTTCGGGCCGCCCACGTAGCGGTACAGGGGCAGCTCGGCCGAGTCGGCGGCGGCCTTGGCCGCGGCGAGCGAGGCGCCGAGGATGGCGTTCGCGCCGAGGTTGGACTTGTCGGGGGTGCCGTCCGCGTCGAGGAGGGCCTGGTCGACGAGGCGCTGCTCGGAGGCCTCGATGCCGATGAGCGCGTCGCGGATCGGGCCGTTGACGTTGTCGACGGCCTTCTCGACGCCCTTGCCGAGGTAGCGGCCCTTGTCGCCGTCGCGCAGCTCGATGGCCTCGAAGGCGCCGGTGGACGCGCCGGACGGGACTGCGGCCCGCTGGAGCGTGTCGTCGTCGAGCAGGATCTCCACTTCGACCGTCGGGTTGCCGCGGGAGTCGAGGATCTCCCTAGCGCGGATGTCTTCAATCGCAGCCACTGTCACTCCTGAAATAGCCGAATCTGACGATCGCCCCGATTACGGGGCCGTGTCCGAAGGATTTCGGCCGACCCGACGCTGCGCCGGCCACAGCTCCTCAGCCTACGCCCCGGCCCCGGCGGCAGTGCCTCCGAGCCGCGAAAACGCGATGGCGCTCGCGGGGCCTCCTCGTGTTACATGGGGGATGGACCGGGCGCTATAAGGTGGAGGCCTATCTCAGATCAGACACCTGTGCTAGGCGAGCCCCCCAGATGCCGCCGAGCCGCGGCCCGCGTGCTTCGCCGAGAGCGTCCGTGCATCTCCATCGCCCTAGCACTATGGAAGTGGAGCCCCATGATCGTGCAGAACCCCCTTCTGCGCTGCGCCGTGCTCGGCGCCGCGGCGCTGCTGGCGCTCGCCGGCTGCTCCGGCGGAGGCGGCGCCGAGGAGGAGGCCTCCGAGGACCAGGCCGCGCTCACCGAGCTGAGCGAGCGCCTGTCCGACGGCGAGGGCCACGCCTACACCGCCGAGTACCTCCTCGAAGGCACCGACGACCCGCTCCTGGTGGCCGTCGACCCCGAGGCCGGGACCGCCGCCGTGGTCGTCGGCGACCGCCCGTCCCTGTGGTCGGGCGAGGACGCCGCCGAGCTCGGCGTCTGGCTCGGGCAGGAGCTCGACGGCCTGCTGCCGACCGAGGCCGACGTGGCCTCCTGGCTCGCCGCGGCCGCGGCCGACGCCGCCGCGAGCGCCGAGTTCTCCGACACCACCCTCGCCGGCGAGCTCGCGAACTGCGCCGACGTCCAGGGCGCCGCCGACGGGCCCGTCGGCTCGTTCGAGGTCTGCGTGACCACCGTCGGCGTCATCGCGTCGGTGACCGCGAAGGTCGGCGATACCGCGTACACCGCGAAGCTCGTGAACTACCACGACGGCGTCGACTCCGCCTGGCTGGAGGACATCACCGGACAGGGCAGCACGAGCAACCAGTGAGAATCAGGCCGCGCCGCCGGGCGCGGCGCGTTACAGTCGCTCGGCGGGCCGGGAAGGGCGCAACGGGGGTACACCTGAGAAGGTGTCGGCGCCGGACCCGGCCCGCCGCTCACTTGAAGTAGCCCGCATCACAAGCCATATCCCGCTTGCGCACCCCCCGCCAGTACCGTGTAAAGTTGTCGTCGTTGCCGCGGCAAGCCGCGAAGACAAGGCAAGCTCCCGTCGTCCAGGGGCCTAGGACGCCGCCCTCTCAAGGCGGAAACGGCGGTTCGAATCCGCTCGGGAGTACCAGTGAGGGTCGACTTCGGTCGGCCCTTTTTTGGTCTTCCGAGAGGCTGGTGCGCATGATCGGTGTGGTCGGGGAGGCCCTGGTCGATCTGGAGGTCGGGGGCGACGCCCGGCGGCCGGTGGCGCATCCCGGCGGGAGCCCGATGAACGTGGCGGTGACGCTGGGGCGGCTGGGTTCGGCGACGGCGTTCCTGGGGCGGTTGTCCTCGGACGCGTTCGGGAAGCTGCTGCGGACGCACCTGGCCGAGTCCGATGTCGATCTGCGGTGGATCGTCGACGCCGAGGAGCCCACGAGCCTGGCGATCGTGTCGGTCGATCCGGGCGGGGCGGCGAGCTACGCGTTCCATACCGAGGGGACCGCCGACTGGCGGTGGAGGAGCGGGGAGCTGCCGCGGGACCCGGGGGTGGACGCGATCCACGCCGGGTCGCTGGCGCTCGCGCTGGAGCCGGGCGGGCCGGTGCTGGAGCGGTGGCTCGCGGGGCTGAGCACGCGGACGACGATCAGCCTGGACCCGAACGTGCGCCCGGCGCTGCTGGGCGACCGGGACGCGTACCGGGAGCGCCTGGAGCGGTGGCTGACGTTCTCGTCGATCGTGAAGGTGTCGGACGAGGACCTGGCCTGGATCTGGCCCGGCGAGGAGCCGGAGAAGCTCGCCGAGGCGTGGATCGCGAAGGGGCGCAAGCTGGTCGTGGTGACGCGCGGCGGGGACGGGTCGCTGGTGTGGGCCGACGGGGAGTCGTTCGCGGTGGCGGCGGCGCCGGTCGCGATGGTCGACACCGTCGGCGCCGGGGACTCGTTCAGCGGCGGGCTGCTGGACTGGCTCTCCCGCAATGGGCGCCTTCGGTTCGGGGAGATTGAGAATCTGACTTCCGACGAGGCGCTCGAAGCGGTTCACTTCGCTTCGAAGGTCGCGGCGTTCACCTGCTCTCGCGCGGGCGCCAATCCGCCGTTTCGATCAGAGCTGGAATGACTTCGGGCCCGGACGCTAGCGTCCGGGCCCGCTTGCTCACTGCGCCTTGGTGATCGACGCCGCCGCGGCCTTCACTTCGTGGATTCCCTGGCGGCCGAACGGGTCCCGGACCTCGACCGCGAGGCCGGGGGCGAGGAGGCGGGCGACCTCGTGTTCGCTCGCGAGGCCGTCGTCGCCGGCGGGTTCGGGCTTCCAGTCGTCGCCGCGCTCGTGGTATTCGGCGAGGAAGGCTCGGAGGGCGCCGAGGTCGGTGAGGGCCTCGCCGCGCATGGCCTGGATCTGGAGGTCGACCCGCCAGGCGCCGCCGGGGAGCTGCGTCTCCCAGACGCGCTGGACGAATGCCACACCGCCCCACTCGAACTCGAAGTCGGAGGAGGCGCCGAGGCGGTCGGGCAGGTACCCGACCGCGAGGCCGCCGATGTGCGTTTCCTGGCTGCTCACAGTCATTTCTCCATTGTAGGCATTTGACGGTTTTGAGGCGCTCAGTCGGTTGATCCGTCTTGTCCGTGAATCAACAGTTGCGTAAGTTCGCCATGTCTTGTTGGTAAAACATGTGATTCACCCCTTGCGGGGCAATGACATCCCATGATTCGATGATCCGGATCGGCGACGCATTCGCGCCTGTCGATCGATGTACCCCGGCAGACGCAGCGTCCACCCTCCCCCACAGGAGCCTCCCCCATGCAGACACTCAAGCGCGCGGTCGCGGTCGTCGCGGCGGCCTCGCTCGCGGTCCTCGCCGTCCTGGTCCTCGACTCCGCCCCCGCCCAGGCCGTGCGGCCGCCGGGCATCCCGTCGACCTCGACGGCCTACACCGAGCTGGCCGCGCTGACCGTGGCTGCGGAGTCGCACGGCGACTCGTACGACCGGGACCTGTTCCCGCACTGGTCGAGCGTGGGCGGCGGCTGCACCGCGCGCCAGTACGTGCTCGCCCGCGACGGGGTCGACGTCGAGACCGGCTCGGACTGCCAGCCCGACTCGGGCTCGTGGCAGTCCGACTTCGACAACACCTGGACGACCACGGTCTCCAACGCCACGATCGACCACGTGGTGGCGCTGTCGGAGGCGTGGGCCTCGGGCGCCTGGGCGTGGACCACCGCCGAGCGCCAGGCCTTCGCCAACGACGTGAACTCGCCGCAGCTGTGGATCGCGACCACGTCGGCGAACTCCTCGAAGAGCGACTACGACCCCGCGGAGTGGATGCCGGTCAACACGACCGGGCTGCGCTGCGACTACGTCAAGGCCTGGATCCACGTGAAGTACCTGTACGACCTGAGCGTGGACTCCGCCGAGGCGAACGCCATGGAGTCGCACCTCGACACCTACTGCTAGAACGGATGAAGGCGGCGCCCCGGCCGGGGCGCCGCCTTTCACATGCTCGAAGCGAGGGCTATCAGGCCGACCAGCGCCGCGAACGCGAGCGCGATGATCGCGATGATGAGCCCTGTGAGCGCCACGCCCTTGCCGGAGACGCCGCCCCGGGCGGCGCGGATCTGGCGGCGGGCGTAGATCGCGAGGAACAGCGAGCCGAGGCCGAACAGGGCCGAGGACATGAAGAAGGTCAGCCCCGCGAGGGGGCTGAAGGCCGCGGAGAGCAGCCCGGGGACGGCCCCGAGGATGGCGCCGATGCCGGCGATCAGGGACCCGATGGCCGGTCCGGAGGGGATCGGCTTGAGGCGCGGCTGCACGATCGCGAAGCCGTCGATGGTCACCGGTGCCGGGACGGACCAGTGGGGGGCGTAGAACGGCGGGGCCTGCGGATACGGCTGCGGCGGGTATCCGTGGAGGCCCGGCTGCTGCATCTGGGGGTGGTGCACGGGGGCCGGGGGCGGCTGGAGATGAGGTTGGTACGGGTCCGCGGTCACGTCCCCAGACTATCCGCCGCGGAGCGTCCTCGCGACCTCGGCGAAGTAGTCGTCGACCTCGGCGGTGTCGTAGCCGCGGAGGGTGAGCTGGAAGCCCATGTTGGTGAGCGAGTCGGGGTGGGGCGGGGCTCCGGAGTCCGTGGCGGTGCGGATGCGGGCCACCGCTCGGTCGACTTGGGCGCGGTCGTATCCGCGGAAACGGACAGAGAAGAAGGGGTTCTCCATACGTCACAGTCTGCCAGGTCAGCGCCACGCTTTGGGATCGACCCACCGTCTGGTGAATTTGTGGGGAAATATCAACTTCTAACGGGCGCAATCTAAGTGAGCAAACGTTTCCATCGTTTCACCTGGTGACGGATGCTCCCGGGGAATGCGGTGGCGATCGCGGCGGCGGCGCGGGCGTCCTCTTCCGAGACCGCGTGGGGGGCGAAGGCCGCGGCGTTGACCAGACGCGGCAAAGGCCCGATATCGGCCTTCAGCGACGACAGCTGCACCGCCGCCTCTTCCGCGTTGGCGTGGCCGGGGACCTTGACGCCAGCGCGGGCGGCCGCGGCGAGCACTTCGGCCCAGGCGCCGGCGACGCGGTCGGCCGGGCCGCCGCGCCGCAGTCT
>NZ_QFRW01000196.1 GCF_003265355.1 Glycomyces dulcitolivorans | reverse complement strand
GGGCGCGCCGCGCCCGCGGCCGGGCTTCGCTCTAGCGCCCCCGGCACCTCCACACCGACTCCCGGGTCCACCGGAGAGTCGACTGAGGACGGTCAGGAGCCGCTGCGCGGCTCGGCGAGGAGGTCGGCCGTGATCTCCAGGTGCATCGTCGGAAGCGACTCCTCGACGGCGACGGACATCATCGCCTCGCCCTCGTCGTCCTCGTGCGAGCACCGGTCGCGGGTCTCCTTGTCGGGCCAGCGCGCGTACGCCATCCAGACGCCGTCCGCCGAGCGGTGCAGGCGCGATCCGTAACTGCCGCAAGCCTGGTGCATCGCGAGGGTGACCCGCGACCAGCCCTCCACGAACATGTCCTCGTAGCCGGGGCGGATGCGCCACCGGTAGACGACCGCGTATCCGCCCTCGTTCTGCGGCAATTCCGTCGCTGCCATGATCACGCCCCTCTGATGCTTCAACGTTGAGACAAATTATGGACAGTGGACTGCCTCGATGTAAAGCAACTCAACGTTGAAATATCCGAGAGCCGCGCCACCCTCAGTTCGCCGAGCCCCCCTCGTACGGCTCCAGCAGCACCGACAGGTGCCCGATCAACAGCGCCCGGTCGGCCTCGGTCAGCTTCGCCACGAACGCCTCCTGGTTGGCCGCGTGCAGCGGGTACACCTCGTCGATGACCGACATCCCCTTGGCCGTCAACCGGATCCGCACCACTCGCCGGTCCTCGGTGTCCCTGACCCGCTCGACCAGGCCCTTGGCCTCCATCCGGTCGACCCGGTTCGTGATCGCCCCGGAGGTCACCAGCGCCGTCCGCATGAACTCCGTGGCCGTCAGCTCGTGCGGGGCCTCGGTGCGCCGCAGCGTGCACAGCACGTCGAACTCGCCGGGCTGGAGCCCGTGGTCGGCCATGAACCGCCTGATCTCCGCGTCCCAGAACCGCGACAACCGCATCAACCGGGCCACCAACCGGATCGGCCCCGGATCGACTTCCGGGCGTATGCGCCGCCACTGCTCGACAACTCTATCCACACTCTGCGACATGCCCACCCCATGCTGAGTCTTGTAAGGCCGAACCCTACCGCTCGAAACCGCGCGCGAAGAAGAGGCTTCCTCAAGGATGGGATCACGGCCGCCGACCGGCGGGATACCGGCGGGATCGCGGGCCGAACCGGAACGCCCGCAGTCGAACCGCAGGTCGGAGGCTCCCACCCGTCGCCGGCGAGAGGCACTGCGCCGCTAGGGTCCTCGGCATGGCAGCTCCCAAGATCGAGACGTTCGGCAACGGCACCCCCTACGTCCGGGCCGGCGGCTGGGCGGGCTTCTTCGCCTGGCTCGTGGACGGCGCGGTGTTCGTCCTCGGCTTCGCCGCCGGCATCGTCGCCCTCTCCCTGGCCGACCGCTCGCTGGGCCTCGGCGGCGGCGTGATCGCCTTGGGGGCGCTCGCACTCCTGTTCGTCGTGCCGCTGCTGTACGGCCTGTGCTACCGCAACGGCCGCGCCCTCGGTGCACTGTGGACCGGCACCCGCCTGGTCCGCGTCAGCGACGGCGGCCGCATCGGCGCGAAGGGCCCCTGGGCCATGCTCGTCCGCACGGTGTTCCTGCCCGCGGTCATCATCGGCGCCCTGACCGGCGGCGGCACCGCCCCGGGAAGCCTCCAGCGCATCAGCATCGACGTCAAGCGAACCCGCCGCCTCCACGCCGAACGCCAAGCCGCCCCGCGCTGAACGTGCGGCGACGGAGGCCTCCCGCCGTGGCGGCGGGAGGCCTCGTTCATCGCTGGCAGCAGTGGGACGTGTCGGCTACTCCACCAGCGCGAGGACCGGCTTGAACACGATCGCGTCCTCCGGGAAGTGCTCGGCCGCATAGGTCTCCAGCTCGGCGCTCACCAGGAGCGTGTCGATGATCGCGACGCCGTGCCCGTCGTCGGGGAGGTGGCCGAAGACCAGTTGCGGGAACTGCTCCTGAAGCTCGGTCGCGGCCGCCTCGATCTCCTCGGGGCTCAGGCCCTCGGCCGGGTCGGGGACGTCGTCCGTGCCGCCGATCTCCTCGGTCGCCTCGGGGGTCTCGGGGTCCTCGGTGACCGTGAACGCCTTGCCGTCGAAGGTCCCGGTGACGATGTAACTTCCCCAGCGAACGCCGCTGGCCTCCTCGTGCTCGACGGCGCCCCAGTCCCAGCCGGTGACGGGGAGGCCCTCGCACTGCGGGGGATATGAGTCCATGACCATCACACACAGCTCGGCGCTGTCGCGTTCGGTCCCCTGGAAGACGATGATCGACCCCTCGTAGACCCGGTCCTCCTGGGCGGGGACCGCCTCGTCGCCGGTGCCCGCCGAGTCGGTGCCCTGCCCGCACGCGGCCAGCGTGAGCAGGGCCGCGACCGGGAGGAGCTGCTGCAATTTCCCGTATCCGTTCATGAGGGTCCGACGCCGCGGCAGCGCCCGCGGTTCCCTTCCTAGGGCCGGAACGCCTCCAGCGCGGTCGGGTCGGCCAGCGAGCCGCGCGCCACCGCCTGGTCGACCGGGACGCCTTGGAGGATGCGCTTGACCGGGACCTCGACCTTCTTGCCGGTGACCGTGCGCGGGATCTTCGGGACCGGGACGACCGCGTCGGGCAGGTGCCGCGGGGACAGCTCGGTGCGGATCGCGGTGCGGATCGCGGCCTCCAGCGCCTCGTCGAACCCGGGCGCCTCGACGAACACCAGCAGCCGGTCCTCCTCGTCGAGGTGCACCACGAGCGAGTCGGCGACGCCCGGGACGGCCTCGACCACGCTGTAGAACTCCGCGGTGCCCATCCGGACCCCGCCGCGGTTGAGCGTCGCGTCGCTTCGCCCGGAGATGACCGCCGAGCCGCGGTCGGTGATCGTGATCCAGTCGCCGTGCCGCCAGATCCCGGGGTACCGGTCGAAGTAGGTGTCCCGGTAGCGCTTGCGGTCCTCGTCGCCCCACAGCCCCACCGGCATCGACGGCATCGGCGTGGCGATCACGAGTTCGCCCTCGCGGCCGATCCCGCTGCGCCCGTTCGGGTCGAAGGACTGCACGTCCGCGCCGAGGCACCGGCACGACAGCTCGCCGCGCCACACCGGCACCGTCGGCGCGCCCCCGATGAACCCCGTGCACAGGTCCGTGCCGCCCGAGAGCGACTGGAGCTGCGCGGTAGCCGAGACCGACTCGTGCACGTAGTCGAAGCCCGCCGGCGGCAGCGGCGCGCCGGTCGAGCCGATGCCGCGCAGGCGCGACAGGTCGGCGACCTCCTTCGGCACGATCCCGCGGTCGCGGCAGGCCATGAGGAACGGGGCGCTGGTCCCGAAGTACGTCGCGCCCGACTCCTCCGCCAGCCGCCACAGCCCCACCGGGTCCGGGGCGCCGTCGAAGGTGACGACCGCGGCCCCGACCAGCGGCGCCGAGGCCAGGTAGTTCCACATCATCCAGCCGGTGGTCGAGTACCAGAAGAACCGGTCGCCGGGGCCGAGGTCATGATGGAGGCCGTGCATCTTCGCGTGTTCGAGCGCGATGCCGCCGTGACCGTGGACGATCGCCTTCGGCAGGCCCGTCGTCCCCGACGAGTACAGGATGTAGAGGGGATGGTCGAACGGCACCGGCTCGAACGCGAGGTCGCCGTCCCGCCCGAAGCCCTCCCACCGCTCGCCGACCGCGAAGCCCTCGTCCAGGTACCCGAACGTGACCACGGCCCGCGGCTTCAGTGCGTCCACGACCTGGGCGATCTCGCGGTCGCGGCGGATCGTCTTGGCGCCGTAGCGGTATCCGTCGGTCACGAACAGGACGGCCGGCTCGATCTGCGCGAGCCGGTCGACCACCGCCCGCGCCCCGAACTCGGGCGCGCACGAGGAGAACACCGCCCCGATCGAGGCCGCGGCCAGCATGAGCGCGTACGTCTCGGGCACGTTCGGCATCCACGCCGCGACCCGGTCCCCGCGCCCGACCCCGGCCGCGAGCAGCCCCGCGCGCAGGCGTGCGACGGCCGCACGCAGCTCTTCGAGGGTCCACTCGACCGGTGCGCGCGTGTCCGAGTAGCCCTTGACCGCGACGTCACCCGCGCCCATCCCGGGCGCGGCGAGCACCGCCTGCGCGTAGTTCAGCCGCTCATCGGGGAACCACACCGCGCCGGGCATCGACGCCGACGCCAGCACCCGGTCCTTCGGGACCGGCCCGCCGAGCCCGAAGTGCTCCCAGACCGCGCCCCAGAACAGGCCGGGCCGCTCCACCGAGCACCGCCACAGGTCCCGGTACGCGGACAGGTCCGCGCCCGCCCGCTCCGACAGCATCCGCCCGAACGCCCCGATGTTGGCCGTCTCGCCCGCCTCGGGCCCGGGCCGCCACAGCACCTCGCCGGTCACGCACTCGCCTCCTCCGGCGCGACCGCCGTCGGTCCGCGCCACGGCAAGTGTTCCCCACCGGTTCCCGTTCCGCAGTGGCGAGCGCCCACACAAGGCCGGCCGAAACTGTGGGAGTCCGAACCATGGCATCACGGACGTCCCAGATACTAGGATCGGCGCCATGGACAGTGTTGTCATCCTCGCCGCCGCACGCACCCCGATCGGGCGCTTCGGCGGCGCCTTCGCCGACGTCCCCGCCACCGACCTCGGCGGCGCCGCCATCGCGGCCGCCCTCGAACGGTCCGGCGTCGCCCCCGACCGCGTGGGCCAGGTGATCCTCGGCCATGTGCTCCCGGCCGGATGCGGGCAGAACCCGGCCCGCCAGGCCGCCGTCGCCGCCGGCGTCCCCATGTCGGTGCCGAGCCTGTCGGTCAACAAGGTCTGCCTCTCCGGGCTCACGGCCGTCGGCATCGCCGACCGGTTCCTGCGCGCCGGCGACTTCGAGTTCGTCGTCGCCGGAGGCATGGAGTCGATGACCCGCGCCCCGCACCTGCTCCCGCTCTCGCGCCGCGGCTTCAAGTACGGCGACGTCACGATGCTCGACCACGCCGCCTTCGACGGCCTCACCGACGCCTACGACGGCGTCTCCATGGGCGAGTCCACCGAGCACCACGCCCGCGCCCTCGGCCTCACCCGCGCCGAGCAGGACGCGTTCGCGCTCACCTCGCAGCTCAAGGCCGCCAAGGGAACCGAAGGCCGCTCCGGCGAGATCACCCCCGTCGCGACCCGAAAAGGCACCGTCGACGCCGACGAGAGCCCCCGCCCCGAGACCACACTGGACGGACTCGCGGGCCTGCGCTCGGCGTTCACCGCCGACGGCACCCTGACCGCCGGGAACTCCTCGCCGATGAACGACGGCGCCGTCGCCCTCGTGCTGACCACCCGCTCGACCGCCGAGCGCCTCGGCCTCGACTGGGAGGCCGAGATCCTCTCGTACGCGAGCGTCGCGGGCCCGGACAACTCGCTCCTGCACCAGCCCGCCCGCGCCATCGAGGCGGCCGCCGCGCTGGCCGGGGTCGCGGTCGGCGACCTGGAGACCGTCGAGATCAACGAGGCGTTCGCCGCCGTGGCCCTCGCCTCGATCCGCGAGCTGGGGATCGACCCCGAGCGCGTCAACCGCGACGGCGGCGCGATCGCGCTCGGCCACCCGCTCGGCGCCAGCGGCGCCCGGCTCGTGCAGACCCTGTCCCGCCAGCTCCCCAGCGGCGCCGTCGGCGCGGCCGGGCTGTGCGGCGGCGGCGGTCAAGGGGACGCGATCGTCCTGCGCGCCAGGTAGGTTCAGCGGCCGGGTCGCGAGAGCCGGTGCACCCGCAGCGCCAGCTGGACCTCCAGCGACCGCGCGGGGGAGTTCCAGTCGCGGCCGAGGATCTGCGCGACCCGGTCGAGCCGCTGCGAGACGGTGTTGACGTGGACGTTCAAGGCGGCCTTGGTCTTCGCCAGGTGCCCGCCCGCGGCGTAGTACGCCTCCAGGGTCCCGACCAGGTCCGTGCCTCGCTTGGCGTCGTAGTCGAGGAGGGGCCCGACGGTGCGCTGCACGAACGCGTCCGTCCCGGACTCTCCCAAGAGGACGCCGATGAAGCCGAGCTGCTCCATGCACGCGCCTTCGCCCTTGCGGCCCAACGTGAGCATGGCCTCGGTGCACCTGACGGCCTCGGCGTACGCCTCCGGCAGCCGCTCGGGGTCGGCCACGTGCGCCGAGGCGCCCACGGTCACCGGCTGCCCGGCGACGCGCCCGAACGCGGCCGCGAGCTTCGCGGCCCGCTCCCCGGGGTCGGCGGCCGGCAGCAGCAGGACC
>NZ_QFRW01000195.1 GCF_003265355.1 Glycomyces dulcitolivorans | reverse complement strand
GGGGGCGGCGCCCCCGCCCGCCGCGGCCGCGCCGCGGCGCAGGAAGCCGCGGCGGTTCGAACCTTGCAGAGTCACCAAGACCTGGGCTCCTTCGTCGAGGAGGTGCGGGGCGGGCGGTACGCGCTGATCATCGCGGCCCAAGTGGTGTGGCAGGCAAGCAGGATGTGAACGGAAGGTGACCGGCGGCGTAAGGCTTCGACCTCCGCGAAACGTCGCACCCGGCAGGCGCAATGGGGCCGAACGTCGGTCCCTGCTGACACAATGGGGCCGTGAGCACGACTGACATCGACGGCCCCGACCGCACCGACGACCCGGAGTTCGAGCGCGCCCGCGCCCGCGTCGAGGAACTCGCCCCGGAGGTCACCGAGCACCGCCGCCGCTACTACCGCGACGACGCGCCCACCGTCTCCGACAGCCAGTTCGACGAGCTCATGCACGAGCTCGTCGACCTGGAGACCCGCTACCCGGAGCTGAAGAAGAACGACTCGCCCACCGAGGTCGTCGGCACCTTCTCCGAGGCGTTCGCGCCGGTCGTGCACCTGGAGAAGCTCCTCAGCCTCCAGGACGTCTTCAGCACCGAGGAGGTCGCGGCCTGGGCCGACCGCATCACCGCCGAGGTCCCCGGCGAGCGGTACCTGTGCGAGGTCAAGATCGACGGCCTCGCCGTCGACCTCGTCTACGAGAACGGCCGCCTCGCCCGCGCCGCCACCCGCGGCGACGGCATCACCGGCGAGGACGTCTCCGCGAACGTCGCCACCATCGCCGCCGTCCCCCAGCGCCTCACCGGCACCGACGACTTCCCCGTCCCCGCCCTCCTCGAAGTCCGCGGCGAGGTCTACTTCCCGACCGCCGACTTCACGCGCCTCAACGAAGCCCAGGTCGAAGCCGGCAGGGCCCCGTTCGCGAACCCCCGCAACGCCGCCGCCGGGTCCCTGCGCCAGAAGGACGCCGCGAAGACCGCCGAGCGGCCCCTGTCCTTCATCGCCCACGGCCTCGGCGCCCTCCAGGGCTTCGAACCCGACTCCCAGTCCCACTCGTACGCCGCCCTCGACGCCTGGGGCCTGCCGACGAGCCCCTACTGGGAAGTCGTCCCCACGATCGACGAGGTCTTCAAGTACATCGAGCGGTTCGGCGAGCAGCGGCACAAGCTCGTCCACGAGATCGACGGCATCGTCGTGAAGATCGATCGGATAGGCGTCCAGCGCCGCCTCGGCGCGACCAGCCGCACCCCCCGCTGGGCCGTCGCCTACAAGTTCCCGCCCGAGGAGGTCAACACCCGCCTCCTCGACGTCAAGGTCTCCATCGGCCGCACCGGTCGCGCCACCCCGTACGCGGTCCTCGACCCGGTCCGCGTCGCCGGCTCCGAGGTCGAGTTCGCGACCCTCCACAACGCCGACCAGGTCAAGGCCAAGGGCGTCCTCATCGGCGACATCGTCGTGGTCCGCAAGGCCGGCGACGTCATCCCCGAGATCGTCGCCCCCGTCGCCGCTGCCCGCACCGGCGCCGAGACCGAGTTCACGATGCCCGAGCGCTGCCCCGAATGCGACTCCGTGCTCGCCCCCGCCTCCGAAGGCGACGTCGACCTGCGCTGCCCCAACGCCCGCCACTGCCCCGGGCAGCTGCGCGAGCGCCTCGCGTTCCTCACCGGCCGCTCCTGCTTCGACGTCGACCGCATGGGCTACATCGCCTGCTCGGCCCTCGTCCAGCCGCTCGACTCGGCGCCCGTCCTCGCCGACGAGGGCGGCGTCTTCGACCTGGAGATGGACGAGCTCCTGCCGATCCGCGTCGTCGTGCGCGACCCCGACACCGGGCTCCCCAAGATCGACGAGAAGACCCAGGAGCAGAAGGTCGTCACGCCCTTCGCCCGCCAGCCCGACAAGAAGACCGGCGAGATCCTCCCGCGTAAGAACGCCGAGGAGATGCTCCAGAACCTGGAGACGGCCAAGTCCCAGCCGCTGTGGCGCGTCGTCAACGCCCTCTCGATCCGCCACGTCGGCCCCGTCTCCGCCCAGGCCCTCGCCGAGCACTTCCGGGACCTCGACCGGATCGCGACCGCCGAGGAGGCCGAGATCGCCGGCGTCGACGGCGTCGGGCCCACCATCGCCGCCGCCATCAAGGACTGGTTCGCCGTCGACTGGCACCGCGAGATCGTCGAGCGCTGGCGCGCGGCGGGCGTGCGGATGCAGGACGACGCCCCGGACCCTTCGGAGGCGCTCCCGCAGACCCTGGAGGGCGTCACGGTGGTCATCACCGGCGGCATCCCCGGCTACACCCGCGAGGGCGCGGCCGCGGCCGTCAAGGCGCGCGGCGGCAAGTCCACCGGTTCGGTCTCGAAGAAGACCGGCGCGGTCGTCGCGGGGGAGAAGCCGGGGTCGAAATACGACAAGGCCGTCGAGCTCGGCGTCCACGTCGTTCAAGGCGAGGACTTCGGCCGTTTTCTGGAGGAAGGTCTGCCCGTTCCCGAAATGCAAAACGACGAGATCGAACCAGAATGATCACAAGTCGGTAACGATCCGTATTCCATTCGGGGGGGAAGCTCGTTAGAACAAGGCAGAGTCATCTCGTGGAAGCTTGCTCCTCACCGCGCACGCGGTACGGTCCGGCCCGCCCGAAGGGGCCGCCGGGTCCGAAATCGACCTCGGGAGACCCTGCCGCCGACGTGCGGATAACGGTTTCTGTCACGGACATGTCGCGCCTGGTCACAAGTGTGCCGCATGTGCCCCCAGCGTTGTCTGGGAGCGAAAATCGCGATATGACAGAGGAGTCGGCCACGACCGACCCGAGGTGATTCTGGCGCGTCGCCGCGGGACGGTGTGGCAGTGGGAGGAGCGATATGGCCACGACGCTCATGCGCAACACTGCGCCCAGAGAGCATCCAGGCCGGTACTACGGCTACATGTCGGCCGTCGCCGTGCTGGCGATCGCCGTCGCCGGGTTCACCGCCGTGCGCTCGGGCGCATTCGACGGCGGGCTCTTCAGCGTGCCCTTCGCGTTCTGGCTCACCGCCGGGCTCGCGCTGGTCGCCGAGTTCCGCCCCAACCGCTGGGGCGGGCTGTGGATGTCGCCCATCGCCTCGATCTACCTCGTGTACGCGCTCGCCACCATGATCACCTGGGGCTTCCTCCCCGCCCTGGTGGTCCAGTCGGCGGCCGTCACGCTCCTGTGCGTGCAGATCCGCGCCTCTGCTTGGAGGACCATCTTCAACGTCTCGCAGCAGGGGCTCGCCCTCTGCGTCGCCTGGTACGTCTGGGACGCCCTCAGCGGATCCCCGACCTGGGGCGGCACGCCCCTCCAGATCCTGGCGATCTTCGCCGCCGGGACGGCCTGGCCGCTCGTCAGCAGCGCCCTCGTCGCCTACCGCCAGTCGCTGCGCACCGGCGAGCGCTTCCTCTACCTCACCTGGCAGTGGCTCAAGAGCGAATGGGCCCTGCGCGCCACCCAGATCGCCATCGCCCCGATCCTCGCGACCGCCGCGATGTCCTCGTGGTGGCTCGTCGCCGCCTCGGCGATCCCGATCTTCAGCGTCTACCGCATCCTCCAGACCGCGGCCGACCGCGAGCGCGAGGCCGACCACGACCCGCTCACCGGCCTGCTCAACCGCAAGGGCTTCCAGGAGGTCGTCGACGGCAAGCTGGCCGACGCGGCCGAGACGAAGACGGCCGTCGCGCTGCTCATCCTCGACCTGGACCGCTTCGCCGACGTCAACTCCGCGCTCGGCCACGAGGTCGGCGACCAGCTCCTGGTGGAGCTCGCGAAGCGCTTCACGACCGACATCCCGCTCGGGAAGAAGATTGCGCACCTCGGCGGCGACGAGTTCGCGTTCGTGTGGTCCGAACTGGACGGCATGACCGACCCGATGGAGTGCGCCCGCGAGATCCGCGCCCGCCTGGACGCGCCGATCGTCCTGGGCGACGTGAGCCTCGAAGTGGACGGCTCGGTCGGCATCGCGGTCTTCCCCGACGACGGCCCCGACTTCCAGACCCTGTTCCGCCACGCGGACATCGCGATGTACGAGTCGAAGCAGCGCGCCGGGACCTACACCCGCTACGGCGCCGAGTTCGACCACCACTCGCCCGAGCGCCTCCACCTCCTCGGCGACCTGCGCCGCGCCCTCGACCACCCCGACGCCCCCGGCGTGAACCTCTTCTACCAGCCGCAGGTGCGCCTCGTGGACGGCGAGGTGATCGGCGCCGAGGCCCTGCTGCGGTACAGCCACCCCGAACGCGGCGTCGTCAACCCCGCCGAGATCATCGAGACCGCCGAGCACTCCTCGGTGATGCGGATGCTCACCGAGCGGGTCGTGGACATCGCCCTGCGCCAGCTGCGGACCTGGCGCGAGGCCGGGTACGACCTGCGGATGGCCGTGAACGTCTCGGTGCGCGACCTCCAGTCGCCGGAGTTCACCGACTTCCTGACCGAGCGCATCGACGCGTACGGCGTCAACGCCAAGCGCCTCCAGCTGGAGATCACCGAGTCGGCGCTCATGGCCGACCCGCGGCGGGTGCTCCAGAACGTGCAGCGCCTCTCCGACCTCGGCGTGGGCATCAGCCTCGACGACTTCGGCACCGGGTTCTCCTCGATGCAGCACCTGCGCCGACTCCCGGTCACCGAGATCAAGATCGACAAGTCGTTCGTGACGACCCTGTGCGACGACCCCGACAACGCCGCGATCGTCTCGACCACGATCGACCTGGGCCGGGCCCTGGACGTCGAGGTCGTGGCCGAGGGCGTCGAGGACGAGAAGGTCCGCCGCCAGCTGGAGAGCTGGGGCTGCCACGCGGGCCAGGGCTGGCACTTCGCGAAGCCGATGAGCGCCGACGCGTTCGAGCGCTGGATGGCCGAGCAGCGCAAGGAAGACTAAGGGCCACAAGGGAGTCCGTGTAGACCTCTCGACCTGGCGCGGGAACTTCCCGAACGCTGCTCGCGAATGTCGGTGCCCTGTGCAAAGCTGAGGCCATGAACATCGCTGTCAACGACGACGTGCTCGCCTCGTTCGAGCCGCACCGGCGCGAGCTGTGCGCCTACGCGTACCGGATGCTCGGCTCCTCCTTCGAGGCCGAGGACGCCGTCCAGGACGCGTTCACGCGGGCCTGGAAGTCCTACGCGTCCTTCGAGGGCCGCTCCTCGCTCCGCTCGTGGCTCTACAAGATCACCACGAACGTCTGCCTCGACATGCTCAAGGGCCCGCAGCGCCGGGCCCGGCCGATGGACCTGGCCCCGGCCTCCGACGCGGGCACGCCCCTGCCCGCGCCCGAGCCCGACTACCTGTGGGTCGAGCCCATCCCCGACTCCCTGGCCTTCGGCGCCGACCCGGCCGCGGCCGCCGAAGCGAAGGACACGCTCCGCCTCGCCTTCGTCGCCGCCGTCCAGCACCTGCCCGCCAAGCAGCGCGCCGTCATGCTCATGCGCGAGGTCCTCCGCTTCTCGGCCGCCGAGACCGCCGAGGCCCTCCACATCAGCCCCGCCTCCGTCAACAGCGCACTCCAGCGCGCCAAGGCGACGATGGAGAAGGTCCACGCCACTCCGACCCCGACCGTCGCCATCGACGACGCGGAGGTCCGCAAACTCGTCGACGGCTACGTCAGCGCCTTCGAGGCCTACGACATGGACGCCCTCACGGCCCTCTGCACCCAGGACGTCGCCCTCTCCATGCCCCCGTTCCCCCTCTGGGTCCAGGGCCCCGCCGGCGTCGCCGAATTCATGCTCGGCACCGGCTCCGCCTGCCGCAACTCCCGCCTCGTCCCCGTCGGCGCCAACGGCCTCCCCGCCTTCGGCCACTACAAGCCCTCCGACGAGCCCGGCCTCTGGACCCCCTGGTCCATCACCGTCCTCGAACTCACCGACAACAAGATCGCCGGCCTCAACTACTTCCTCGACACCGTCCGCCTCTTCCCCTTGTTCGGCCTCCCCACCGAATACCGCGAATAGGTTCCGCGAACGCCGACGGCCGCCCCGCGTTATTTGC
>NZ_QFRW01000194.1 GCF_003265355.1 Glycomyces dulcitolivorans | reverse complement strand
GTGCGGGTTGATCGGGGAGCGGCCCGCCCGCGGGGCGGGGACGTGGCCGCGCGGGACGTCGACCGCCGCGACCACGGGCCGCACCAGGCGCACCGTCGCGTCGTGGGTGCGCAGCGGGCTCGACGGGAAGAGCGCGGCCGTGACCGGCGCGGGGACGACGGGGAAGGCGCCGCTGGGGGACAGCAGCGGGTTCATGCGCTGCGGCCGGGGCTTCCCGGCGGGCCGGGCCGTGGCCTTGGGGCGGCGGAACGCCCGCGCGAGCAGGGCGTCCACCCGCCACACCCGCTTGGCGTGGCTCGCGGGGAGCCAGAAGTGCCAGCGGCGCGGCTCGGTCGCGCCGGGCCCCTCCAGGACGGTGAAGTTGAGTTCGACGCCGGGTCCGGCCGGGTCGGCCGACCAGCGGAGGTTCTCGATCGCCGCGACCGGCGCGTCGAGGCACAGGCGCACGCGCCCCAGGAGCCGCGACTGGCGGGTGACGACCATGCGCTCGCCGGTGAGCATGAGGACGTGGTCGCCGCGGTCGAGGCCGTCGGAGCCGACGCACCGGCTCAGCAGCGACACCTGGTCGCTCGGCTTGATGTTGCGGCGAAGGAGCGGAACGTGCCGGGACAGCGCCGTCGTGGTCAGGCCGGCTTCGGCCGAACTCGCCAGCATGCTGCGAGAGAAGAGATCCATTTGCTTGTACCCCACCTAGATCCGTGAGCGCGTTGATCGCTCGGCGACGCGCTCTCGAAGTGGGTAACGGCAATCCGCATATGCAGGTTACGGCTGCGAGGTGGCCTTCCCCACAACTCACCCCTTCGGGCGAGCGGGATCCGCCGGACGGACGGGGCGACGGCGGAGCCGTGCTCAGTCCTCGGATTCGAGCGGATCCTCTTGGGGCGCTTGGAGGTCCGCTTGGAGGTCGAGTTCGGGTTCCGGGGACGGGTCCGCGCCGGACGAGTCGTCCCACGAGTCGCCCCGGCCTTCGTCCCAGTTCCAGTCCGGCCGGTCGGCTTCGTCCCAGCCGCTGTCCCAGCCGTCATCCCAGTGGTCGTCCCAGTCGTCATCGCCGCCGTCCCAGTCGTGGCCGGGGTCCTCGGGTTCCCCGGTCGACTCCTCGGGGGCGCACGGCGGCTTGTCCTCGTCGACCGGGACGAGCTGCGGCGGTTCGCGCTCCTCCTCGGACTCCTCCACCGGCGGCCCGGGCGCGTCCTCGGGCTCGGGCAGCGGCCCGGCCTGCGGCTCCGCGGGTTCGGGGTCGATGCCCGCGCCCGGCTCGGCCAGGCCGTCGGGGACGGGGTCGCCGCCGGCGATGCCCTCGATCCCGCCGGGGTCGGCAGGGGGCTCCTCGCCCTCGATGACGACGGTGCCCGACTCGATCTCGACGGGCTCGGCGCCGTCACCGCCCGTGTAGAGCCCGCGCGTGAAGGTCCACCCGATCATGGCGAAGGACGCCACCGTGCCGGCGCTCACCCCCACCAGGGCGAACCAGATCCCCACCGGCCAGCGTCCCCCCTGGTCGCTGCCTCTGCCGCGCACCGCGCGCTCCTTCCCGCCACCCCCGTGCGACGAAACGGCCGTTCAGGGCCGATGATGTCGATGAATCGACGGTCCTCGGCTACTCAGTGTCAGACTTCAGTCCCGAATAGTAATCGGGTGAAGGGTGTGACGCGCACCGCCCAGGGCTTTGGGATGCTTGGATGTACCGGAATACGAATATGAGGAGGCATCAATGGGCGACACACAGCGTCCAGCCAAGAAGACGGCCAAGAGCCGTCCGAAACCCGCCTCGACGAACGAACCACAGTTCGTGCAGCTGCTCTCACCCGAGGGCGGCCGAGTCAAGCATCCCGACTACGACATCGACCTGAGCGACGACGAGTACCGCGGCCTCTACCGCGACCTCGTCATCACCCGCGAGCTCGACGCGCAGGGCACCGCCCTCCAGCGCCAGGGGCAGCTCGGCCTGTGGCCGAGCCTCCTCGGCCAGGAGGCCGCCCAGGTCGGCTCCGGCCGGGCCCTCAAGCCCCAGGACACCGTCTTCCCGGCGTACCGGGAGCTCGGGGTCCAGTGGTGCCGGGGCATCGACCTGATCTCGGCGTTCGCGCTCTTCCGCGGCACCGACCTCGGCGGCCGCGACACGGCCGCCGACCGCTTCAACATGTACGCGATCGTCATCGCCTCCCAGACCCTCCACGCCGCCGGGTACGCCATGGGCGTCGCCATGGACGGTGCGCTGGGCGAGGACGGCGAGGCCGTCGTCGTCTACCACGGCGACGGCGCGACCAGCGAGGGCGACTTCAACGAGGCGCTCATCTGGGCCGGGGTGTTCAACTCCCCGCTGGTCTTCTTCTGCCAGAACAACCAGTACGCGATCTCCGAGACGAACGCGCGCCAGTTCCGGCTCCCCCCGCACCGCCGCGCCGAGGGCTTCGGCGTCCCCGGGATCTTCGTGGACGGCAACGACGTCCTCGCGACCTACGCGGTCACCCGGGACGCGCTCGACCGCGCCCGCCGCGGCGAGGGGCCGAGCCTGATCGAGGCCTACACCTACCGCATGCAGCCGCACACCACCTCCGACGACGCCACCCGCTACCGGGACGAGGCCGAGCTGGACTTCTGGCGCGCGAAGGACCCGATCGTCCGCTACCGCAAGTGGCTGGCGGCCGAGGGCCTGGCCGACGAGGCGTACTTCGCGCAGATCGACACCGAGGCCGGCGAGCAGGTCCGGGCGCTGCGCGCCCGCGTCATGGCGCTCACCGACCCCGAGGTGTCCGAGATGTTCGACAACGTGTACGCCGAGATGCCCCCCGGCATCGCGGCCCAGCGGGCGGAGGCGGTCGACTTCCAGGCCTCGCTCGAGGAAGGGAGCGACCTCCGATGACGACCATGTCCATGATCAAGGGCCTCAACGAGGGGCTCCGCCGCGTCCTGGAGGACCAGCCGAAGTCGCTGGTCATGGGTGAGGACGTGGGCCGCCTCGGCGGCGTCTTCCGCGTGACCGACGGCCTCCAGAAGGACTTCGGCGCCGACCGCATCATCGACACCCCGCTGGCCGAGTCCGGGATCATCGGCACCGCGATCGGCCTGGCCATGCGCGGCTACCGGCCGATCTGCGAGATCCAGTTCGACGGCTTCGTGTACCCCGCGTTCGACCAGCTCGTCTCGCAGCTCGCGAAGATCCCCAACCGCTCCGCCGGGCGCATCCGCCTGCCCGTCGTCGTCCGCATCCCCTACGGCGGCGGCATCGGCGCGATCGAGCACCACTCGGAGTCGCCCGAGGCGTACTTCGCGCACACCGCGGGCCTGAAGGTCGTCACCTGTTCCAACCCGGCCGACGCCTACTGGATGATCCAGCAGGCCGCCGCCGGCGACGACCCGGTGATCTTCTTCGAGCCCAAGCGCCGCTACCACTCCAAGGGCGAGGTCGACACCGAGCAGGCCGGGCTCGACCTGTACCGGGCCCGCACGGTCCGCGAGGGCCGCACGGCCACCTTGATCGCCTACGGCCCCACCGTGGACGTCGCCGAGAACGCCGCGGCCGCCGCCGTCGAGGAGGGCCTCGACCTGGAGGTCATCGACCTGCGGTCGCTGTCCCCGATCGACTGGGAGCCGCTGTTCGCGTCGGTCCGCAAGACCGGCCGGGCCGTGGTCGTCCACGAGGCGCCCGGGAACGTCGGCATCGGCGCGGAGGTCGCCGCCCGCCTCACCGAGGAGTGCTTCTACTCCCTGGAGGCCCCCGTCCTGCGGGTGACCGGCTACGACGTCCCTTATCCGGCGAGCCGCCTCGAAGACGACTACCTTCCGAACCTGGACCGCGTGCTCGACGCCGTCGACCGGTCCCTTGAGCACTGAGGAGGAGCACATGGGTCAGAAGATCACGTTCAACCTGCCCGACCTCGGTGAAGGACTGACCGAGGGCGAGGTCGCCGCCTGGCTCGTGGAGCCCGGCGGAGAGGTCAAGCTCAACCAGCCGTTCGTCGAGGTCGAGACCGCCAAGGCCCTCGTCGAGGTCCCCAGCCCCTACGACGGGGTGCTCGCCGAGCACCACGCCGAGGCCGGGGAGACCATCGACGTCGGCAAGCCGCTCGCCACCTTCGAGGTCGAGGGCGCCGACGCGCCCGCGCCGCAGAAGGAGGAGCGCACGCCGAACCTCGTCGGCTACGGCGCCCGCGAGGCCGGCTCCAAGCGCCGCAAGCGCAAGGGCCCGGCCGAGACCCCCGCAGCCGAGGCCCCGGCCCCGGTCGCGCGGTCGCTCGCGCCGGTGACCCCGCCGTCGGTCATCGCGCCTTCCTTCACGCCGCCGCCCGCGCCGGCGCCGGAGGTCCCGACCGGACCGGTGCTCGCCAAGCCGCCGGTCCGAAAGCTCGCCAAGGACCTCGGCGTCGACCTCGCGTCGGTCGTGCCCACCGGCCCGAACGGGACGGTCTCGCGCGCCGACGTGGAGGGGGCCGTCGCGGCTCCGGCCGCGCCCGCGCCCCAGCGGGTCGCCGCCTCGGCGGAGGACCAGCGCATCCCCATCAAGGGCGTGCGCAAGCTGACCGCGCAGAACATGGTGGCCTCGGCGTTCACCGCGCCTCACGTCACCGTGTTCCTGACCTGCGACGTCACCGGCATGATGGAGACGGTCAAGGAGTTCAAGGCGCGCAAGGAGTTCGCCGACGTCAAGGTCACGCCGCTGCTGTTCGTGGCCAAGGCGGTCCTGCTGGCCGCCCGCCGCCACCCGATGATCAACGCCCGGTGGGACGAGGCCGCCCAGGAGATCGTCGTCAAGCACGACGTGAACCTCGGCATCGCCGCCGCCACCCCGCGGGGCCTGGTCGTCCCGAACGTCAAGGCCGCCCAGGACCTGACCCTGGTCGAGCTGGCCGAGGCCCTCACCTCGCTGGCCCGCACCGCCCGGGACGGGAAGACCTCGCCGGCCGACATGTCCGGCGGGACGCTCTCGATCACGAACGTGGGCGTCTTCGGCATCGACACCGGCACCCCGATCCTGCCGCCCGGCGAGTCGGCGATCCTCGTGTTCGGCGCGGTCCGGCCGCAGCCGTGGGTCCACGAGGGCGAGATCGCCGTGCGCCAGGTGACCACGCTCGGGCTGTCCTTCGACCACCGGCTCATCGACGGGGAGCTCGGTTCACAGTTCCTCGCCGACGTCGGTGCGTTCCTATCGCACCCAGGGGAAACGCTGCTGGCTTGGACGTGATCAAGCGCACCAGGGAATCGTTGGCGGATCTCATCGTTCGGTGTTGTAATTGAGGCACGGAAACAACGAGGAAACATGACTTCGAAGTTTCCGCGTCTCAAGTCCTGACGGAGCTCGCAAGCCGGGAACCGTCCGGGAACACAGGGACCGCGAACTTTTCTCCTCCCAATGGGTGTGGATGACAGCGCCGAGTCGCCACACCGCGGAGACCCTCTCCAGGGGGTTCTCACACCGGCCGGGCGCCGCGTTTGCCATGAGGGGTGGGCAACCGCTGGCGCCCGGCCTTTTCTCATGCCCGCAGAGGCAGTCCTCCCCGCGCTTCTCCACCGCCGTAAGGCGCCTTTTGTCGTACCCGCTTAACCCTGTCGAGTGATCGCTGGCGTCCCTGCGGTACCGTGTTGCCGTCTGGCGTGCCCCCAAGACGCCAGGCCGGAAGCAGCATTGAGGAGCAGCCGTGACCTCCGAGCAAGGCAACCCGCCAGCAAAGGGCGAGGCCCCTGACGACCAGAGCGCAGCCGATCAGGGTGCCGCGGACCAGGCCGCACCCGCGGCCGACGCCGCCGAGGCGAGTCCCGCCGCGGAGGCCGTGAGTCCGGCCGAGGAGGCTCCGGCGCCCGCCGTCGAGCCCGAGTCCCCGGCGGTCGAGGACAGCGCGGCCGAGGAAGGCGCGACCGAGTCGGTCCCCGCCTCGGCGCTCGCCGACGCGGACGTCCCGCCCGCTCCCGCCGCGGAGCCCGCTCCCGAGCCCTC
>NZ_QFRW01000193.1 GCF_003265355.1 Glycomyces dulcitolivorans | reverse complement strand
GGCCGCGGGGGGTCGCCCCGCGGCCGGCCCGGTCCTTCTCTGGGCGGCAAGGCTTTCGGACGGCGGGTTCAGGAGAGGTAGGGCCCGTCGTCGCCGACCTGGCCCGGCGCGTCGGTGAGCGCGGTGTCGAGGACGTAGACGGCCATGTCGCCCTGCCCGGATACGGTGGCCGTCAGCGTCCCGTTGGTCACCGTCTTGACGTCGCCGGTGACGGCGTCGGTGTAGGTGCCGTTGGGGATGGCGCTGAAGGTCGCGGAGGAGGTGATGGCGACGAGGACGAAGCTGTCGGTGGTCGCGTCGGTGTAGCGGCGCTTGAAGGCGATGCCGCCAGAGACGTTCTCGGTGGAGTACTGGCCCATGGACAGGGCCGGGACGGCGCGGCGGATCTCGTTGAGCCGCTGGAGGTGCTGCACGAGCGGCTGGTCGAGGGTGGTCGCGACCGCGCCGGTGGCCGAGGCGACCTGACTGAAGTCGCTGACGGCGAGCGTGCCTTCGAGGTGGTCGCCGAAGTAGGCGCGGCCGGTCTCCTCCAGCGGGCAGGTGGGGCCGCAGTCGATCCTGACCCCGGCCTGGAACTCGATCTCGGAGCCGTAGAACAGGGTCGGGATGCCGCGGAAGGTCCACATGAGGTTCATGTTCTCGGCCCAGGCGTCGGTGCCGCCGGCGTAGCGGGTGCTGGACTTGTTGGGGCCGTAGTCGTGCGAGTCGACGTAGACGGCGTTGAACGTGGCGTCGTTGACCCAGGCGTCGGAGTCCTTGCCGTTGAAGAACGCGTTCGAGGCCTCCCCGAAGTTCATGTGCATGCGCATGTCGATGATGTTCATGCCGGAGAACTGCGAATAGTCCGGGGCGTGGTAGGTGTTGCCGTTGAGGAACGCGTTGGTGCTGGTGGGCTGGTTCTCGGTGCCCTGCGCGTTCTCCCAGTTGTACTGCTCGATCGCGGCGGTCACGTCGTCCGCGGCGTACTCGCGGCGCTCCTGCCAGGTGTAGAACTGGGCGGAGTGGTTGACCGAGCCGCGGTTCCAGCGGTCGTGGACGAACGCGGCGACCTCGCCGAAGATGTAGAAGTCCTGGGCCTTGTCCTCGCCGTACTTGGCGACGAGGTGCTCCTGGAGGGCGGGCAGGAAGACCCGGTTCCAGGTGACGCGGGGGATGTGGACGGCGGTGTCGACGCGGAAGCCGTCGACGCCCATGTCGATGTACTGCTCGTAGGCGCCGATCAGGTACTCCTGCACCGCTTCGTTCTCGGTGTTGAAGTCGGCGAGGTCCTCGTGGATCCAGCAGGAGCGGGCGTCCTCGCCCTCCCAGTTCCCGATCCAGCACTGGTGGTAGTTCTGGGAGGAGAACATGCCGGAGGTCGGGCTGGGCCACTGGCAGTGGTAGACCCTCCGGCCTTCGGCGCTGTAGTTGCCGGTGAACTGGCCCCAGTTCGCGCACGTGTTGCCGGCGGGTTCGGCGGTGGACCAGAGGTCGCCGTTGTAGTAGGAGCGCCCGGAGTTCGGCTCGACGGCGAGGCCGTCGTAGGTGAAGTCGGGGTTGTAGGTGTCGTAGAAGTCGCCCCACTGGGCGTCCTGGACGCCGTAGACGGTGGGGGTCTCCAGGCCGACCGCGCCCCAGCGGGAGGAGTGGTTGAAGACGACGTCCTGGTAGATCTTCATGTCCTTGCCGTGGGCGGTGTCGATCAGATCCTGGTAGGAGGCGCCCTCGGATTCGAGGCGGGCGTCGATCTCGTAGAAGTCGTACCCGTGGTAGCCGTGGTAGTCGTAGTCGGAGCGGTTGAGCACCACGGGGGTGATCCACACGGCGGAGAAGCCGAGGGCCTTGATGTAGTCGAGGCGCTCGATGAGGCCGGAGAAGTCGCCGCGGAACATCGGGTCGTCGTAGCCGGCGTTCCCGGAGGTCTCGTGCTTGGCGCCGCCGCGGTCGTTCGACTCGTCGCCGTCGAAGAAGCGGGCGGTCATGACGAAGTAGATCGGGTCCTGGCGCGGGTCGCCGCCGAGCATCTCGCCCCCGGCGGCAGCGGGCGGGGCCTCGCCGGTGGTGGCGGTGACCGCGGCGCTCGCCGCCGACAGGTTCCCGGCGGCGTCGTAGGCGGCGACGGTGTACGCGTACTCGGTGTCCGGGTCGAGGTTCGCGTCGGTGAACTTGACTGCGGCGGTGGTGCGCGTGACGGTGCCGTCGGCGGAGGTGCGGGTGAGGCGGTAGCCGGTGACGCCGACGTCGTCGCTCGCGGCGGTCCAGGACAGGATCACGGTGGTGGCGTTGACGGTCGCGGTGACCCCTGACGGAGTCGAGGGGGCGACGGTGTCGGGTTCGGCGCTCGCGCACGGGTCGGTGCCGGCGGCGACCTCCGAGTCCGTGACCAGTGAAGTCCCAGCGCTGATCTGATAATCGGCACTGCCGTTGTTGTCCCACACGCCGCCGCCGTTGTTGAACGCGGCGGTCAGGCTGGTGGCGGTGCCGAGGGGCACGGTGAGGCGGGCCCATCCGGCGCAGGCGGCCTCGGCCATGGCGACGCCGGGGGCGGTGGTCCAGACGCCGCCGATCGCATAGTGGATATAAGCCTGGGTCCAGCCCATGGAGGTCAGGTCGTAGTAGACGACTGCTTCCTCACCGCCGCAAGGGTTCCCGGACCCGATCTGCCCGCCGGAGACGGTGACGTCCCCCGAGCCGATCCGGTAGTTGGCGCCATTGTTGTTGTCCCAGGTGCCGGCGCCGTTGTTGAAGACGACCTGCGCGCCGGCGGCGGTGCCGAGGTCGATCGTGTAGGCGTGCCAGCCGGTGCAGGCGGGGGCCATGGCCGTGCCGGGCACGGCGGTCCAGGCGGCGCCGTTCGGGGCGTAGTGGATGTTGACCGTCGACCAGCTGGCCGCGGCCCGGTAGTAGACGGTGGCGGTCGTGGCGGCGGCCGTCGAGGCGGGGACGGCCAGCAGCGCCATGAGCGCGGCGGCCAGTGCGAGGACGGCGGCGAGCAGCCGGGAACGGCGGCGGGGTCCGCGGGACATGTCGAGCTCCTGTGGGGGCGTGGTTGTCGATCTCGGTGATTCTTGCCGTTCCCAGATGTCTTCTTGCAGTTCTTGCAAGAAGTAACCAGACTTTAGCACAGGCTTTTCTATATAGCTATATTTCGATTCAAGGCGGCCGGGGTCCACACCCCCGGAGAGGTCACCCGACCACGACGACCGTGAGCTCCACCGGTTCGGGGGCCTCCAGGCCGGTCCCCGCCTCGCAGTCCTCCAGGCCGGTCTGGAGGCAGTACTGGAACACCAGCTCGGTCTCCCCCGCGGCGACGGCGTCGAACCCCCACAGGAGCCGGTCGCCGCACTCGGTCAGGCCCAGGTCGCACGCGAGCGGACGCTCGTTGACGGTCCCGGTCTCGACGAGCACGTCGGCGTCGGGGCCTTCCACGAGGAACCAGTTGTCGCCCACGGAGGCGCTCACCTCCCCCAGGTCGACCCACAACTCCTCACCGGCCGCGACCGTGGCGGTGCCGGCATCGAGGGCCACGGTGTCCCCGTCGTCGGGCCCCGAGCAGGCCGACACCGCCAGAGCGAGCACGGAAAGCAGCGCCGCCAGGCGCAGGCGGCCGATCGGCGATTTCATGCGGGCATTGTTCCACCGCGGTGCAAGTTGCCTGCCGTCCGAAGCGCGGTCAGGATTGTCGGTGGGCACGGGGATGATGGGCGCGGCTTACCCGCGACATGACGGCTTCGGAGGTCGAATGCGGCGCTACCTTCAGCGGTTTCGTTTCATCCCAAGGCAGCGGAGGCGCGCGGAGGCGCTGCCCGAGCTGGAGGACGTCGCCTGGTACGCGCACGCCGAGGAGGCCGAGCGGGCCTCGTTCTGGCGGATGGCGCGGCGGCTGCCCAAGCTGGTGGCGCAGGCGGCCCGGACCGCGTGGGCGGCGTCCCCGGCGCTGACGGTCGCGGCGCTGGTCCTCAACCTCGTTGCGGGCGTGGCGACCACGACCGCGCTCCTGGCCGTCACCGACGTGACGACCGAGCTCTTCGCGGCCGGGCCGAACTGGGACCGGGTGGTCGCCGCGGCCCCCTCGCTCGTCCTCCTGGCGGCGGCGACCGCCGGGCAGGCCGTGCTCGGGATCGGCGCTGGCTGGGCCCAGCAGCGGCTGGAGCCCTTGATCGCCAACCGGATCGAGTTCGAGTTCTTCGAGTCCACGACCGAGGTGCCGCGGGCCGCGTACGACGACGACGATTTCGCCGACCTCCTCCACGCGGCCAGGGACCGGGGCACGCGCGCGGTCAAGGACCTGGTGACCAACACCGTCGACCTGGTGACCGCGGTCGTCACCGTGGCCGCCGTGGCCGCGGCGCTGGTCGTCATCCACGCGGCGCTGCTGCCGCTGCTGTTCGCCGCGGCGCTGCCGTCGGGTTGGGCCGCGGTGAAGTCGGCGCGGCTGATGTACCAGTCGAACCGTGCGCGCGTCTCGCGACGGCGCCGGCTCTGGATGATCGAGATGCTCCTGGCCGACCGGTACGCCGCCGACGACCTGCGCCTGCACGGGGCGGCCCGGTGGCTGCGCGGCCAGCACCAGGCGATGGTCGACGCCGAGACGCGGGCCGACTTCGAGGTCGTCGACCGCCAGACGGTGACCCGGGCGATCGGCCAGGGTGCATCGGGGATCGCCACCGCCGCCGTGTACGGCGTGCTGCTGTGGATGCTCGCGACCGGAGCGGTGCCGCTGGCGGTGGCGGCCGCGGCTGTCCTGGCGCTCCAGCGTGGATCGGGCGCCACCGCGAACCTGCTGGTCGCGGTCAACGAGATCTACGACTCGGGGCTCTACGCCTCCGACTACGCGGAGTACCAGGCCGCGGCCGCGGCGCAGATCGCCGCGCAGCCGCACCTGGCCTCGCCCGCGCTGGCCGTCGACGGGCCCCTGCTACCGGTGCCGCAGGTCGTCACCGTCGAGGACGTCTCGTTCCGCTACCCCGGCAAGGACGCCGACGCGCTCACCGGCGTGTCGCTGACCATCCGCAGGGGAGAGACGATCGCCCTCGTCGGCGAGAACGGCTCCGGCAAGTCGACCCTCGCCAAGCTGCTGGCGGGGCTGTACGCCCCGACCTCGGGGCGGATCCTGTTCGACGGCGTCGACATCAACGCGGTCGACCCGGCGCGGTGGCGCACGCACGTGGCCGTCATCGCCCAGCAGATCATGCGCCAGCCGTTCACCGCCGAGACGAGCATCCGCCTCGGCCGGGCCGACCTGCCTCTCGACCGGCCGCGCATCGAGCGGGCCGCGAGGGACGCCGGCGCGTACGACATGATCATGGACTTCGACCACCAGTGGCAGCAGCTGCTGGACCGGATGTTCAAGGAGGGCACCGACCTCTCCGGCGGCCAGTGGCAGCGCCTAGCCTCCGCCCGCGGCCTCTACCGCGACGAGGGCGCGATCCTCATCGCCGACGAGCCCTCCGCGGCCCTCGACGCCAAGGCCGAGGCGGCCCTGTTCGACACGCTCCGGGCCCGCTCGGGCACCGCCACGACCGTGATCATCTCCCACCGCCTCCAAGGCGTCGTCCACGCCGACCAGATCGCCGTCCTCGAAGACGGCAGACTCGCCGAACTCGGCCCCCACCGCACCCTCCTCGCCGCTGACGGCGCCTACGCCGAACTGTGGGGACTCCAGGCCCGCTCGTACGCGGCCTGAGCGGCGCCTGTTCGGGGCATTGTGACGCGGGCGCGCAGTGCGGTGTCGAGTGGACCAGGCGTGCGAGATTTATCGAACACCCGTTTGATGTTGCATCGGGGCCGAGGTTCGGTAAGTTGATCTTGGTACACATGTTCGACACAGCACGGGGGTTCTGGTGGCGACGACGGTCGCGGCCGCATTGGCCGCTGAGCTCGGGCTGCGCACAGGCGCGGACCTGCGCGGCGCCACTGCGGGCGCGGCCGCGGGGCTGCGGCCGG
>NZ_QFRW01000192.1 GCF_003265355.1 Glycomyces dulcitolivorans | reverse complement strand
CTCGCCGGCGCCTACGCGGCGTTCGACGCCGAGCGCCGCTTCGACACCGGCGGCCCCCGCGCCGCCGAGGACCCGCGCTGCATCGCCGGCGCCGTCCTGCGCGGCACCGCCGTCCCCACCGACTGCCCCGCCTACGGCACCGACTGCACGCCCCGCCGCCCGATCGGCGCGCCCATGGTCTCGGCCGAGGGCACCTGCGCCGCCTACCACCTCGCGGGCCGCGCCCCGCTGACGACGACCTCCGGGAGCACCCCATGACCACCGCACCGCTCGCACTCGCGTGCCCGCTGCCGCTGACCGGGACCGACCGGGTCCTCATGGGGCACGGCGCCGGCGGCCGCCTCTTCGGCGAGCTCTTCGACACGCTCCTGGGCCCGCTCACCGGGGCCGGACCGGTCGCCGAGGACGCGGCGGTCGTCCCGGTCGACGGCCCCGACGGCGTCCGCGTGGTCGTCTCCACCGACAGCTTCGTGGTCACCCCGCGCGACTTCCCCGGCGGCGACATCGGGTCGCTGGCCGTCCACGGCACCGTCAACGACGTCGCCATGCGCGGGGCCCGCCCCATCGCGATCACCCTCGCCTACATCATCGAAGAGGGGTTCCCGGTCGACGAGCTCGCCCGCGTCACCGCCTCGGCCGCCGCGGCCGCCGCAGAGGCGGGCGTGCCGATCGTCACCGGCGACACCAAAGTGGTCGAACGCGGCGGCGCCGACGGCATCTACGTCAACACCACCGGGATCGGCGTCCTCCTCCCCGATGCGGCCGTCACCGCCGCGGGCGCCGTCCCCGGCGACGCCGTGCTCCTGTCGGGACCGGTCGGCCGCCACGGGGCCGCGGTCCTGGCCGCGCGCGAGGGCTTCGACTTCGACGAGCCCTCCGACTCGTGCGCGCTCGGCCGCATGGTCGAGGACATGGTCGGTGCGGGCGGCGCGGGCGTGCACGTCCTGCGCGACGCCACCCGCGGCGGCCTCGCCGCGGTCCTCAACGAACTCGCCGCCGCCTCGGGCGTCGGCATCGAGATCGACGAGGCCGCCGCCGCCACCACCGACCAGGTCGCGGCCCTGTGCGACGTGCTCGGGCTCGACCCCTTCCACCTCGCGTGCGAAGGCACCCTCGTCGCGATATGCGCCCCCGAGGCCGCCGCCGACGTCCTCGCCGCCATGCGCGCCCGGCCCGAGGGCAAAGGCGCCCGCCGGATCGGCGCCGTCACCGCCGCGGCCGAACCGCGCGTCCTCGCGCGGACCCCCCTGGGGACCGCGCGGGTGGTCGACCCGCCGCTGGGCGAGCAACTCCCCCGGATCTGCTAGGAGGACACCGTGCGCACCCACCGACCGGCTCCCGCCGTCATCGACCGCAACGGGCTCGACCAGCTCGTCAAACTCCTCATCGCCGACGGCCGCACCGTCATCGGCCCCGTCGAGCGCGACGGCGCGATCGTCCTCGACGAGATCGAGAGCGGCGCCGAGCTGCCCGACGGCGTCGGCGCCGAGACCGGCCCCGGTCGCTACCGCCTGCACCGGCGCGCCGACCGCGCCGTCTTCAACCACGCCGCCGGACCGCAGTCCTGGAAGCGGTTCGTGCACCCCGTCCGCCAGCGCGTCGACGCCCCCGAGGAGCCCCGCCCGCTCGCGTTCATCGGCGTGCGCCCGTGCGACCTGGCCGCGCTGTCGGTCCTGGACGGCGTCTTCGGCGCCGCGCCCCACCCCGACCGGCGCTACCAGGCCCGCCGCGACCGGGCCTTCGTGGTCGCCGTCGACTGCGTCGAACCGGGGGCGACCTGCTTCTGCGCCTCCGCCGGCACCGGTCCGGCCGCGACCGGCGGCTACGACCTCGTGCTCACCGAGCGCGTCGAGGGCGGGCACCGCTTCCTCGTCAGCGCCGGCACGGTCGAGGGCGAGGAGGTCCTGGAGCGCCTGACCCGGCGCAACGCCACCCGCGAGGAGGCCGCCGAGGCCGACCGGGCCCTGCGCGGGGCCGCCGAGTCGATGGAGCGGTCGCTGCCGGCGACGGACCTGCGCGCCCTGCTGGCGCGCAGCCGCCGCTCCGAGCGGTGGCAGGAGATCGCCGACCGGTGCCTGGCGTGCGCCAACTGCACCATGGTGTGCCCCACCTGCTTCTGCACCACCGTCGAGGACGTCACCGACCTGCGCGGCGGCCGTGCGGAGCGGTGGCGGCGGTGGGACTCCTGCTTCGACCCGGACTTCTCGTACACCGCCGGGGGCACCGTGCGCACCTCGGTCGCCTCCCGCTACCGGCAGTGGATGAGCCACAAGCTCGGCACCTGGCACGACCAGTTCGGCACCTCCGGGTGCGTCGGCTGCGGGCGGTGCATCGCCTGGTGCCCGGCCGGCATCGACATCACCGCCGAGGCCGCCGCGCTGGCGAGGGAGGAGGAGCCGCGATGACCGCCGCACGCGGGGCCGTCCGCGCCGGGCCGCGGGACGCCATGGCGCCGCTGGAGTACACCGTCGTCCACCGCCGCACCGAGACGCGCGACACCGCCACGCTGACGCTGGCGCCCGCCGCGGGAGCGCGGACGGACCCGGCCCGGCCCGGGCAGTTCACGATGCTCTCGGTCGCCGGCGTCGGCGAGATCCCGGTCTCGATCAGCGGCGCCGAGCGGCTCGACGGCCGGATCGTGCAGACGGTCCGCGACGTCGGGGCGGTGTCGGGGGCCCTGTGCCGGATGCCGGTCGGCGGGGCGGTGGGCGTGCGGGGGCCGTACGGGCGCGGCTGGGATCTGCGCTCGGCCCTGGGCGGGGACCTGCTCGTCATGGCCGGGGGCATCGGCCTGGCCCCGCTGCGGCCCCTGGTCCTGACCGCCCTGTCGCTGCGGGTGCGCTTCGGGCGCATCGTGGTCCTGGTGGGCGCCAGGACCGCCGCCGACCTGCTCTACCCGCTCCAGGTCGCCGCCTGGGCCCGCCGGCGCGACCTCGAAGTGGAGTCCACCGTGGACCGGGCGACGCCGGGATGGGCCCGCCCGGTGGGGCTGGTCACCGAGCCGCTGGCCCGCACCCGGCTGGACCCGGAGCGGACGACCGCGTTCCTGTGCGGGCCCGAGGCCATGATGAAGGCGTCCGCCGCGGCCCTGCTGGAGCGGGGCCTGGCGCCCGCGCGCATCCAGGTCTCCCTGGAGCGCAACATGCAGTGCGGCATCGGCTGGTGCGGGCACTGCCAGCTCGGCCCGTACCTGCTGTGCTGCCAGGGCCCGGTGCACCGCTGGGACGCCGTGGCCGACCTGCTCGACATCGAGGAGCTGTGATGCGCCGACCGTCCCTCGCCGTCTGGAAGCTCACCTCCTGCGACGGCTGCCAGCTGACCCTCCTCGACTGCGAGGACGAGCTGCTCGACATCGCCGACGCGGTCGAGATCCGCCACTTCCCCGAGGCCACGAGGCGGGACCTGCCCGGCCCGTTCGACGTCTCCCTTGTGGAGGGATCGATCTCGACCCCGGCCGAGGCCGAGCGGATCAGGCGCATCCGCGAGGAGTCCGGCGTGCTCGTCGCGATCGGGGCCTGCGCCACCGCGGGCGGGTACCAGGCCCTGCGCAACGGCGCCGACCTGGAGGCGTTCCAGCGGATCGTCTACCCCCGCCCCGAGGCGATCCGCTCCCTGGACCGGGTCAGCCCGGTCGCCGCCCACGTCGAGGTCGACTACGAGCTGCACGGCTGCCCGATCGACCGGCGCGCCCTCCTGGGCCTGCTCTCGGCGCTCCTCAACGGCAGGCGACCCGACCTCCCCGCCGGGTCGGTCTGCGCCGAGTGCAAGCAGCGCGGCGTGAACTGCCTGCTCGTCCTCGGCCGCGCCCCCTGCCTGGGCCCGGTCACGCGGGCCGGCTGCGGCGCGCTCTGCCCCGCCTACGACCGGGGCTGCTACGGCTGCGCGGGTCCGGCCGAGTCGGCCCGGCCCGAAGCGATCGTCCCGGTCCTGCGCCGCCGCGGGCACGGCGACGCCGCGATCCGGCGGCTGCTGCGCGGCTGCACCACCGCCGCACCCGGACGCGACTCGGAAGGAGCCGACGATGACGCATAGGGGGCCGGTCGACCGGCTCATCACCGCCGGGGAGATCTCCCGCGTGGAAGGCGAAGGCGCCCTGCGGCTGCGGGTCGCGGACGGCCGCGTGACCGAGGCCGAGCTGCACCTGTACGAGCCGCCCCGCTACTTCGAGGCGCTCCTGGTCGGCCGCGGGCACGCCGAGCCGCCCGACATCACCGCCAGGATCTGCGGGATCTGCCCCGTCGCGTACCAGATGAGCAGCTGCCAGGCGATCGAGGACGCCTGCGGCGTCCAGGTGCCCGAGGAGATCTGGGCGCTCCGGCGGCTGCTGTACTGCGGCGAGTGGATCGAGAGCCACGCCCTCCACATCTACCTGCTGCACGCCCCGGACTTCCTGGGCCTGCCCGACGCGGTCGAGCTGGCCCGCGCCGACCGCGCCCTCGTCGAGCGCGGCCTGGCGCTCAAGCAGGCGGGCAACGAGGTCATGGAGGTCGTCGGCGGCAGGGCGATCCACCCGGTCAACGTCCGCCTCGGCGGGTTCCACCGCCTCCCGTCCGCCGAAGAGCTCGCCCGCCTGGAGCGGCTGCTGCGGCCCGCGCTCGACCGCGCGCTCCAGACCGTGGAGTGGGCCTCGCGGCTGGACTTCCCCGACTACGAATGCGACCACGCGCTCCTGGCGATGTCCGCTCCGGACGGATACCCGATGGAGCGCGGCCACCTGGTGACCGACTCGCTCCAGGAGTTCCCGGCCTCGGCCTGGAACGACTTCGTCGAGAGCCGCCAGGTCCCGCATTCGACCGCACTCCAAGCGTTCCTGCAAGGCCGCCGGTATCTGAGCGGCCCGCTGGCGCGGTATTCGCTGAACCAGGCGAAGCTGTCGCCGCTGGCCCGCCAGGCGGCCCGGGCGGCGGGACTGGGGAGCCGGTGCGTCAATCCGTTCCAGAGCATGCTCGTCCGCGCGGTAGAGGTGGTCTACGCGATCGAGGAAGCGCTCCGGATCCTGGAGACGTACCGGCCTCCCCGCCGCCCGTACACCGACGTCCCGGCCCGCGCGGGCGAGGGCCACGGGGTGACCGAGGCGCCGCGCGGGATCCTCTACCACCGCTACCGGATCGACCGGGACGGCCGCATCGGGCAGGCCCAGATCGTCGCCCCGACCGCCCAGAACCAGGCCGCGATCGAGGAGGACCTGCGCCGCCTCGCCGGAGGCTGGCTCGACCTCGACGACGCCGCGCTCACCGCCGAGTGCGAGCGGGCGATCCGCAACTACGACCCGTGCATCTCCTGCGCCGCCCACTTCCTGGACGTGCGGCGCACCGGGCCGGAGCACGGCTGACCCGAAGGGAGGCAATGCGATGGAACGCATGCGAACGGAGTCGCCCCCGCCGCCCCGCGCCGTCGTCGGGGTCGACGGCTCCCGGTCGTCGGAGCACGCCCTCCGATGGGCCCTGGACTGGGCGCGGGCGCGCGGCGGACTGGTGGAGGCCGTGCACGTGGTCGACACGACCGCGGGCCTGTCCTATGCGATGAACGCCGTCCCGTTCGAGCACTACACGAGCGCGGTCAGGAGGTCGCTGGCCCGCACGGTCGCCCGCGCCGCCGCCGGCAGGACCGACGTGCCCTGCGCGCTCACGATCGACAACGGCCGGCCCGCGGCGGTGCTCATCAGGCACGCCCGAGGCGCCGACCTGCTCGTCGTCGGCGACCGCGGCCGCAGGCCCGTCGTCGGCGCGCTGCTCGGATCGGTCGGCCGGGCCTGCGTCTTCCACGCCCCCTGCCCGGTCGTGGTGGTGCCGTACCCGCGGCCGGCCGCCGTCTCCGGGCGCGGCCCGGAGATCGGGGACGCCGTCCGG
>NZ_QFRW01000191.1 GCF_003265355.1 Glycomyces dulcitolivorans | reverse complement strand
GTGGTGGGCGCGCGCGGAGGGGTGGGAGCGGGGGTGGGTGGGGTGGGGAGGGGGGAGGGGCCCCCATCGAGGCGAAGATCCGCGAGCAGCAGGACATGACCGGCGGCGGAGTCGGTGAGCGTCCAAGTGCGCCAGGCATCGCCGATCAGCACTGAAACCTCAGCCTCGGCGGTTTCGAGGCGGGCGACGATGTCGCCGCCCTCGGCGTAGACGGCCGTATTGGCGAGCACAAGCCGCTCGCCCCCGAAACGGTCAAGACCGCCATGCCCGGCGGGACCTAGTTCGAGGCGGTAGAGGCGGTTTGCGCTGGTGTCGTCGAGGATGAGGAGGCGTACTCCGGCAAGGTCGATGAAGCAGTCCGGGCCGGGCGGCGTAGGAAGGGGCACCGCGGTTCCGTCGCCGAGGGTGATTTCGACCGGGATGCCGTCGGTGGCGGCGAGGACCACCAGGTCGCCCGCGGCATCCGCGATGCGGGTGAGGAGCTGCGCGGTGGCGCTGCGCAGTTCCAGGTCCGGGGTCAGCGGGTACCGCAGCGGCCAGACGACCGAGCGCCCCGCCGGGAGATCCACGGGCACGGTCGGAACCGTCACCGTCACGTCGTCGAACTGCACGCTGAACTGCACACCGGGCTGAGCGGCCAAGGGCCGCTTCGGCGGCTGGTAGGTCGTGGCGAACAGGTAACCGCTGTGGCCATCCGAGCGGACGGCCCAGCGCAGCTCCGCCGGTTCGTCACTCCCGCCGCCGACGTGCGAAGCCATCCGCGCGAGCCGGTGCCCGTCGGCCGCGAGCCACAGGTGCTGCCGACGCAGCGCGTGGTGGTGCGGCCGGATCTGGCCGTGCTCGCCGATGGGCGCATGGAAGTCGTACGAAAGGGCCGGAACATCGTTGGGATACCAGGTCGCCTGCGACTCCTGTTCAGTTCCATGGGGTCCGGTCCGCTGGGTGCCGCCCGCGTACATGTAATAGCCCTGCCAGGCCGACCCCGAGCCGAGCTTCGCCAGCGCGACCGCCGCGACGTCCTCAGGGCTGACGAGCGGCCGCCGGTGGTAGGCGACGTGCATGCCGCCGCCGAGTTCGCAGGTCACGAACGGCACGTCCGCACGGTCGGCGGCAGCCCCGGCCGCAACGCCGTCAAGCGCCTCGCGGAGGTCGGCGCCGACCGAGACGTCGTCGCGGGTCGCGCTGTACCGGAAGTGGATCGGCGCGAACGCGGGCCACTCGGTCGTGGTCTCCTCCCAGAAACCGTCGGCGTAGGCGCCGAAGACGGGCAGGAGCGTGTCGGGAACCTGCGCACCGCCCCACCCGGTCGCAGTCCACACAGGAACGCGCAGGCCGAGCTCCTCGGCGAGCTCCCGGAGTGCCGCAAGATGCTCGGGCTGGTCGTACAGCTCGTTGTCGACCTGAGCGGCGATGATCGGACCGCCTTCGGCGTGCGTGAGGCCGCGCAGTTGCGCGATCGTCTCGGCGTACAGGGCGCGCACGAGGTCGAGATAGGCGGGATCGTTGGTGCGGGGCTTCAGGTTTCGATCGAGGAGCCAGTCCGGGAACCCGCCGTTGCGGTACTCGCCGTGCGCCCAGGGGCCGAGGCGCACCACGACGTCGAGGCCGTGCGCGGCGGCGAGTTCGACGAACGCGCGCAGGTCGAGATTCCCGGACCAGTCGAAACGCCCGGGTTCAGGCTCGTGGGCCGCCCAGAAGACATAGGTCGCAATGGAGTTCAGCCCGCCCGCCCGCGCATGCCCGAGAACCTGGCTCCAGCGCTCGCGCGGAAGCCGCGAGTAGTGGATCTCCCCAGTGATGGGAATCCAAGGGCGACCGCCGCGTTCGATCCAGCGGCTGGTCACCTCGATGTCCCCTATGGAGTCGAATGGGAGGTGCCCACGCCGCTCGGGCGGCGGGGCCGGGACGTGGATGCTGTAGGGGCTCATGCCGCCTCCTCGTCGAGGGCTGCAAGTTGGGCACGAAGGATGCTGGTCCGGTGGTCATGGGCGGCTTGGAGATCGGTGGTGAACAGGAGCATCGCCGGGAGCGAGGTCGCGAAGTAGTCGACCTCGGCCTTGGTCCCCGCCTGCTCGCCGACGTGCTGGGCGAGGGCATCACGGAGCGCTTGGGCCGCTTCGGTTTCGCCGAGGCGGCGGAGGGCGCGCACCGAAGCGGCCGTGTGCTCGGAGTACGCCTGGACGCGCATCGACTGGAAGTCGCCTTCCGCCCCGGCGGCCGCGGCCCAGGCGGTCCGGGCGCCTTCGGGGTCGCCCGCGGCGGCGAGCGCGTCGCCCAGGACCAGGTGCAGGTCGGCCGTGTTAGCGAGCGGATGCCGGGCCTCGCCGAGGTTCGCGGGCGGATTGAGCGCGGCTTCAGCGTGGTGCACGGCCGGACGCGGGTCACCGTCGAGGAGTCCGCGGGCGAGGGTGAGGTGGGCGTCCTCCCAGGCGGCGAGGACTCGGCCCTCGCCGCCTTCCCAGGGCTGGAACGACCTTCCTCGGAGCACTTCGACCGCCTCCGAGGCCCGCCCGACGGCGGTGAGGAGTTCCGCGAGTTGGACGGTGAGGTCGTCGCGCTGGCCGACGAGGTCGCGTCGGTCTTCCAGGGCGGCAAGGCGTTTGGCGGGCTCGACGCCGCGACGGGCGTCGAGTTGGTCGGACTCGTAGAGGAGGCGGGCGTCGTCGGGGGCGGCGGCGCGGGCGCGGTCGTACCAGCGGGCGGCGCGCTCGGGGTCGCCTGAAACGTTGTGGGCGGCGACGCCGAGGTTGCGCAGCACCACCGGGTCGCCGGTCGGAGCGGCGGCTTCCCAGGCGGCGATGGCCTCGGTGCGGCGGCCGGCGGCGTAGAGGCGGTGCCCGGCGAGGGCGGCCAAGGCCGGGTCGTCGGGGCGGCGCTCGCGCAGGCGTGCGAGGGCGTCGTCCTCGGTGTGGGAGGGGAAGCACCAGGTGCGGTCGAGATGGCGGACCTGGTGCAGCGCATGGTCGGCGGCCTCGATGTCGCCGCGCTCGAATTCGAGGTCGGCGCGGTGGAGCCAGGCGATCGGCGCGACGTTGACCTGGCCGGGGGCGGGTGTCAGTCGTGCGGCGGTTTCGAGGAGGTCGATCGCGGCGTCGTCTTCGCGGATCGACCGGTATTCGAGGGCGACGTCTAGGGCGACCGTCGGGTCGGTCGTCGGCTCGGCGTCAAGGCCGAGACGGGGGGCGAGGTCGCGGGCCCAGGCGTCGAGGGGGTTGTCCCGCAACGTCTCCGCGATGATCGCCGCCGCGCGCTCGCGGTCTCCACGGCGGAGGACGGCCACCGCGAGGAGATTGCGGGCCTGGGTGTGGCGGGGGCTGCGCGCGACCAGGTCGACGAGGGCGGGCTCCGCCTCGCCGTCAGCGGCGAGATCGAGGCGGGCGGTGGCGAGCGTGGCGGCGTCGGCCCAGGCTTCGTCCCAGGCCGCCTTTCCGAAGGCCTCCTCGGCTTCCGCACTCCGGCCCTGACGCATCAAGATCAGACCGAGCCGGTAGTGGGCTTCGCCGTCGCGCGGGTTGGGGTTGCGGCGGGTCAGGCGGTCGACGGCGGTGCGCAGGTGCGCCTCGGTCTCGGCGAGGCGGCCCGCGCGGGTCAGGCGGGCGGCCAGCGCGGTGTTGCAGCGGGCGTCGCCGGGGTCGCGGCGCAGGGCCTCCTCCCAGTACGGCTCGGGCCGGCGCGTGGCGTGGCGGTACTGGTCGAGGTGGAGGCCGGTGAGGTACAGCTCGTCTGCGGACGCGATCGCCTCGGGCGCAGGCGGTTCGGTCGCGGGCTCGGCCGTGGTCGAGGCGGGTTCGGTGCGGGGCCGCCAGGACACGAGCACCTCGCCGTCGTGCTCGACGGTGAGTTCGCATTCGGCCGGTTCGATGGCCTGGGGAAGGTGGACCGATTCGGTCGGGTCCGGGCCGCCTGCCGCGGTCGTCGCTGGGACCTGGTCGAATTCGCGGACGTGCGGAGTGCCCGGGGCGAGGTCGGCCTTGACGTCGTAGACGGTCCGGTCGCCGACGCGGAGCGTGATCCGCGCGCCGGGGCGCGCCGCGGTCACCGCGACCGCGATCCGCACCCGGTCGGCTTCGATGTCAAGGCGCACAGCGGCGTCGAGGGTGGACTGGTGGACCGGGCCGGTGTCCTGGATCGGGTACCAGTACTGGGAGAAGGTCTTGGTCTCGCCGGGCTTCAGGAACGCGAAGTCGGGCTGGTTGTCGGTGAAGACGCCCGCCATCAGCTCCACGTACGGGCCACCGCCATCGGTCAGATGGTCGTCCCAGGCCCAGCCGAAGGGCGCGTTGCCCCAGGTCCACTGCTTCTTGCCGGGCGCGATGCGGTGGTCGGCCCAGTGGACGAACCCGGCGCCGGCGCCGTGGTCGTAGCCGCCGAAGAAGTCGTCCTCGCTCCCCAGGCACATGTAGGAGGTGGGGACGGGGATGTTGCGGTACCAGTCGAGGCGGTCGCCGTCGGGCCGGTCGCGGCGGGCGGGGTAGTCGATGCCGTAGTAGCGGCCTTGGGCCGCAGGGAAGGTGGTGGTGGCGCGTTTGGCGTGGTCGGCGACGACGTGGACGTCGGTGGGGAAGAAGGACTGGTAGTCCTCCCCCGCTTTGGCGGCGACGTTGGCCCACCACAGGAAGGTCTGGACGTCGTCGGTGCGGTTGACGAGGTGGCCGCGCAGTTCCACAAGGGAGCTGCCGGGGCGCAGGCGGATGCCGTGCATGCCCTGCATGCGGGCGAAGGGGTCGTGGTCGGAGCACCAGACGGTGACCGCGCCGTCGTCCTCGGTCTCGATCCGGGTCTCGACGGGCAGGTGGGTGGCGGGGCGGTGGTGCTGGGGCCAGTTGAATTCGACGCCGCCGGAGATCCAGGGGCCGGCCAGGCCGACGAGGGCGGGTTTGATGACGTCGTTGCGGTAGAAGAAGTCGTAGCCGCGGGTCTTGTCGAGTCCGATGTGGATTCTTCCGCCGAGGCCGGGGAGGATCATGAGGCGCACGTACTCGTTTTCGAGATGGATCGCGTCCCAGTCGCGCGGGGTCTTCTCGCGCGCGACGGCGTCGATGAAGGGCAGCGGGTAGACCGCGCCGGAGGAGCCCTGGTAGACGCGCTGGTCGAGGTAGGCGGGGTAGCGGTCGGGCGCGGCGGGCTCGTAGGTGTCGATGGCGACCGCCTCGCGCCAGGCCTTCACGGGCCGGCCGGCGAGGGCGGCGGGGGCCTCGGGTAGGACGATCCTCGACTCTGGTGCGGTCATGGGATCGAAGGTAGTCGGGCTTGACGTGGCGGTCCAGGGCCGTTTCAATGGATCGTATGGACGAATCGACGGCCGGGGTCCGGGAGGGCTTCGCCGGGCAGCGGATGCTGGTGGTGCCGCGCGCGACGGTGGCGAAGGCGCTGCGGCACCCGGTGGCCGGGAAGCTGCTGGTGACCGATGCGGGCTGCTATCCGCGCGCGGCCGGGCACCGGCGCTCGCGCCCGAAGGGGGCGCGTGAGCACGTGCTGCTGGTGTGCACCGAGGGCGCGGGCTGGTGCCGGGTCGGCGGCGAGGAGGTCGCGGTGGCGCGGGGCGGGACGGTGCTGCTTCCGGCGGACCGGGCGCACGCCTACGGTGCGGCCGAAGGGGATCCGTGGACGCTGTGGTGGTTCCACTTCACGGGTTCGGACGCGGCGGACCTGGTGCGGGCCGCTCATGCGGCGGCGGGCGGGCCGGTGACGCACCTGCGGGACCCGGCGCCGGTCGCGAGCCTGGTCTCGCAGGTCATCGACGCGCTCGACGCGGGGCTGACGACCGCGGGCCTGATGCGGGCCGCGGGCGCCGCGTGGCATGCGCTCGCGCAGGTGGCGGCCACGGGGCGG
>NZ_QFRW01000190.1 GCF_003265355.1 Glycomyces dulcitolivorans | reverse complement strand
GGCCCGGCCGCCGGGCCCGGGCCCGCCTGCGCGCCCTGCGCGAGCAGCCCGGCCGCCTCGCCTACCTCACGCTCGTCGCGGTCCTGTTCTTCTCGGGGTTCCCGCTGTACTACAGCTTCGTGGTCGCCTCGCGGGACAACTCGGCGCTCGCGACGGTGCCGCCGCCGGTGCTGCCGGGCGCGAACCTCGTCGAGAACGTCCGGCGGGTGTTCGACACGGTCCCGTTCGGGACGGCCCTGCTCAACTCGGTCCTGGTGAGCGGAACCGTGACCGCGTCGGTCGTGTTCTTCTCCACGCTCGCGGGGTTCGCGTTCGCGAAGCTGGAGTTCAAGGGCGCCAAGGTGCTCCTGGTGTCGGTGGTGGCGACGATGATGGTGCCGGTGCAGCTGGGCGTCATCCCGCTGTTCATGCTCATGGTCGAGCTGGAGTGGACGGACACGCTGTGGGCGGTGATCGCCCCGGGCCTGGTCAGCGCGTTCGGGGTGTTCTTCATGACCCAGTACCTGCGCGGGGCGCTCCCGGGCTCGCTCATCGAGTCGGCCCGCATGGACGGGGCCTCGACGCTGCGCATCTTCTGGCAGATCGTCATGCCCGCGGCCCGCCCGGCCGCGGTCGTCCTCGGCGTCCTGACGTTCCTGACCGCGTGGAACGACTACTTCTGGCCCCTCATCGTCCTCTCCAGCCCCGGGAACCAGACGGTGCAGGTGGCGCTGTCGACGCTGTCGGGCGGGTACGTCACCGACCAGTCGCTCGTGCTGACCGGGACGATGCTGGCTACGCTTCCTCTGCTGGCGGTGTTCGCGCTCTTGGGCAAGTACATGATCAGCGGGATCATGCAGGGCGCGGTCAAAGGCTGACACGGAGACGGAGGCGGACGCGATGCGGCGTGCGGAAGCGGGGCCGGTGCGGGGCCCCCGCCCGGGGCGGCCGACCCTCGAAGAGGTCGCCGAGCGCGCGGGGGTCTCGCGCGCGACGGTCTCACGGGTCGTCAACGGGCAGACCACGGTGAACGAGGACCTGCGGCGCGCCGTGGAGGCCGCCGCCGACGAGCTCGGGTACGTGCCCCACGCCGCCGCGCGCTCCCTGGTGACGCACCGGACCGACTCGGTGGCGCTCATCCTCCCCGAGTCCCCCAACCGCGTGTTCTCCGACGACCAGTTCTTCCCCAGCGTCATCCGCGGCGTCGCCACCGAGCTCGACGCGGCCGGGAAGCTCCTGGTGCTCATGACGACCGGATCGGCCGAGGCCCGCCAGCGGGCGGAGCGGTACGCGGTCGGCGGGCACGTCGACGGCGTCATGTTCGCCTCGCTCCACGACGCGGACCTGCTGCCGGAGCTGATGATCCGCCGCGGCGTCCCGGTGGTGTGCAACGGGCTGCCGCAGCTGGAGGCGCCGTGCATCGACGTCGACCACGTCGGCGGCGTGCGGGCCGCGGTCGAGTACCTGGTCGCGCAGGGCCGCAGGCGGATCGCGACGATCGCCGGGCCGCTGGACATGGTCGCGGGGCGGGCGCGCCTGGACGGGTACCGGGAGGCGCTCGCGGGCGCGGACCGGCGCGCGATCGTCGCGGTCGGGGACTTCACGGCCGAGTCGGGGCAGGCGGCGATGCGGCAGCTCCTGGCGGACGAGCCGGACCTGGACGCGGTGTTCGTGGCCTCGGACCTCATGGCGCACGGGGCGCTCCAGGCGCTGCGCGAGGCCGGGCGGCGGGTGCCGGAGGACGTGGCGGTGGTCGGGTTCGACGACATCGCGCTGGCGACGTACTCGGATCCGCCGCTGACGACGGTTCGGCAGCCGATCGCCGAGATCGGGCGGACGATGGCGCGGACGATGCTGCGGCTCCTGGAGGGCTACGAGGTCGAGCCGATGACGATCCTGCCGACAGAACTGGTGGTCCGCGAGTCCGCGTGAGGGCACGGCGGAGCCCGGTCCGCTCGCGCGGGCCGGGCTTCCAGCCTGTTCTGGTTGCGGCCGCCGCCGCGCGCCTTCCGGCGGTGCGGCGCGGCCCTCCTAGGTGAAGACGCTCACCCCGCCCGGGCCGACCAGCAGGCCGACGATGATGACGACGATCCCGAGGAGCACCTGGCCCCGGAAGATCATGTAGATGCCGTAAACCACGAGTAGGACCGCGAGGATCCAGAGAATCAATGCCATGCGGTCCGTATACCCGTCGGCCGCCGGATTATGTCTACATTCCTCTATCTGCGCGGCGGGGGCGGCGGGCCGAACCGGCGGGAATGTCGGTGGGTCGTGGTGCACTGGTGTCGTGGAGGTCGCTCTGGTGCACGGGAGGGCCGGGGAGGGCTGGACGATGCCCCTGCCCGGCGGTGCCGCGGCATACCACCCGGACCTGGCGGGGGCCGTGCGGGAGGAGGAGGCCGGTGAGGCCGTACCGCGGTGGGTCGTGGCGGACGCGGCGCGGGACTACCCGGCGCTGCTGGAGGCGGGGGCGCGCCTGGACCGGGTGCGGGACCTGCGCCTGGCAGAGCGGATCCTGTCGCGGGTCGAGGCGCACGAGCCGCCGGCGTACGTCGTGGCGTCCGATCCTGACGCGGGGACGCTGTTCGAGCGCGAACCCGACCCGGTGGACGGGCCGGCGGAGCTGACGCGGCTCCAGGCGGCGTGGCTGGACCAGCGGCGGCGCACGGCGCACGCGGCGATCCCGGGCCTGGGGGCGCTGCTGGCGGCGGAGTCGGCGGGGGCGCTGGTCGCGGCCGAGATGGGCCGCACGGGCGTGCCGTTCGACCGGGAGGTCCACGACCGGCTGCTGCGCGACCTGCTGGGGCCGCGGCCGTCGAAGGGCATGCGGCCGCGCAGGCTCCAGGGCCTCGCCGACCAGGTCGCGGAGGCGTTCGGGCACCAGCTGAACCCGGACTCGACGAAGCAGGTGCTGGCCGCGTTCCATGCCGCCGGGGTCGAGGTGAAGACCACGCACGCGTGGGAGCTGCATTCGGTGGACCATCCGGCGGTGGAGGCGCTGAAGGTGTACCGCGAGCACGCGCGGGTGTGGAGCGCGTTCGGCTGGAACTGGGCCGACGCGTGGGTGCACGACGCGGTCGACCGCGGGACCGGGCGGACCGCGGGCCGGTTCCGGCCGGTGTACATCGTCGGCGGCGCCGACACGGGCCGGTGGGGCACCGACGGCGGCGGGGCGCTGCAGCTCCCCCATTCGGTGCGGGAGGCGATCCGGGCGGACCCGGGCTGGAAGCTGGTCGCGGCGGACGCGGCCCAGCTGGAGCCGCGGCTGCTGGCGGCCATCAGCGGGGACCGGGCGATGATCGCGGCGACGGCGGCCGACGACCTGTACACCGAGCTCGCACCGAGCCTGGGCGGGGAGCGCGGCAAGGCGAAGATCGCGCTGATCTCGGCGATGTACGGTGGCACGGCCGGTGACGCGCGGCAGCTGGTGCAGCTGATGCGCGACCGGTTCCCGGCGGCGTTCGAGAAGGTCGAGTCGGCCGCGCGCACCGGTGAGAAGGGCGGGCTGGTGCGGACGTGGCTGGGCCGGACGGTCCCGGCGCCCTCGGAGCGGTGGTGGCGGGCGCTCAGCTCGGAGGAGGGTACGAAGTCCTCAGCAAGCCGGGGCCGGTTCACCAGGAACTTCATCGTGCAGGGCACGGCCGCGGAGTGGGCGCTGGTGCTGCTGGCGCTGCTGCGCCGCGACCTGTACGAGCGCGGCCTCGGCGAACTGGTGTTCTTCCTGCACGACGAGGTGATGGTCCACTGCCCGGCCGAGCACGCCGGTGAGGTGTCGGCGGCGATCGAGCGGGCCGCCGAGGAGGCGACGCGCACGCTGTTCGGCACGATGCCGGTGCGGATCCCGCTGCGGCCGAAGGTCGTGGACAGCTACGCCGAGGCGAAGTGACCTGAACACCCCGTTCCGGGCCCGGTCCGGCGTCGTACCCCCGTGTCAGGGTGGAACCGGGGGCCCGCAGACCGGGTGGCATATGACATGTCACATGCCACCCGTCCCGCAGACCCCCCAGCGGTGCGTCAGGCCAGTTCGATGGTCACGTCGGCGGCGTCGACGTAGCCGATCCGGTGGCCGATCTGGATCTGGTAGAACACCGTCTCGCCGGTGACGACGAACGTCGGCGTGTTGTACGTCTTCGCCCACAGCGCCTGCGACGGGAGTTCCTCGCCCATGACGTAGGCCTGGTCGGCGTCGATGGTGGCGACCGCGACGTTGGGCCGGTAGGTCGCGCCGGTGCCCTCGTAGGCGGCGGCCTCGGGATAGGTGTCGCGCCAGACCGTGACGTCGTCGCGTTCGGGGACGACGACGTACGCCTGCGCGGGGGCGAGGACGGGGTTGTCCTCGGGGTTGAGGATCCAGCCCTTCACGCCCTGGTACCAGACGGCGACCCAGTCGCCCCGGACTTCGGCGACGGCGAACCGCTGGCCGTATCCGGCGCGGGCGCCGAGGTCGTCGACGGAGTTCGAGGCGCCGTTGAGCAGGGGCGCATCGAGGCTCGGCTCGGAGTACAGCAGCACCGTGGAGGTGCCGCGGACCGGGCAGGGGGCGGCGTCGTCGCCGGTGTCGCAGCCGGTCAGGACCGGGCGGTTGTCGTCGAAGTCCGGCGCGATCGTGACCGCGCCGCCGGTGATGCCGCCCGTCGCGTGTTCGAGCGGGGAGCCCAGCAGCTGGAAGTAGTGGCCCCAGTCCCAGTAGGGGCCCGGGTCCCAGTGGGTCGACTGCGGGACGTTGTCGTGGCCGAGGATGTGGGCGCGGTCGATCGGGACGTCGTACCGGTCGGCGAGGAAGCCGACGAGTTCGGCGGAGTTGCGGTAGAGGATCTCGGTGTACCAGGAGCCGTCGGCGGCGAAGCCCTCGTGCTCGACGCCGAGGGAGCGCATGTTGACCGCCCAGTTCCCGGCCTGCCAGCCGACGTCCGAGTGGTCGAGGTGCTCGGCGATGTGCCCGTCGGAGGAGCGGACGGTGTAGTTCCAGGAGACCCGCTTCGGGTCCTGGACGACGTCGAGGGTGCCGTCGTAGTAGCCCTCGGTGTCGTGGATGACGATCGCGTTGATGTCGATGTCGTTCTCGCGGTCGGCGAGGTCGTGGTTGCCGTACTGGCTCGCCGCGGTCCCCCACTGCCGGTAGGGGGCGGGGATCCACTCGCAGCCCAGGGTGGCCGGGCAGGTCGTGTTCGACGTGTCGAGGGCCGTGAGGCCGAGGGCGGCGAGGCCGCTCTCGTCGGGGTCGACGGTCGCGGAGGCGAGGGTGACGGTGCCGTCGTCGGTGTCCTCGGTGGCGCCGGTGGCGATGAGCCCGTAGACCTCGTCGGCGAAGCGGGCGGCGGTGGCCTCGTCCCCGGCGCCGGAGTAGCGGGCGACGGCGGCGTACCAGTCGGCCGGGTCGTCGGAGTCGACGCCGAGGCCGGCCTGGTAGTCGGCGAGGAGCGCGGCGCCGCCGGCGATGTTCGCGGCCGGGTCGGTGCGCAGCTCCTCCTCGGTGGCGCCGGTCAGCGAGGCGGCGGCGGCGATGGTGAGCGGCCCGGGGGTCCCGGCCTCGGGCGCCTCCTCCTCGGGAAGCTCCATGGGCCGGGTGTCGTCGCCGCGGGCGTCGCCGTCGTGGTGGTCGCCGGCGCCGTTGAGGCTCTCGACCTCGGCGGTCAGGTGCATGGGGCCGAAGCCGCCGGCGGTGCTGGGTTCGCCGCCGTGGTCGGTCCACCGCGACTGCATGTAGGAGACGCCGAGGAGCACGGACTCGGGGACGCCGTACTCGGCGGCGGCCGCGGCGTACTCGGCCTGGCGCGGCGAGGCCGCGGGCTCCTGGGCGGCGGCCGTCCAGGCGACGGTGCCGACGGC
>NZ_QFRW01000189.1 GCF_003265355.1 Glycomyces dulcitolivorans | reverse complement strand
GCCATGAGGACCCAGCCGATGCCGGTGGCGGTGCCCCGGGCGGCGGCGACGGCGACCGCGGCGGCGACCGCCGCGGCCATCGCGGCCGCGGACAGGAGGTTCCCGCGCCTGGCGGTCGCCGGCGAGTTCATCAGCCGCAGGCCGAGGACGAAGCAGACGGCCGCTCCCAGCAGCACGTAGCGGGCGGCGGTGTCGACGTTCACGGCTTCGGTTCCTTCCCGGTCGGGCGGGCCGGGGCCCGGAACATGTGGAGCATCCGGTCGGTGACGGCGTAGCCGCCGACGACGTTGGCCGCGCCGAAGGCGACCGCGGCGAGCGCGATCGCGGAGCCGAGCGGGTCGTTCGCCTCGGCCGCGGCGAGGATCGCGCCGACGAGGACGATGCCGTGGACGGCGTTGGTCGCCGACATCAGCGGCGTGTGCAGCGTGGCCGGGACGCGGCTGATGACCTCGATCCCGACCAGCAGCGCGAGGGTGAAGACGGTGACCGCGGTGAGGACGCCGGTGCTCATGCCGCCGCTCCTTCCGGCTGGAGCCGTTCGGCGACGGCGGGGTCGAGGATCTCGCCGCCGTGGGCGACGAGGACGGCCCGCTGGATCTCGTCGCCGGGGTCGATGACCGGCCGGCCCTCGGGGGCGAGGTGGTGGAGCATCGCGGTGACGTTGCGGGCGTAGGCGGTCGAGGCGGCGGGTGCCATCTCGGACGGCAGGTTCGGGGCGCCGATGAGGGTGACCCCCGGGACCGGTTCGACGGACTCGTCGGGCTCGGAACCGGAGATGTTCCCGCCGAGGGGTCCGGCGGCCAGGTCGACCAGGACCGATCCGGGCCGCATGCCGCCGATCGCCTCCTGCGTGACCAGGAGCGGCGCCGGGCCGCCGGGGACCTGCGCGGTGGTGACGACGATGTCGAAGCGGCCGATCGCGTCGGCGAGGCGGTCGCGCTGCCGCCGCGCCTCGTCGTCGGTGAGCGCCCGCGCGTAGCCGCCTTCGCCGGCGGCGTCGACGCCGAGGTCCAGAGGGGACGCGCCGAGCGAGGCGGCTTCGGCGACCGCTTCGGGACGGACGTCGAACGCCGAGACGGCCGCTCCGAGGCGGCGGGCGGTCGCCACGGCGGCCAGTCCGGCGACGCCGCAGCCGAGCACGAGGACCGCGGCGGGCCGGACCGTGCCGGTCGCCGTGGTCAGCATCGGCAGGAAGCCGCGGTAGGCGTGGGCCGCGACGAGCACGGCGCGGTAGCCCGCGACGTTCGCCTGGGAGGTGAGCGCGTCCATGGCCTGGGCGCGCGAGAGGGTGCGGGGCAGCCGGTCGAGGCTGACGGCGGTGACGCCGCGGCGGGCCCAGTCGCGGACGCGGCGGTGGCGCCGCAGCGGCTGGAGCATCCCGAGGAGCACCTGGCCTGCGCGCAGCGGCACCGGCCCGTCCTCGGGCGGCGGGTCGACGCAGACGAGCACGTCGCAGCGGCGCCGCAGCTCGTCCGGTCCCGCCATCGCGGCTCCGGCGTCGTGGTACTCGGCGTCGCCGAACCCGGCGCGGGCGCCGGCCCCTTGCTCGACCACGACGTCGAACCCGGCCTCGATCAGGCCCGGGACGGCGCCGGGGACCAGGGCGACGCGGTGCTCTCCGGGGGCGTGCTCCTTGAGGACGCCCACGGCGGTCCGTTCGATCATGACTCCTCCTCGGCGGTTCAGGGGGCGCCCGGGCGGCGGGACCGTCGCGGGCGCCCTGCGGGTCCGGGTTCAGAACTCGATGACGAGCCGGGCCCGGACCCGCCCGGCCAGGACGGCGGCGAAGTCGTCGTTGACCGTCTCCAGCCGGCGCGACTCGGCGACGACCCCGGTGCGGCCGGCGGCGTGCAGCGCGAAGACCTCGGCCAGGTCCGCCCTGGTGCCGACGATCGACCCGATGACGGAGATCCCCTGGAGGACCGTCTCGAAGATCGGGACCTCCAGCTTCGCGGCGTCGCCGGGCAGGGCGACCATGACGAGTCGGCCGCCGCGGTTCAGGGACCGGTACGCCTGGTCGAACACCTGGGGCGAGGCGGCCAGGACGATCGCGACGTCGGCGCCGCCGGCCCGCTTGATCGCCTCGACGGCGTCCTCCTCGCGGGCGTCGACGGTCTGGTCGGCTCCGAGCTCGCGGGCGAGTTCGAGTTTGGACGGTTCGATGTCGACGGCGGTGGTGACGCCGCCGACCAGGCGCGCGTACTGGAGCGCCAGGTGCCCCAGGCCGCCGATGCCGAAGACGGCGACGCGCTCCGAGGGGGTCACGCGCGCGACCTTGACCGCCTTGTAGGTGGTGACTCCGGCGCAGGTGAGCGGCGCGGCCTCGAAGCTCGACACGCCGTCGGGGACCTCGACCACGCCGTGCGCATAGGCGAGGGCGTACTCGGCGTACGCCCCGTCGACGCTGTAGCCGCTGTTGAGCTGGCTCTCGCACAGCGTCTCCCAGCCGGAGACGCAGTACCGGCAGTGCCCGCACGAGGTGCCGAGCCACGGGATCGCGACCCGCTTGCCCAGCAGCGCCGCCGGGGCGCCCTCGCCGACGCGCTCGACGACGCCGATGCCCTCGTGGCCCGGGATGAGCGGGAGCTTCGGCTTGACCGGCCAGTCCCCGTGCGCGGCATGGATGTCGGTGTGGCAGATGCCCGACGCCTCGATGCGCACGAGCAGCTGCCCGGCGCCCGGCTCGGGAACGGCGATCTCCCTGAGCTCCAGCGGAGCATCGAAACTGGTGACTACTGCGGCCTTCATGGCGGTGCCTCCTCGCGTTCTCTCGGCGCTTCCCACGCTATGGCCGGCCCGGACGCCCCCGAGAGGACCGAACGGCACCCGCTTCGGGGACGAACGTCCCCCACCGCGGGCCGGCGCACTCGTGCGGTCAGGTCGGCTCCTCGACCATGGCGATCGCCCCGGCCGGGCACTCGGCGGCGCAGATGCCGCAGCCCTTGCAGTGGTCGAGGTCGATCGCGAAGCCCCGGCCGGGGCCGAGCTTGACGACGGCGTTGTCGGGGCACATCCCGTAGCAGTTGTCGCACTCGAAGCAGTTGCCGCACGACAGGCAGCGCCGGGCCTCGAACAGCGCGGTGCCGGCGTCGAGGCCGCCGACGACCTCCTCGAAGCCGCCCGCCCGGCGGGCGGCCTCCAGGCGCGGCCGCACCCGGTGCGGGGCGTCGGCGTAGTACCAGGTGTTCAGGTCGGCGGGGGTCGCGACCGGCGGCGCGGCCGGCTCGGGGGCAGCGGCGGCGCCGAGCCACTCGTGGATGCGGCGCGCGGCGCGCTTCCCGTGTCCGATCGCGACGGTGACGGTCCGCTCCGAGGGGACCATGTCGCCGCCGGCGAAGACGCCGGGCGCGGCGGTCATGAAGTCGGCGCCGACCGCCACGGCCCCTTCGGTTTCGGGCAGGTCCTCGACCAGGCGCCGATCGACGTCCTGACCCACGGCCATGACGACCGCGTCGGCGGCGAGGGTCTCGAACTCGCCGGTGGGCCGCGGGAACCCGTCGTCGCCGAGCTCCATGCGCTCGACGGTGACCGAGTCGCCGTCGGCGGCGGCGATCGTCGACAGCCAGCGGATCCGGACGCCCTCGGCGAGCGCCTCCTCCACTTCGGACTCGTGCGCGGGCATCCGCTCCCGGTTGCGGCGGTAGACGATCAGCGCGTCCTCGGCGCCCAGCCGGCGGGCCGTGCGGGCGGCGTCGACGGCGGTGTTGCCGCCGCCGTAGACGACCACGCGGCGTCCGAGCCGGACCGGCTCGCCCTCGGCGACCGAGCGGAGCAGCGACAGCGCCTCCATGACCCGGGCGGAGTCGCCCGCGGGGATGTGGGCGCGCTTGGGGAGCTGCGCGCCGACGGCGAGGAAGACCGCGTCGCAGCCGGCGGACTCGACGTCGAGGTTGGTGACGAGGGTGCCCAGGTCGAAGCGGACGCCCATGCGCTCCAGCCGCGCGATCTCGGCGTCGAGGACCGCGCGGGGCAGCCGGTAGGCCGGGATGCCGTAGCGCATCATGCCGCCCGCCTGCTCCGCGGCATCGGCCACGGTGACCTCGTGGCCGAGCAGGCGCAGGTGGTAGGCGGCCGAGAGCCCGGCCGGGCCGGCGCCGACGACGAGGACCCGCCTCCCGGTCGGGGCGGCCTCGACCGGCACGGTCCAGCCCTCCTCGATCGCCTTGTCGCCGAGGAACCGCTCGACGGCGTTGATCCCCACCGCCTCGTCGAGTTCGCCTCGGTTGCAGGCGGTCTGGCACGGGTGGTAGCAGACGCGGCCCATGACCGCCGGGAACGGGTTGTCGGCCATGAGGGCGCGCCAGGCCCCCTCGTAGTCGCCGGTCTCGGCCCGGTAGAGCCAGCCCTGGACGCGCTCGCCGGCGGGGCAGGCGTGCTCGCACGGCGGTGTCAGGTCCCGGTAGACCGGGCGCTCGGTGCGCCAGGCGCCGGTGCGGTTGGCGAGGCTCGTCCCGGCCGCCAGCGTGATGGCGAAGGGGAGGGGGCGCCGGTCGGCGGTCATGACTCCTCCTGGGGTTCGAGGCCGTACTCGGCGATGTTCGCGTCGGCGAGCGCCTGGAGGCGCGCGATCGCGGCGTCGTCGCGGGCGGGTGTGAACAGGTGCGCGTAGCGGCGCTGGGGCCGCAGGTACTCCTCCACCGGGACCGGCGGCCGCCGCAGCGGCGTGACGGCGGCGACCTCGCCGAAGCGGGCCTCGTAGAGCGGGAACAGGCCGGTCCCGACCGCGAGGCGGGCGAGCGCGATCGTCTCGTCGGAGCGGGTGCCCCAGCCCAGCGGGCACGGCACGAGCACGTGGAGGTAGCGCGCGCCGCGCACCTCCATGGCGGCGGCGACCTTCGCCTCCAGGTCGTGGAGGTCGGCGACCGTGGCGGTCGCGACGTAGGGGATGCGGTGGGCCCGGGCGATGCGCGCGGCGTCCTTGCCCTGCCCGAACGCGTTGCCGGGCGCGGGCCCGAGCGCGGGGGTGGTGGCGGTGCGCGCGGCGGGCGGCGTGGCCCCCGAGCGCTGCACGCCGGTGTTCATGTAGGCCTCGTTGTCGTAGCAGACGAACAGGACGTCGTCGTCGCGCTCGAACGTCCCCGAGAGCGCGCCGAATCCGATGTCGACGGTGCCGCCGTCGCCGCCCTGCCCGAGCACCCGCGTCTGCGTGTCGCCTTTCGCCTTGAGCGCGTATGCGACACCGGAGGCCACGGAGGGCGCGTTGCCGAACAGCGAGTGCATCCACGGCACCTGCCAGGCGTTCTCGGGGAACGGCGAGGAGAAGACCTCCAGGCAGCCGGTGGCGTTGACGGTGATGAGGCGCCCGCCGGTCGCCCGCACGGCCGCGTCCTGCACGAAGCGGGCCCCGAGGGCCTCCCCGCACCCCCGGCAGGCGCGGTGGCCGCCGGTCAGGGCGTTGGGCCGGTCCTGCCGCGACTGGACGGTCCGGTCGCCGGGGTCCAGCAGCCGGTTCCCGACGGCGAAACTGCCGACCTGGTAGAACTTCGCCTTCGCGCTCATGACGGGCTCCCTGCGGCGGCGATGCGCCGCGTGTCGAGGTCGAGGAAGGACAGCGGCGGGAGTTCGCCGCGCTCGGCGGCGCCGATCACCGACTCCAGGCCGGCCCGGGTCACCGGGCGCCCGCCGAGACCGGCGACGACCGAGTGGACCGGCGGGCCGCCGGGGGCCGCGGCGCGGACCTCGGTG
>NZ_QFRW01000188.1 GCF_003265355.1 Glycomyces dulcitolivorans | reverse complement strand
GGCCCGGAAGGAAGCCGGGCCCGCCGCCCTTCTCCCGGGGGCTAGAACGATTCGAGGTCCGAGAGCACCTGGCTCCACGCCTCCTCGGGGGACTGGCTGCCGTCCTCGATGCGGCCCAGGCCCTGGCCGATCGTGGCGAGCACGTCGCCCTGGAGCGGGCCCTGGTACTGCGGCTGCACGGCGGTCGCGGCGGCGGTGAAGATCTCGCCGACCGGCGCGTCGTTGAAGTACGCCTTGGACAGGCCCGTCAGCGCCGGGTCCTCGTACAGCTCAGGGGTGGACGGGAAGTTCCCGGTCGCCTCGAACACCTTGAGCTGCTGCTCGGGCGCGGTCAGCCATTCGATGAAGGCGTACGCCTCCTCGGCGTGCTCGCCCTGCGAGGGCAGCACCAGGTGCGAGCCGCCCATGTTCCCGGCCCCGCCCGGCACCGTGGCGATGTCCCACAGCCCGGTCGCGTCCGGCGCGTTCGTCTCGATGTAGGAGGTCATCCACGCGGGGCAGATGATCGTCGCGAACGTGCCCTCGTTGAACCCGGCGTTCCACTCGGGGGTCCACGCGGTCAGCCGGTTCGACATGCCCGCCTCGATGGCCTGGACGGTGAGGTCCCATGCGTCGCCGATCGCGGGGTTGGACTCGACGATGAGGTTGTCGTCCCTGTCGTAGACGCCCTCGTCGGCCTGCTCGACCATGGCGCGGAACATGTTCCCCGAGGACTCGAAGAAGTACCCGCCGGTGCCGGCGGTGTACTGCTCGCCGACGGCGACGTAGTCCGCCCACGACCCGGCCCACAGCGCCGAGACCTCGTCGCGCTCGACGGGGAGCCCGGCGGCCTCGAACAGGTCGCGGCGGTAGCACATGGCCATGCCGCCGACGTCGGTGCCGAGGCCGATGAGCGACTCGCCGTCGGCCGACAGCGCCTGCTGCCACTTCCAGTCCAGCCACTGGCCTTCGAGCTCGTCGGCCCCCAGGTCGAGCAGGTCGTGGAACCGGTCGGGCTGGGCGGTGTACTGCGAGATGTACCCGACCTCGACCGCCTCGATGTCGGCCGCGCCCGAGCCGGTCGCCAGGTGCGTGGTCAGGTTCGTGTGGTGGTCGGCGAACTCGGAGATGCGCTCCTCGAACTCGATCTCGGGGTGGAGCGCCGTGTACTCCTCGTAGAGCGGGCCGAAGCCGAAGTCGCCGAACAGGCCCACGCTCAAGGTGATCTTGCCGTCGTCGTCCCCGCCCGAGCAGGCGGTGAGGCCGGCCGCGGTGAGGAGCGCCGCGGCGAGGGCCGCGGCGCGGGTCGGTCTGCTTGTCTTCACTGGTTCTCCACTGTGGTTCTCGGGTATCGGATGAGGGATTCGCGCCCGAACGCGATGAGAGAGCGCTCTCTGGCCGCAGGCACACGGCGGCCGTCGAACCGCCCGCTCAAGCAATGTGTGACATGTGACGTGCCACTGGCCCCGGGAGCGCGGGCGGACAAGGCAGGCCCGCCCGCGCCCCCGGGGACGGATCAGTGTCTGAAGTAGAACTGGTCCACGGACACGTAGTCCGCGCTCTGCCCGGACGTGAACGTCAGGAACACGTCGTGGACGCCGGTCACCGCGGACACGTTGCCCGGGATGTTCTGCCACGAGGTCCACCCTCCGGTGTTCGCGAGGGCGAACGACCCGATGGGCGCGGCCGTGCGCGAGTCGATCCGCACCTCGACCAGGCCGCTCACCCCGCCGGCGGCGCCGGAGGCGACGCGTGCCATGACGTCGAGCGGGCTCGTCGACCCGAAGTTCACGTCGTCGTAGCGGACCCAGTCGCCGTTGCCGAGCGGGCCGATCGCCCCGCCCGCGGACGGCAGGCCCGCCGAGGACGCGTCGAACGAGGTCGCCTCGATCGCCGCGTACGCGTCGCGGTTCCCGCCCCCGCCAGGGGAAGTGGTCGGCTCCCCGGTCGGCTCGCCCGAGCCGGCCGCGGTGTAGACCCGCACGTAGTCGACGAGCATCGACGCGCCCGACTGCGTCGCCGCCGTCGGCGTCACCTGCCCCGAGACCCCGTCGGGGAAGGCCCCGCCCATCGCCAGGTTCAGCAGGATGAAGTACCCGGCGTGGTTCGTCATCGACGTCCACGTGTCCGCGGGCAGGGCGCTCTCGTCGATCGTGTGGAACAGCTGCCCGTCGGCGTACCAGCGCAGCTGGCCCGACGCGCCGGAGTCGTCCCACTCGAACCGGTAGGTGTGGAACCCGTTGTGGCACGTCCCGCCGCACTGGGTGGTCGCGCCGAGCCCGTTGAACTCGTTGCAGGGCCCGCCGGGGGCGACGCCGCAGTGCAGGACGCCGTGGACGGTGCTCAGCCCGTTCACGTTCTCCATGATGTCGTACTCGCCGATGCCCGGCCAGTTCCAGTAGTTCCCGCGGAACGGCGAGCCCAGTGCCCAGAACGCCGGCCAGTAGCCGAGCGCGGCGTTCCCGCTGACCTGGGGGAGCTGGAGGCGGCCCTCGATGGCGAGGGTCCCGCCCGCGGGCGCCTTGAAGTCGGCGCGGGCGGTCTCGATGCGCGCGGAGGTCCACGCGCCCGCGCCGTCGCGCAGCGCGGTGATCTTGAGGTTCCCGGCCCCGTCCATGGAGACGTTCGCAGGGTTGTTGGTGTGGGCCGCGATCTCGCCGGTGCCCCAGTTCGCGGGCCCGCCGGGATAGGAGTGGCCGAGGTCGAACTGCCAGTTGGCCGCCGACGGCAGCTGGCCGGCCGACCCGTTGAACTCGTCGGACCAGACGAGGTTCCAGGCCTGCGCGGCCTCGACGTCGTCGGTCTGGGCGTTGGCGTTGACGATCGCGAGGCCGGCGCTGGCGATGAGCGCGGCGCCCGCGGTCGCGGCGGCGATCGCGCGGGCGAGCCGCCGCCTGGTGCTGGTGCGTACGGAGGTCTGAACGTCTGCCATGAAGGCTCCTCTGCCGGGGTGGAGAGACCGCTCTCTCCAGTCTGATGCGTGATCAGAGCAGTGTCGAGAGAGCGCTCTCTCATTTGGTCCAGAACCCATTCGTACCCAACGGATAGGTACATGTCAATGGGTTGTTACCGAAATGTTACGCGCGGCGGCCCTCGCGCCCCATGTAAGCCCTTGCAGCGCAGTCCCGGTGGGACCCGCGTCAGCGCGCGCCGTCCTCGCCGTCGGTCTGCGGCGGCCGCTGCGCCTCCTCGGCCCGGCGCCGCAGGTCGCCCATGCGCGCCTGCCGCTCCTCCCGGAGCCGCTCCAGCCGCTGGTGGCGCTCGCCGCGCTCCTCGGGGGACTCGGTGCCGCCGAGGATCCGCTTGTCCAGCCACTCCAGGTGCTCGGCGTGCGCGGCCGCGTTGATCGCCCGCACGTCCTGGTAGGCGCCCCGCAGCGACTCCATCCGCTTGAGCGCGTCATGGCACTGGGCCACGAGGATCTCGATGTCCGCGTGCTCGGCCTCGTCCGCGTCCGCCCGGCGCGCCTCCAGCCAGGCGATGCCCTCCCTGACCCGATCGCGCGCCCTCAGATTGTGCATCGTCAGGTCCTCGACGAGCCGGTCGCTCATCTCCAGGAAGCTCAGGTGCGGATCGGTGCGGTCGTCGGTGCCCATGGGGGCCGTCCTTCCACGAGGAGGTGCCTCTTCCCCCTCTACCATATGCCCGCCGCTAGGATCATCCTTCACCGCGCGTCCGTTTCACCCCGAAGACGAGGTCCTGTGGCACCGATCGAGTCCGTCATCGACACCCTCACCCAGACCCAGGAGGCCCCGCCGGTCTGGGTCATGCTCGCGTGCCTCGCCGCCGCGGCGGCCGCCGTGCTCTCCGCACCGGTCTGGCGCTGGAGCCGCGGCCTGGTCACCATCGCCCACGAGGGCGGGCACGCGCTCATGGCCGTCCTCATGCGACGGCGCCTCACCGGCATCCGCCTCCACGCCGACACCTCCGGGCTCACGTTCTCGCGCGGACGCCCCACCGGGTTCGGCGCGGCCATGACCCTCGTCGCCGGCTACACCGCCCCGGCCCTCCTCGGCCTCGGCGCCGCCGCCCTGGTCGGCGCCGGCCGCATCGTCCTGCTGCTGTGGATCACGCTGGTGCTCCTCGCGGTCATGCTCGTGTTCATCCGCAACTGGTACGGGGCGCTGGCACTCCTGGTCGTCGGGGCGGGCGTGTTCGCCGCGACCTGGTACGGCACCGCGATCGTGCAGACCGTCGCCGCCTACGCGGGCGTGTGGCTGCTCCTGCTCGGCGCCGTCAAGCCCGTGATGGAACTCGGCTCGCGGCGCCGCGGCGGGCGCGGGCGGGGCCAGTCGGACGCCGACCAGCTCGCCGGGATCACCCCGTTCCCCGCCGGGTTCTGGATCTTCGTGTTCATGCTCGCCACCGTCGCCGCCGCGGTCTGGGGCACCTGGATGCTCCTGCCGATCGAGTCCTGGACGGACGCGCTCTAGGACCCGCGCAGGCGCCGGTTCGTCCACGCCGTCGGCTCGGCCGCCGCCGGGTCCTCGGGCCACGGGTGCTTCGGGTAGCGCCCGCGCATCTCCTTGCGCACCTGCTGGTACGGGCCCTTCCAGAACGATTCGAGGTCGGAGGTCACCGCGACCGGGCTGCCGCCGGGGCTGAGCAGGTGCGCCTGCACCTGGACGCCCGCGATGCGCGGGATCGCCGTCGCGCCGAAGAACAGCTGGAGCTTCATCGCCAGCACCGGGACCCCGGTCGAGTAGTCGACGGACCCGTCCGTGCCGTTGTGGAGCGCCAGCCGGCGCGGCGCCGACCGGTCGAGGTCCTCCGACCAGGGGATGAGGTTGCGCAGCGCATCGGCGACGACGATCTTCTCCAGGTCGCGGCGCCGCCGCGCCCGGCTCCACCACGGTTCGAGCCAGTCGGTCCCCTCCAGCAGCCCGGCGTCGCTCACGTCCGGCCACGGCTCACCGATCTCCTTGTGGCAGAACGCCATCCGCTGCCGCAGCGGCCGCGCCTTGGACCAGTTGAGCAGGCCCAGTCCCTCCTCGCGGAGCCCGTCGAGGAGCGCGGTGCCCACGAGCGCCGGATCGGGGTCCCTGAGCGGCTCGGCGGCGTCCTCGATCGCGCCGACGAAGCGCACCGACCTCGCGGCCACGTCGCCGCGCTCCCGGTCCCACTCGACACGGTCCTCGCGCCGCTCGCCGACCAGCTCGCGGGCCAGGCCGCCGTCGATGGGGACGGCCGCGCGGATGATCGCGGCGGCGCGCCCGGGGGAGCGGTCGGCGTCGGCGATGGCGAGCCACTCGCTCCCGGCGAGCGGTGAACCGTCGGCGCAGACCGCGCCGGTGCCGCCCGCGGTGCGCCACTGGCCGCCGCTGCGCTTGGCGACGCGCTCGGGGAACGCGAGGGCGATGACGGTGGCGGCGGCCTCGTCGTCGCCCGCCTGCCGGTCGATGCGGGGGACGGCGCGGGAGAGGCGCTTGACCTCGTTCTCCCACTGGCGGTCCCGGCTCGCGCGCAGCTGGCGCCACTGCGCGAGTAGGTCGTCGCCCTTGCCCCGCTTGTCGAGTCCGAGGAGGGCCGCGACCTCGGCGGCCTTCGCCGAGCCGACGCGCGCGGCGCCGTCGACGAGCGCCCGCGCCAGCCGCGGATGCAGCCCGGCCTTGGC
>NZ_QFRW01000187.1 GCF_003265355.1 Glycomyces dulcitolivorans | reverse complement strand
GGCGAGGGCGGCGCGGCGGGCGAGTTCGGTTCGGGCGCCGTCGGATTCGCGGGCGACGGCGAGGGCCGCGGCGGCTCCGGCGACGACCGCGGGCGGCGGGGCGGTGTCGTAGATGAAGGTGCGGCCGGTGTCGTGGAGGTGGCGGCGCAGGACGATTGGTCCGGCGACGACGCCCCCGGCGGCGCCGAGGGCTTTGGAGAGGGTGGCGGTGACGACGATGCCGGGGTCGCCGGCCAGTCCGGCGGCGGCGACGCCTCCGGCTCCGTGGTCGCCGACGGTGCCGATGGCGTGGGCTTCGTCGACGAGGAGGAGCGCGCCGTGCGCGCTGGTGAGGGCGTGGAGGTCGCGGAGCGGGGCGGCGTCGCCGAGGACGGAGTAGACCGATTCGACGGCGACGAGCGCCGGCTTGAGGGTGCGCAGGCGCTGTTCGAGGTCGTCGAGGTCGTTGTGCGCGAACGTCTCCGCGCGGCCGCCCGCGAGGCGGGCGGCGTCGTGGAGGGAGGCGTGGGCGTGCGCGTCGAGCAGGACCGGGCCGCCCGCGAGCGCGGCGACGGCGCCGAGGTTGGCGAGGTACCCCGAGGAGTAGAGGATCGCGGTCTCGGTGCCGGTGTGGCGGGCGAAGTCGGCCTCGAACGCCTCGTGGACGCCGGTGGTGCCGCGCACGAGCCGCGACCCGCCCGCGCCGAGCCCGTACTCGGCGAGCGCTTCGGCGGCGGCGGCGAGGACCGCCGGGTGGCGGGAGAGCCCGAGGTAGTCGTTCCCGGCGAGGTCGACCGCGTCGGTGCGCGGCGCGGCGGTGCGGGTGAGCCCGGCCTTGGCGCGCAGGTCGGCCTTGCGCGACAGGCGGTCCCAGACCGGAGTGCTCATGCGAGGACCTCGTCGATCGCGGCGTCGAGGGCCTCCACCAGCAGCTCGGTCTCGTTGTCGCCCAGGGTGAGCGGCGGCATCACGACGACCGTGTCGCCGAGGGGGCGCAGCCAGACGCCGCGGTCGCGGGCGGCGCGGCAGACGCGGAAGCCGGTGCGGTCCCCGGCCGGGGCGACCTCGACGCCGATCATCGTGCCGAGGCGGCGGACCTCGACCACGCCGTCCTTGGCCGCGACCGGTTCGAGAAGCTTCCCGAGGCGCTCGCCCAGGCGCGCGGCCTGGCCGACCACGTCCTGCTCCCCCATCACGCGCAGGTTCGCGAGCGCGGCCGCGCAGCACAGCGGGTTCGCGGTGTAGGTGTGGCCGTGGAAGAACGTGCGCGGCGACGTGTCGCCGGGCCTGGACAGGAACGCCTCGAAGACGTGCTCCGCCGCGAGGACCGCCGACAGCGGCAGGTACCCGCCGGTGATGCCCTTACCGCAGGTGAGGAGGTCGGGGACGACGCCCGCGTGCTCGGCGGCCCACATGCGGCCGGTGCGGCCGAAGCCGGTGGCGACCTCGTCGAAGATCAGGAGGGCGCCGTACGTGTCGGCGAGTGTCCTTGCGGTGCGCAGGAACTCGGCGTCGTAGTCGAGCATCCCGGCGGCGCCCTGGATCATGGGCTCGACGATGATCGCGCACACCTGGTCGCCGTACTCGTGCATCACCGAGCCGAGGTGGGAGACCGCCATGGTGAACCGGTCGGCGCCGAGGGCGCGGTCGCCCGGCGACTCGACGCCGATGGTCTCCAGCAGCAGCGGCTTGTACGCCTCGTGGAAGAGGTCGTGGCCGCCGACTGCGACGGCGCCGAGCGTGTCGCCGTGGTAGGCGTGGTTCAGGCGCACGAACTTCGGCCGGGCGTGCCCGGTCTGGGTCGAGTACTGGTAGGCGATCTTCAGCGCGGCCTCGACCGCGGAGGAGCCGTCCCCGGCGTAGAAGACCTTCGTCAGCTCGGGCCCGGTCCCCTTGGGCGCCAGTGCGACCAGTGCCTCCGACAGTTCGATCCCGGGCGTGTGGGTGGTGCCGAGGAACGTCGAGTGGTCGAGCTTCGCGAGCTGGGCGGCGATCGCGGCGTTGATCTCGGGGTGCCCGTGCCCGAGGGTCGTGGTCCACAGTGAGGAGACGCCGTCGAGGTAGCGGCGGCCGTCGACGTCCCACAGCCACGGCCCCTCGGCCCGGTCGACGACGGTGGGGTCGTCGTCGGTCCAGGTGGCGTGCTGGGTGAACGGGTGCCAGACGGCGGCGGCGTCCCTGGCGATCCAGGAGGCACTGGCGGACATCGCGGCTCCTTAGTGGTTTCCTATAAATGCCATTGGAGGATACCGACAGGCGGAATGCGGGTCGGGGAGCGTCCACCGTTATGCGGCCGAGGCCCCGCGGACACCTGCTGAGGTTCTGGGCTTAGGCTTGGCCGCGGTTTCGCGCGTTCGGACCGGACCCACGGCGTCCGTCCGGGTTTTTACACTTTGAACACACTGGGATGCTTGACAACCACCTGCGTCAACGGCAGACTGGTGACACTTGCGGCAATCGCGGAGGATTGTCACTTACCGCCCCTTCAGGCATCGCACCCCCGGCGACGCTTGCGGACCGCGGGCACCGCCCGTCCCGCGCGCCGGGCCGGGCAGCGCCGCAGCGGGCGGTCGGAATCGTGGAATTGCAAGGAAGGCCCCGTGTCTGACCAGAACCCCAAGGCCGCCGACCCAGTCGGCGACCAGTCGGACGCCGACCGCCGACCGCGGTTCTCGGACGTCTTCGGCGACCGCGAAGCGGCCGCCTACCTCGGCGCGTTCTGCCTCTCCAACGCCGGCTCCATGCTCAACCGCGTCGCCGTCACCGCCCTCGTGTGGGCCAGCACCGGCTCCTCGGCGCTCGCCGTCGCCTCCTTCGCGATCAGCTACGCCCCCTACCTCGGCCTCGCGCAGGTCCTCGGCGCGGTCGTCGACCGCTACGCCTACCGCAACGTCATGGTCGCCTGCGACGTCCTGCGCGCCGGGCTCATCGCCCTGCTCCTGATCCCCGGCATGCCCGTGCCCGCGATGATGGCCGTCGTCTTCGCCGTCGCCGCCGTCCAGCCCGCCTACAACGCCGCGCGCACCGCGACCCTCGCGCAGATCCTCACCGGCGACCGGCTCTCCACCGCCATCGCGCTCACCTTCTCAGTCGCCGCGACCGCCCAGATCATCGGGTTCCTCGCCGGCGGCCTGCTCTCCTCCATCGACCCGTACACGGCGCTGACGGTGAACGCGATCCTGTTCGCGGTCAGCGCGGTCGCCGTGTTCGGCCTGGTCAAGTACCGCCCCACGGTCAACAAGCGGGAGGAGCGGCGCCACGTCCTGGCCGAGACCGCCGACGGGATGCGCCTCGTCTGGGACAGCAAGGTCCTGCGCACCGTCTCCCTCGGGATCTGGGGCCTGTTCGCCCTGACCGCGGTCCCCGAAGGCGTCGCGGTCCTGTGGGCGGTGCACCTCGACCGCGGCGCGGCGACGCAGGGCCTGATCATGGCCATCGACGCCGTCGGCACGGTCGTGGGGACGCTCCTGTTCGCGCGGCTCGTGCGACCCTCCATACGCGGCAGGCTGATCCGGCCGCTGGCGTTCCTCGCGCCGCTGGCGCTGACGGCCGCCCTGCTGGACCCGCCGCTGCCGGGCGTCCTCGTGCTCGCATTCGGCGCAGGGCTTGCGACCATGACGATGGCGCCGATGAACGCGACCCTCGCGCAGTGCATCCCCGACGGCTGGCGGGGCCGCGTGATCGCCGCGATCAACGCCGGACTCCAGCTCAGCCAGGGCCTCGCCATCGCCGGGGTGGGCCTGGTCGCCGAACTCGGCGTGCCGATCCCGTACGTCGTGGGCGCCTGGGGCGTCATCGGCTTCGGCATCCACGCGCTCCTGACGCGGGCCTGGCCCACGGACGAGGAGATCGAGGCCGCGAAGGCCGCCGCCGCACCGCCGCCGCAGCCCGCGGCCTCCTGACGTCCCGTCCCACGGTTCCCTCTGACGGCGGAGTGCCTCTGCTCTCCACCTCGTCCGGGAGCTAGGCTCGATCCGGCGCCGCCTCGCCGGACCGCGGCGCCGGACGCGACAGGAGCACCAACGTGGAACACGCAATGACCGTCGAGCTGCGCGGACACCTCATCGACCAGGGCGTCTTCGCCCGGGTCATGGACGACGTGCTGGAGTACTCGGGGGCCTATTCGATCGACCGCTTCGACGTGGGGCGGCACCACACCGACGAGTCGTACGCGCAGCTGACGGTCTCCGCCGAGACCTCGGAGCTGCTGGAGCGGATCGTCATGCGCCTCCAGACCCACGGCGCCAACCCGCTCGAACCCGGCATCGCCACGCTCAAACCGGCCCCGCGCGACGGCGTCTTCCCCGAAGACTTCTACTCGACCACGAACTTCGACACCCAGATCCGCCTCAACGGCGGCTGGATGGACGTCGAGAACTCCGAGATGGACTGCGGCATCATCGTCACCGAGGACCACTCCCGCGCCTGGACCCTCCCGGTGTCCGACGTCAAGGCCGGCGAGCTCGTGGTCTGCGGCGGCGAGGGCGTCAAGGTCCTCCCGCTGCCCGAGCCCGCGCGCAAGAGCCCCGAGTCCTCGAACTTCGAGTTCATGAGCGGCGGCGTCTCCTCCGAACGGCCGCAGGCGCTCCAGGTCCGCCAGATCGCCCAGCACATGCGCGAGGTCAAGGCCCGCGGCGAGAAGATCCTGTGGGTCGGCGGCCCCGCGATCGTCCACACCGGAGCCGGGAAGGCCCTGGAGGCGCTCATCAACGAGGGCTACGCCGACGTCGTCTTCGCCGGGAACGCCCTCGCCGCGCACGACATCGAGTCGAACCTGTTCGGCACCTCCCTGGGCGTCGACCTCGACAAGGGCCACGGCGTCCCGCACGGCCACGAGCACCACATCCGCGCGATCAACAAGATCCGCACCTGCGGCTCCATCGCCGACGCGGTCGACCAGGGCGTCCTCAAGGGCGGCATCATGCACGCGCTGGTCAAGAACAAGAAGGACTTCGTGCTCGTCGGCTCCGTCCGCGACGACGGGCCGCTGCCGGACGTGTACACCGACGTCATCGAGGGCCAGCGGGCCATGCGCGCGGCCCTGCCGGGCGTCGGGTTCGCGATCATGGTCGCGACCATGCTCCACTCCATCGCCACGGGCAACATCCTGCCCGCGAAGGTGCCGCTGGTCAGCGTCGACATCAACCCCGCCACGGTCACCAAGCTGGCCGACCGCGGCTCGGCCCAGGCGATCGGCGTGATCACCGACATCGGCCTGTTCTGCGAGCAGCTCGCGGGCGAACTCGTCGTCGGCTACAAGCGCGACTGAGGCGTTCACTCCAAGGGCGGTCGGCGCGTGCCGGCCGCCCTTCGCGTCCGGGTAGCGCTTTCCAAACCTCGGTTCGCCCGCTATGATCCCATTAAATCGATTCATTTCAATGCGTGAATTGAAACGTTCGAATCGACGGGAACTTCAAGGAGCACAACGATGTCCTTCACCGGCAATCCCAAACGAAGACTCCGCCTCGTCCTCGCGGCCGCCGCGGTCGCGCTCGCCGGCGCGCTCGGGGCCGTGGCCGTGCCCGAGGCCGCGCTCGCGCAGGGGTGCG
>NZ_QFRW01000186.1 GCF_003265355.1 Glycomyces dulcitolivorans | reverse complement strand
GCCCCATTGGGGCCGCCCCGCACCGCTGTCGTCTGCCTGAACACGGTGGCGGCCGACCGCCCGCCGGGAAGTTGTCCACAGGCCGGAAAAGAATTCTTGACGCTCGGTGACGAATCGGCGACCGTTGAGGCATGACGCAGATTCCGATGTACCGCACCGCCACGGCGACACTGACCGACCCGTTCTCGGTGGAGGAGTTGCCCGATCCCGGCGAAGACCTGCTGCTGCGCTTCGAGACGGTCTTCGAGTCCGACTTCAGCCAGGTGGCGACAGGCCGCACCGCGGCCTGGATCCACGGGTTCGACGTGCTGCCGCCGGGGACCGACCAGCGCGAGTGGCCGATCGAGAGCTCGTCGGACCCGCCGCTGGCGGAGGTCACGGTGGTCGACGGTCTCCCGGTGACCACGCTCGCGCGGACGCTGGTGGACTGCGCGGCCGACCTACCGCGACTCGAAGCGGTGGCCGCCGCCGACCAGATCCTGCGCGCCGGGGTCGAGGCGCAGCGGCTCGCCGAGGCGCTCGAACCGCTTCACGGCGACCGGCTGCGCCGCGCGAACGCCACGCTTCTGGCCTCCGATCCGCGGGCGGAGTCGCCGATGGAGTCCTGGACCCGGTGCCTCATCGGCGACGCGGGCCTGCCGGCGCCGGTCCCGCAGCTGCGGGTGCGGGCGCCCAGCGGCAGGTCGCGCTTCCTCGACCTGGGCTGGGACCGGTGGCGGATCGGTGTCGAGTACGACGGCATGGCGACCCACCTGGGCCTCGCGGCCGAGACCGGTGACCGGCGCCGCCAGCATCTGCTGGAGAACCTCGGCTGGGAGGTCGAGGTCCTGACGGCCTCCGACGTGATGGAGCATCCGCGCCCGTGGCTGGTCCGGCTCCGCGACCTCCTGCTCCGGAAGGGCTGGGACCCGAGCGCCAACGAGATCCACGACGTCAACTCCCGGATCGAGGCGGTGTCCTTGGCGCTGAAGCGATAGCGGGCCGCGGTGGGCGGGCCGGTTCCAGGTGGTGAAAACGGGGCCCGGTCCGCGGGCGCGGGCGGGCTAGGATCGGGGCGAGCATTGTTCGGATAGGGCGGGGAGCGCACGTGGCTGAAGGGACCTTCAGCGGGTTCGCGCGCCCGGCGGAGCCCACGCCGCAGGAGATCAAGGAGTGGGCGCTCGACCCGTACTCGACCGCCCCCGAGGGCCGCCAGTGGGACCTCACCCTCGCCACCGACGAGCTCGCCGACACCTGGCTCGACCTCGCTGGCGACGCGACCTGCCCGAAGCGGTCCTTCGCGCTCCACGTCCTCTACATCTACGCGGGCGACGCCGTCCGCACCAAGTTCCGCGTGCACCCGCGAAAGCACGTCGACCGGCTCCTCGAGACCGCGTCCGAGTCGCGGGACCAGTATGTTGGACTGTGGGCAGCCAACACCAAAGCGCTCATCCGCCAGCCGGACCTGTTCGACTACCACGAATGGTGCAACGGCGGCCTGGTGAGACGGCCGCGGCGGCTCAACCCCGGCCCGACGAGAAGATGAGAGCCCATGGCACCGCTGGAGACGAGCGCATGAACGCGCAGGACCCGAACCTCCGCATCTCGAACGCCGAGCGCGAGGCCGTCATCGCCCGCCTCCACGCCGCCACCGAGGAGGGCCGCCTCGACCTCGACGAGTTCGCCGAGCGCTCCGGGAAGGCCTACGAGGCCCGCACCTACGCCGAGGTCGAGCGCCTCCTCGCCGACCTGCCCGAGCCGACCGGCGCCCTCGCCGTCCCGCCGCCCGCCGCCCGCGGCCCCCGCGATCCCGAACGCGCCCACCGAGATGCGCCTCGCCCCGAAGGCGTCGTCCATGGAGCGCAAGGGCGACTGGGTGGTCCCGCCGCGGCTGATCGTCGACGCCAAGGCCAGCTCCGTGAAGCTCGACTGCCGCCACGCGGTCATCCGCTCCGGCACCGTCGAGATCGACCTCAACCTCATCGCCTCCTCTCTCGAAGTGGTGCTCCCCGAAGGCGCCTATGCGACCGACGACAATACGGACGTCATGGCGAGTTCGCTCTCGAATCACGCCTCCTACAAAGGAGGCACCGGTATTCGCTTCGCCTTCTCCGGCAAAGCGAAGGCCAGTTCGGTGACCTTCCGGCACGAGCGCCGATTCCTCTGGTGGCGTTGGTAGACCGCAATACGGGAAACCTGGAATTCACTGAATGTCCGGCCCTTGAAACGTCCTATGTAACGGGCTCATAACAGTCATGCCTGATCCCGGCGTTCTCCTCATACGAGGGTTTACACCGAACCTTCCTCGCAATAGGCTCTTTTCCGTGCGCCGCGGCCACGGCAAGTGACCTTGCGGTGGAGGATCAGTCACCCTCCGCGGTGCGCACCCCCTTGAGAGGAACTCATCGCATGGGATCTCCGTACCCACAGCATCCGAGGCGCGCTTCGCGGCGCGCCAGAACGCGGGCCGCGGCAGCGGCCGCCGTCGTCCCCCTGGTGGTCGCCGGACTCACCGCCGCGGCGGGACCGGCCGCGGCCGAGCCGTCGCTGCCCGAGGTCTTCCCCGAGTACCTGAAGGAAACCGCCGCGCCCGTCGAGTACACGGACGGCGTCTACGTCGTCCAGCTCGCGGCCGACCCCATCGCGACCTATGACGGCGGCGTCTCCGGACTCGACGCGACCACGCCCGCCGAAGGCGAGACCATCGACTTCGGGGCCGCCGCGGTCGAGGAGTACGGCGACTTCCTCGCCGGGGAGCGCGCCGACGTCATCGACGAGTACGACGTCGACGCCCTCGTCGAGTACGACACGGTCCTCAACGGCTTCGCCGCGGAGCTCACCGCCGCCGAGGCCGAGGCGCTCGCCGCCAGCGACAAGGTGCTGTCGGTCCTCCCGGACGTGATCTACCAGCCGACCGGCGCGGTCGACACCACCGGTTTCATGGACCTCTCGGGCCGCGACGGCGCCTGGAAGGAGGAGTTCGGCTCCGCCGAGCACGCCGGCGAAGGCGTGATCGTGGGCGTCCTCGACTCTGGCATCTGGCCCGAGAACCCGGCCCTGGCCCCGCTCTCGGAGCCGCGCCCGGACCAGGACGTCATCGACGCCAAGTGGAACGGCGAGTGCGAGACCGGCACGGACGACGACCCGGCCGGCAACATCGAGTGCAACAACAAGCTCATCGGCGCGCGCTGGTACGACTCGCGCGGCCTCGGCGCCGACAGCTACGCGTCCCCGCGCGACGCGGACGGCCACGGCACCCACACGGCCACCACCGCCGCGGGCAACTACAAGACCAGGGTCGAGATCGACGGCGAGAAGATCGGGACGTTCTCCGGCCTGGCCCCCGCCGCCCGCATCGCGGCCTACAAGGTCTGCTGGCCCGACGCCGGCTGCGCCGGCGCCGACATCAACAAGGCCATCGATGACGCGGTGAAGAACGGCGTCGACGTCATCAACTTCTCCGTCGGCTCGACCGGCACCGCCGAGTTCCTCGACACGACCTCCTGGGCGTTCCGCGCCGCCGCGCAGGCGGGCGTCTTCGTCGCCGCCAGCGCCGGCAACGACGGCCCGACTTCCACGGTCGACCACCAGGAGCCGTGGGTGACCACGGTCGCGGCGTCCTCGCACGACCAGACCTTCCGCACCGAGCTGGAGTTCGGCCGGTCGGACATCGAGGTCGCGGCGCTCGTCGGCGAGGCCGAGTGGCCCGTGAAGCTCGCGGTGGACGCGGCGTACGACGACGCGGACCCGGCGGCTGCGGCCACCTGCAACGCGGGCACGCTGGACCCGGCGAAGTCCGAGGGCTACGCGATCGTGTGCGTGCGCGGCAACACGTTCGCGGCCAACGCGGACCAGGTGTTCGACGTGGGCGGCCTGGCGCTGATCGTGGTGGACCAGTACGAGCGCGGCCCGGCCTCGGTCGTGACCTCGCAGTCCGTTCCGGTCGTGCACGTCTCGTACTCGGACGGCCAGGACCTGACGGCGTGGATCGCTTCGAAGAGCCGTCCCAAGGTCGAGGTCGAGACGTCGGAGCTGGAGGACCAGAACGCGCCGTTCATGGCGGCGTTCTCGTCGAACGGCCCGGCGCTGGCGGCGGGTCAGAACCTGCTGAAGCCGGACGTCACGGCTCCCGGCCTGGAGGTCCTGGCGGGCATCACGCCGGACAACCACGCGGGCAACGACTTCGCGACCGCGCAGGGCACGTCGATGGCGAGCCCGCACATCGCGGGTCTGGCGGCGCTGCTGGTGTCGGCGCACCCGGACTGGTCGCCGATGGCGGTCAAGTCGGCGCTCATGACGACCTCGTACCAGACCGACCAGGACGGGGACGCGATCCAGCGCGGCACCGAGGACGCGACGCCGTTCGACTTCGGCGCCGGTCACGCGGACGGCGCGGAGATGTTCGACCCGGGCCTGGTGTACGACTCGGACGTCGTGGACTGGGTCCAGTACGTGTGCGGGACGGACGAGGCGTACAAGATCCAGTCGCTGTGCAACTCGTACGGTTCGATCGACCCGTCGCAGCTGAACTACCCGTCGGTGACGGTGGCGGAGCTGACGGGCGTGTACGAGGTGACCCGCACGGTCACGAACGTGTCGGACAAGAAGTCGACCTACAACGCGGAGATCACCGCTCCGGCGGGCTTCGACGTCGAGGTGGACAACTCGCGGCTGACGCTGGAGCCGGGCGCGTCGGCGTCGTACACGCTGACGATCACGCGCACGGACGCCGCGTTCGACGAGTGGTCGTTCGGCGACATCACCTGGGTGGAGAAGAAGCGCCACCGCACGATCCACGAGGTGTACTCGCCGATCGTGGTGCGGCCGTCGCAGTTGTCGGCGGCCGACGAGGTGACGTTCTCGGGCGCCTCGGGCAGCGAGGAGCTGACGGGCGTGTCGGGCTTCGACGGGACGCTCGGCGTCTCGGTGTCGGGCCTGGCGGCCTCCGAGGTCTCGACGGCGGCGCTGTCGGACCCGGACGGCTCGTCGTTCCCGACGGACACCCCGGCGGAGAACTCGCACGTGGCCTCGTTCGAGTTCACGACGCCGGCCGATGCGGCGCAGGTGCGGTTCTCGACGTTCGACGACGACCACCCGGCGGGGACCGACCTCGACGTGTTCGTGTACCTGAAGGAGGGCGACGAGCTGACGCTGGTCGGCCTCTCGGCGACGGGCAGTTCGAACGAGACGGTCGACCTGCCGGGCGGTTACACGTTCGTGGTGTTCGTCGACGAGTACGCGGGTCCGTCGCCGCTGGACGTGGTGCTGCACGCGTGGACCGTGCCGGCCTCGGACGAGGGGAACCTCTCGGTGACCCCGGCCGAGCAGGCGGTGACACTCGCGGGCGAGTACTCGCTGGCGCTGTCGTGGTCGGATCTGGAGGCGGACTCGCGCTACCTCGGGATCCTGGGCTACACGGCGGACGGCGAGGCCGTCAGTTCGACCACGGTGAACATCGCGACCTGATTGCGCTTGAGCGCCTGAGGGTCTGACCGGGCAGGGCGCCCGCCGCATCCGCGGCG
>NZ_QFRW01000185.1 GCF_003265355.1 Glycomyces dulcitolivorans | reverse complement strand
GGTTTCCGGCGGCGGGCGTCGCCGGGGGCTGCGGAGCGGGCGTCGCCTGGGCCTGGCGCTCGGCCTCGGCGAGGTGGCGGGCGGCCACGTCGCGGAGGCCGTCGAGGACCTCGGTGCGCTCGGACTCGACGGCGGCGCGGCTCTTGAGCGTCACGGGCATCGACGCCAGGACCGCGTCGAGCTCGCCGAGCCGCTGCAAGAGCGGCTCGGGCCCGCGGCCGCAGGCGGGGCACCCGCCCGCCGTCGAGGGTCGCCCGCAGCGCGGGCAGTTGTACGTCGTCATGTGCACAGTGTGCTGGTGCTGTCAAATCACCGCCGCGGCAAACCGGACGCGGATTGTGCACATCCCACAACGAGCACCCCCCGACGGGCATGAACGGGGCCTGGTTTTCTTCAGGATTCCTCTAATCGGACCACGCCCGGCAGGGCCGAACCCGAAGAAGCGCACCCGGAATCGAAGCGCCCAAGGGACCCCCGGTCTTAATTATCCCGCGGGGGTACGACATTCCGCGAAGCGAAAGAAGGAGGGCACCCGACATTGGGGCGCCTAAGGGACCCCCGGATTTAATTATCCCTCGGAGGTACGACAGTCCCCGGACATGGGAACGGGCCTCGCGTTGGTGAAGCCGCGAGGCCCGTTCCGTCGGGAGGAGGATTGGTTCTTAGGACGCGCTCTCGTAGGCGTCGATGATGTCCCAGGCGAGGTCTTCCCACTGGGCGTAGTAGTCGGGGTAGGCCGAGACCTGGACGGCCTGGGCGGCGGAGGCGATGGACATGTCCTCCCAGCCGTCGACGTCTTCGAGGGTGCCGTAGAACTTGCTCGCGGAGGTGGAGACGTCCATGAGCTCCTCGACCGAGCCCCAGCCCATCGAGGTGCGCTGCTGGAAGATGCCGACCGAGTCGTGGTCCTCGTAGTGGACGTCGGAGTCGGTGTAGTCCCAGGACTCGGGGACCGAGTCGGAGGCGGCGTTGTAGAGCTTCGCCTCCTGCATCGCGGTGGCGAGGGCGACGGCCCAGCCGTTCTCGTCGAAGCCCATCTCCTTGCCGGTCTCGATGATGGTGACCGCGTTGGCCTCCTGCTCGTCGTCGATGTCGGAGACGTCGATGTCGACGGGGCCGGCGGGTTCCTCGGTCGTGGCCTCTTCGGTGGCTTCCTCGGTGGTCGCCTCTTCAGTGGCGGGGGCGGGGGCCTCCGTGGCGGCCTCGGTGGTGGCCTCCTCGGTGGTCTCGGCCGGGGCCTCGGCGACGGCGGCGGTCTCCTCGACCGGCTCGTCGGTGTTCGAGATGGCCCACGCAGCGGTGGCGCCCGAGCCGGTGAAGACCGCGGCGGCGAGGCCGACGGTCGCGACGCGGCGGAATCGGTGGTGCTCGCCGGACTCGTCATTGAAGAGTCGCCGGGAGAGCGCGGAAGCGGCGCTCCGGACCGGACCGGTCACGCCTTCGATGATCTTGCGAAAATGCACTGGCCAAACCTAGGGGCGGAAATCCGCAGGTCAAAGCCAGAGAACTCTAAGGAAACCAAGGTGGCAAGGGGTTTCCTTACTTGCGAGTAGCCTCCACGGCATTTGCCCGGTACCGGCCCTATCGTCGCCCCCGCCCGAGCGCGTCCTCGCTGCCGCCCCGCCCCGTCGGGACACGGGACGAGCCCGGACTCATCCGTTCGGAGGAGTCCGGGCTCGCCGCAAAGATAATGTGACCGCGCACACGAGGTGCTATTCCGCGAACGGCTTTCCGGTCACATCGGTAGAAATCCCCTCGCGGTCCAGGTACGGCGTGAGGCCGCCGAGCCAGAACGGGAAGCCCGCGCCGAGGATCATCGCGAGGTCGATCTGCTTGGCCGAGGGCACGACGCCCTCGTCGAGCATGAGGCCGATCTCCTCGGTCAGGCCGCGCAGGATGCGCTGCCCGACCTCGTCGGCCGTCGACGGCGAGTCGCCGAGCGCGATGACCGCCTTGGCCTCCTCCGTCAGCTTCCCCTTGCCCTTGGCGGCGGCGTCGAACACCGGGAAGTCGGCCTCGGCCATCCTCCGCAGGTTCTCCGACGCGGGGAACCGCGGCCCGAGGTCCTCGTTCAGGTGCTGGCACAGGTGCCAGGCGACCTGGAGGCCCACGAGCTCCAGCAGCGCGAACGGGCGCATCGGCAGGCCCAGCGCGTCGAGGGAGACGTCGGCGACCTCGACGGGCGTGCCCGCGTCGACCGCGCCGGTGACCTCGGCGAGCATGCGGCCCAGGAGCCGGTTGACGATGAACGCCGGCCGGTCGGCCGAGCCCACCGCGGTCTTCTTGAGCTTCTTCGCCACCGCGTACGCGGTCGCCAGGGTCTCCTTGTCGGTCGACTCGGTCGCGATGACCTCGACGAGCGGCATGACGGCCACCGGGTTGAAGAAGTGCATGCCCACGAGCCGCTCGGGGTGCTTCAGCCCCGACGCCATCGCGGTGACCGACAGGCCGGAGGTGTTGGTGACCAGCAGCGCCTCGTCCGAGACGATCGACTCGACCTCGGCGAACACGGCCTGCTTGACGCCCAGCTCCTCGAAGACCGCCTCGATGACCAGGTCGCAGTCGGCGTACACCGACTTGTCCGAGCTGGCGGTGACGAGCGCGCGGAGCTTGGCGGCCTTGAGCTTCGAGGTCCGGCCCTTCGCTTCGAGCTTGTCGATCTCGGCCCGCACGTACGCGAGGCCCTTCTGGGCCCGCTCCTCGTCGAGGTCGGTCATGACCACGGGTACTTCGAGGCGGCGCGCGAACATGAGCGCGATCTGGCCGGCCATGAGCCCGGCGCCGACGACGCCGACCTTGCGGACCTCCTTGGCCAGGCCCGGGCTCGGGGCGCCCTCGGGGCGCTTGCCGAGCGAGCGGACCAGGTTGAACGCGTAGATGCTCGACTGGAACTGCGGTCCGGCTTCGAGGTCGGCGAGCGCCTCGTCCTCGGCGAGGGACCCCTCCTCGAACGTGGCGTGCTGCGCCAGTTCGAGCAGGTCCAGGGCCCGCACCGCGGCGGCGGAGGCGTTGTGGACGCGCTCGTCCACGAGCTTGCGGGCGCCCGCGATCACGAGCGGCCACGCGTCGCGGTCGATCTCGGCCCGCTCGACGGTGATCTGGCCGGTGGCGACCTTGACGGCCCAGTCCAGGGACTCCTCGATGAAGTCCGCGGCCTCGAACTCGGCGTCGGCGATGCCCAGCGGCACCAGGTCGGCGCCCTTGAGCATCTTGTTCTGGTTGAGCGGGTTGCCGACCACGACCTGCGCGGCCTTCTCGATCCCGATGAGGTTCGGCAGGATCTGCGAGCCGCCCCAGCCGGGGATGAGCCCGATCGAGACCTCGGGCAGGCCCAGGCCGAGAGCGGTCGTCGACACGGTCCGGTAGTGGCAGTGCAGGGCCAGCTCGAAGCCGCCGCCGAGGGCCGTGCCGTTCACGAACGCGAACGTCGGCACCGCGGAGTCCTTGAGCCGCTTGTAGAGCGCGTGCCCGGCCTGCGCCAGGGCGAGGCCCTGCTCGCGGGTCTCCAGGCTCGGCATGAGCTTGATGTCGGCGCCGGCCAGGAAGATGAACGGCTTGCCGGTGACGGCGATGAGCTTGACGCCGTCCTCGGCCTCGACGGCGTCGATCGCGCGCCACAGGCTCTTGAGGCCGCCGGGCCCGAACGAGGACGGCTTCGTGTGGTCGAAGCCGTTGTCGAGCGTGATGATCGCGGCCTTGCCCCCGAGCCCGCGGGGCTCCAGGAAGCGCACGTAGGACTCGGTGACGACCTCTTCCTCGAAGTCGGGGAGGTCAAGCGGAGTCGCGGACATTAGTTGGCCCCCTTGAAGTTCGGGTTCTCCCAGATGACCGTGCCGCCCTGGCCGAGGCCGACGCACATGGCCGTGACGCCGTAGCGCACCTCGGGGCGCTCGGCGAAGTGGCGGGCGAGCTGCGTCATGAGGCGCACGCCCGAGGACGCGAGCGGGTGGCCCATGGCGATCGCGCCGCCCCACGGGTTCACCCGCGGGTCGTCGTCGGCGATCTTGAAGTGGTCGAGGAACGCCAGCACCTGGACGGCGAAGGCCTCGTTGAGCTCGAACAGGCCGATGTCGTCGATGGTGAGGCCCGCGCGGGCGAGGGCCTTCTCCGTGGACGGGATCGGCCCGACGCCCATGGTCTCGGGGTCGACGCCCGCGAACGCGAAGCCGACCATCTTCATGGCGATCGGCAGGCCCAGCTCGGCGGCGGTCTCGGCGTCGGCGATGATGCACGCGGTGGCGCCGTCGGTGTTCGGCGAGGACGTGCCCGCGGTGACGCGCCCGTGCGGGCGGAACGGGGTGCGCAGGTTCGCGAGCCCCTCCATGGTCGTCCCCGGGCGCGGCAGCTCGTCGCCGGTGGCGACGGTCCAGCCCTCGTCCGAGCGGGCGGCCATCGTGGTGATGTCGGCCGACAGCTTGTCGACGGCGGCGGCGTAGCGCGCTTGAGTCTGCACCGCGTACGCGTCGGCGCGCTCCTTGGTGAGCTGCGGGTACAGGTCGTGCAGGTTCTCGGCCGTGACGCCCATCTGGAGGGCGTCGGGGTCGACCAGGCGCTCGGCGACGATGCGCGGGTTGGGGTCCGCGCCCTCGCCCATCGGGTGGTTCGACATCGACTCCACGCCGCCGGCGATGGCGATGTCGTACTGGCGGGAGGCGATGGCGGAGGCGACGCTGGTCACCGCGGTCATCGCGCCCGCGCACATGCGGTCGATCGAGTAGCCGGGGACCGAGCGGGGCAGGCCCGCCAGGAGCGCCGCGGTGCGGCCGAGTGTGAGGCCCTGGTCGCCGATCTGCGTGGTGGCCGCCAGGGCCACCTCGTCGACCCGCTCAGGCGGCAGCCCCGGGTTGCGGCGCAGCAGCGACCTGATGGCGCGGATGATCAAGTCGTCCGCGCGGGTGTCCTCGAAGAGTTTGCCCGCCTTGCCGAACGGGGTCCGTACCCCGTCGACGAAGACGACATCGCGGATGGTGTCGTTCACGCCAGCCCCTCCTTTGGGTATGCAACGTCACAACGAATGTTACCCGCAAGTAAGTTCGATGTCACGGCCCCCCGGGGCGTGTCGCGCATCCGTCTTCCGGGAAACGTTTGCGCAGCTCACGATACGGCGAAGGCCCCGCCTCGGCGGGGCCGTTCCCAGAATCGGTCGCTCAGTCCTGCAGTGCCTCGGTCAGCCCCTCGGCGAGGAGCTCGACCTGCCACTCGCGCGCGCCGCCCTCGGCCAGGACCGTGCGCACGTGCCGCTCGGTGACCCGCTTCGGCGGCTCCCACGCCAGGCCCCGCACCAGCGCGGGCGCGATGAGGTTCTCGGCCGGGAGGTGGTGCTTCTCGGCGATCTCGGCGACCACCTCGCGGGCGGCCGACAGCCGCTCGGCCGCGACCGGGTCGCGGTCGGCCCAGCGGTGCGTCGCGGGCGGGCCGTCCTGGGGCGGGGTCGTCGACGGCAGCTCGTCGGCGGGGACGGTGCGCGCGTCCGT
>NZ_QFRW01000184.1 GCF_003265355.1 Glycomyces dulcitolivorans | reverse complement strand
GACCGCGTTCGCGGTCGGCGGCCCTCGTCGTCTTCCGGACCGCTTCAGTCGCCGTCGAGGACCGACCTCGCCAGGCCCGCGACGGCTTCCACCAGGGCCACGCCCTCGGACTGCGAGGAGGCGCCGCTGGTGAGGACCGCGATCCGGGTCGGGGTGTCGGTGTCGCCGGCGAGGACTCCGATGGTGTTGACGACCCAGAGGCCGCCGAGGGCGGTGCGGGTGTCCCAGCCGTTCTTGAGCCAGACGGCCTCGCCGTCGGCCGCGGCGGCGGAGACGCCCCAGTCCTGGGAGCCGGCGACCGAGGACATGAGGTCGCGGGCGTAGGCGACCTGGTCGGCGTCGAGGAGGCCCTCGTAGAGGGCGTGGCCGAGGAGGGTGAGCTGGTCGGGGGCGGTGGTCTCGGTGAGGCCCCAGGCGTCCTGCTGCGGTTCGGTGGCGGTCATGCCGTAGTCGGCGCAGGCCTGGACGAGGGCGTCGGCGCCGCCGAGGGAGTCGTAGACGGCGGTGGCGGCGGCGTTGTCGGAGGCGGTGATCATCGTGCGCAGGCGCGTGTCGGGGGCGTCGGCGACGGCTCCGTAGTGGCGCAGGGCCATGACGAGGAGCTGGGCTTTGACGATCGAGGCGGTGTCGTGGCGCCGGTCGGGGTTGTAGGTGATCTGGAGGGCGCCGCGGGAGGCGGCGGCGGAGACGTCGGCGGCCGTGCCGGTGTCGGCCAGGTGCGCGTCGATCCGTTCGGCGAGGCGGGCGGTGAGGGTGTCGGCGTAGGTCGTCTCGGCGGCCGCGGCGCGGGTGGCGGGGTCGGAGCCGAGGCCGCCGGGTTCGCCTGCGGGCGTTGGGGTGTCGGCGGCGCCGGTACCGCCGTCTCGGTTCCCGAGGAGGGGCAGGAGCGCCGCGGTCCCGGCCGCAGCGACCGCGACCGGGACGGTGAGGCGCAGGAGGGTGCGGCGCCGCAGGAGTGCGGTGCCGCTGTCGTCGCGCGGGTTCGGCATGGCCGGGACGCTATGGGGGGAACCTCAACTCCCCGTGTCGTCCGGTTCAAGAAACGGTGAGAACCGCGCTCATGGGGACGACGCTCACGCGACGGGCTGCGCGGCCTCCATGCTGGCGAGCCGCGCCGCGCGCAGGCGCCCGGCGAGGTCGCGGGTGGGGCCGCCGCGCAGCAGCAGGACCAGCCACGGGTCGTCGTCCATCCTGGCGGCGCTGACCAGGGCCAGCGCCATGATGTGGGCGCAGACCTCGCGGGTGTCGGCGCAGCCGCAGGAGGTGGTGATCCGGTTGTGGTCCTCGGTGACGAACTTCTTGGGCAGCAGGCGCATCCCGGTCTCGGCGAGGACGTCGTCGATGCGTTTGGGCAGGCGTCCGGCGAGGAGTCCGGCCACGCAGGAGGGCGAGAGGGACAGGGCGGTCATGCCGGCGGTCCAGGCGGAGGCGTTGTAGACGGGGATGGAGATGGAGGCGTCGAAGGTGCCGGTGGTGTCGGCGACGGTGCCGGAGACGAGGCCGGGTTCGATGGCCGTGCCGGTGACGGCGCCGTGTCCGGCGAGGGCGCGGCCTTTGACGATGCGCTGGTCGGGGTAGTTGAGGCCGATGGTCTCCAGGGCGCGCCACCATTTTCGGCCCCACCAGGTCCGGCCGTACGGGTCGCTCACAGGTGGCCTCCGTCGTCGTCGAGTTCGATGAGTTTGCGCAGCTGGGAGTCGTCGAGTTCGCCGAGCCAGTCCTCGCCGGAGCCGACGACGGCTTCGGCGATGGCCCTCTTGCGGGCGAGGAGTTCGTCCACGCGTTCTTCGAGGGAGCCGGCGGTGACGAGCTTGTGGACGTGGACGGTCTGGGTCTGGCCGATGCGATGGGCGCGGTCGGTGGCCTGGTCTTCGACGGCGGGGTTCCACCAGCGGTCGTAGTGGACGACGTGGGAGGCGCCGGTGAGGTTGAGGCCGGTGCCGCCGGCGCGCAGGGACACCAGGAGGATCGCGGGGCCGGGGACGGTCTGGAACTCGTCGACGAGCTTGTCGCGGGCGGGCTGGTCGAGGCCGCCGTGGAGGAAGGGGGCGGCGACGCCGAGTTCGGCTTCGAGGTGGCGGGTGAGGAGTTCGCCCATCTGCCGGTACTGGGTGAAGATGAGGGTCTTGTCGCCTTCGTCGACGACTTCGGTGAGCATCTCGGTGACGCGGTCGAGTTTGCCGGAGCGTTCGGCGAGGCCGCCGTCCCCGACGCCGACGTACTGGGCGGGGTGGTTGCAGATCTGCTTGAGGCGGGTGAGGAGTTTGAGGACGCGGCCGCGGCGGGTGATGCCGTCGCCGAGGCCCTCGTCGAAGGCTTCGCGGATGGCTTCGCGGTAGAGGCCGGCCTGTTCGTCGGTCATGGTGCAGGCGACGACGGATTCGATCTTGGGGGGCAGGTCGGCGGCGACGTCTTCTTTCATGCGGCGCAGGACGACGGGGTCGATGCGGGCGCGGAGGGTGGCGGCGGCGACGGGGTCGCGGCCGATCTCGATGGGGTCGGCGAAGCGGCGTTTGAAGTCGGCCTGGATGCCGAGGAGCCCGGGGTTGACGAATTCGGAGATCGACCAGAGTTCGGCGAGGTGGTTCTCGACGGGGGTGCCGGTGAGGGCGATGCGGACGCGGCCGGTGAGGTCGCGGACGGCGCCGGCGGTGCGGGAGCGGTGGTTCTTGATGGCCTGGGCCTCGTCGATGACGATGATGTCCCAGCCGATGGAGCGCAGCAGTTTGATGTCGCGCAGGGCGATCGAGTAGGAGGTGACGACGACGTCGGCGTCGGCGAGGGGGGCCGGGGACTTGGTGCGGGCGGGGCCGTGGTGGAGGTGGACGGTCAGCTGGGGGGCGAAGCGGGCGATCTCGCGCTGCCAGTTGCCGACGAGGGAGGTGGGGCAGACGACGAGGTGGGGGGCGATGCCGGGGCGGCGGACGAGGAGGCCGATGGACTGGAGGGTCTTGCCGAGGCCCATGTCGTCGGCGAGGATGACGCCGGCGCCGCCGGCGGCGGCGGCTTCGAGCCAGGCGATGCCGTGGGACTGGTAGCGGCGGAGGTCGGCGTTGACGCGGACGTCGCCGGGGTCGGCGTGCTGGGCGGTGATGAGGCGGAGGTTGAGTCCGGAGTCGGAGCGCAGGAGTTCGGTGTAGGACTCGACGAAGGCGCCGACGAGGGCTTTGGCGGTCCAGACGTGGCCTTCGGAGTGGGGGGCGCAGTGGCCTTCGGGGGGGAGTTCGCCGGCGATGCGGTCGAGGTCGTCGAACTTGTCGTCGTCGACGGCGTTGGCGATGCGGGCCCAGACGGCGACCGATTCGGTGATGTCGGGGCGGGAGGCGATGCGGGTGAGCGCGGGGAGGACGGGGCGGACGGGCATCGCGACGCCGGCGACCTCGGTGAGGGTGCCGTCGAGGTAGAGCTCGGCGTCGACGGGGTCGCCGGGGGGCAGTCCGAGCTCGGCCACCACGTGCTCCGGTCGCGCGCCGCCGAAGAACAGGAGCCGCCCGTCGGCCGGGGAGGCGTGGTCGGGCAGGAAGGTGGCGTGCAGTTCGCTGGGTGGCAACGAGGCTCCTACGGTGGGAAGGCAGACGTGCCATTTTGCCACAAGCGGGGGCCCGAACCCAAACGCGCGAACCGTTATGGGAGGTTTCTGGTGGTTTAGCGCGGGAACGGGGCGGGTCGGGTTGTGGCGCTGCGTCACGGTGGCCCGGGGCGGGCCGGGGGTCAGGTGACGGGGCAGCGCAGGGCGAGGTTGAAGGAGGCGGAGTCCTGGTACTGGGCGCGGGCGTCGTCGAGTTCGCCGGGGGCGGTGGCGGCGACGAGGTCCTGGACGTCGAGGGCGTAGGCGGCGGCGAGGGTCTTGAGGCCGGGGTCCTCGATCTCGTTGCCGAGGGCCTCCATCTGGTCGAGGACGGAGTCGAGGTTCGCCGCGTCGGCTTCGCCGACGAGGTCGAGGGTCTGCCAGGTGCGGTCGCAGTCGGCGGCGTACTGCTCGGTGTCGCGGTCGGGGTCCTGGTTGCGGGGGTCGGCCTCGTCGGTGCCGCCGAGGCATTCGGCGAGCAGCCACAGGAGCATAAGCACTCCGATGACCCAGGCGAAGAGCTTGACCAGGCGCACGTCGATCATGTTCGCCCCCATCAGGAGAGGCCGGCGGTTTCAGTCTACGCGGGACGGAGGCCGAACGCGGCTTTGAGAATGCGCTTTCCACTGGGTAGGCTGAGTCGGTCCCGACCCGACCCCGACCGCGGACGACCGCGGACGAAGGGAGCCCCCTTGTTGGACGTCCTGTGCCTCGGCGAGTCGATGTGCGTGTTCGCACCCGCGACCGCCGGCCCCCTGCGCACGGCTGTCGAGCTGCACGCCGGCGTGGCCGGCGCCGAATCGAACGTCGCGGTCGCGCTGGCCCGGCTGGGCGCGCGCGCCGCCTGGCACGGGAAGGTCGGCGCGGACCCGTTCGGGCTGCGCATCCGCGACGTCCTGGAGGCCGCGGGCGTGGACTGCGCGGGCGTGGCGGTGGAGCCGTCTCGGCCGACGGGCGTGTACTTCAAGGACCCGGGCCCGGACGGCACGGTCGTCCACTACTACCGGCGCGGCTCGGCGGCCTCGACAATGGGGCCGGGGCACCTGGCCGGGGTCGGGGCGCCGCGGATCCTGCACCTGTCGGGCATCACCCCTGCGCTGTCGGCCTCGTGCGCGGCGCTGGTCGAGGAGCTCCTGGTCGAGCGGGCGCTCGGGGCCGCGACGGTGAGCTTCGACGTGAACTACCGGCCGGCGCTGTGGCCGGTCGAGGAGGCCGGGCCGGTGCTGGCGCGGCTCGCGGGGGCGGCGGACGTCGCGTTCGTGGGCCTCGACGAGGCGCAGACCCTGTGGGGCGTGAAGACCGTGGAGGACGTGCGCGAGGTCGTGCCGGGCGCTGGCGTGCTCGTCGTCAAGGACGGCGGGAACGGCGTGACCGCGTTCGAGGGCGAGGCGCGCCACTACTCCCCCGCGGAGCCGGTCGACGTGGTCGAGCCGGTGGGCGCCGGGGACGCGTTCGCGGCCGGGTTCCTGTTCGGGCGCCTGCGCGGCGCTTCGGCCGCGGCGTCGATGCGATTGGGGCACCGGCTCGCGGCCGGGGCCCTCCAGACCGTCGGGGACCTCGCGCCCCCGCCTGCACCTGAGACCGTTCGAGCCATCCTGGAGGACCAGTGACCCTTGACCAAGGCGCATTCTTCGACCGCCTCTTCGCCGGGCAGCGCGTCATGGCGATCTGGCGGGGCCTGCCCGCCGACGAGACCGTGGCGCTCTCGGAGCGGCTGTGGGACGCCGGGATCGACCTGGTCGAGGTGCCGATCGGGCAGCCGGGCCAGGAGGAGGCCCTGGCGGCGGCGGTGAAGGCCGCCGCGCCGCGCGGGCACCTGGTGGGCGCGGGCACGGTCGTCTCGGTCGGGCACGTGGAGCGCGCGGCCGCGGCCGGCGCGGCCTACACGATCG
>NZ_QFRW01000183.1 GCF_003265355.1 Glycomyces dulcitolivorans | reverse complement strand
CGCGGGCCCGCGCGGCGCGGGCCGCCGCACGCCCGCTCACCACGGCCGGGGTGCGGCCCGGGGCTGCGGGTAGTGTTGTCCCACGTGTCAGCGCCCAATCTCGTCAACCTCGAAACCGTCTCGAAGGCCTACCCCGACCAGGTCGTCCTCGACAAGGTCTCCCTCGGCATCGCCGCCTCCCAGCGCGTCGGCGTCGTCGGCCGCAACGGCGACGGGAAGTCGACGCTGCTGCGCCTCATCGCGCGCGCCGACGAGCCCGACTCGGGGCGCGTCGTCCACACCGGCGGCACCCGCGTGGCCGTCCTCGGCCAGACCGACGGCCTCGACGACGCCGCGACGGTGCGCGACGCCCTCTTCGGCGGCCTCGACGCCCACGAGTGGGCCTCCGACCCGCGCGTCCGCGAGATCCTCACCGGCCTGTTCGGCGGCCTCGACGCGCCCGTCCTGCCCGAGGGGCTCGACTCGCGGATCGGGGTCCTGTCGGGCGGCGAGCGGCGCCGCACCGACCTGGCGCGGGTCCTCACCGCCGACGCCGACCTGCTGCTCCTCGACGAGCCGACCAACCACCTCGACATCGAGGGCATCGCCTGGCTCGCCGGGCACCTGAACGCGACCCGCGCGGCGATCGTCGTCGTCACGCACGACCGGTGGTTCCTCGACGAGATCTGCGACCGCATCTGGGACGTCCAGCGCGGCAACGTGTTCGAGTACGACGGCGGCTATTCGGCGTACGTGCTCTCGCGCGCCGAGCGCGAGCGGCAGGCGAACGTCGCCGAGGAGAAGCGCCAGAACCTCATGCGCAAGGAGCTCGCGTGGCTGCGCCGCGGCCCCAAGGCGCGCACGTCGAAGTCGAAGTTCCGCATCGACGCCGCCAACGAGCTCATCGCGAACGAGCCGCCGCCGCGCGACACCGCCGAACTCGTCTCGTTCGCGACCGGGCGCCTGGGCAAGACCGTGTTCGAGGCCGTCGACGTCACCGTCAAGGCCGGGGACCAGACGCTCCTGGAGAACCTCGACTGGATCCTGGGCCCGGGCAAGCGGATCGGGCTCCTGGGCGTCAACGGCGCCGGGAAGACCTCGCTGCTGCGCACCCTCGCCGAGGCCATCGACGACAAGCAGCCGGCCAAGGGCCGCATCAAGGTCGGGCGCACCGTCAAGCTCGCGTGGCTGACCCAGCACATGGAGGACCTCGACGGGTCCTGGCGGGTCCTCGAAGCGATCGAGCTGGTGGCCAAGCGGGTCCAGTTCGGCAAGAAGGAGATGAGCGCCGGGCAGCTCGCCGAGCGCCTCGGGTTCGTCGGCGGCCGCCAGCGCACCTTTGTGCGGGACCTCTCCGGCGGGCAGCGCCGCCGCCTCCAGGTCGCGCGCCTCTTGATGGCCGAGCCGAACGTGCTGTTCCTCGACGAGCCGACGAACGACCTCGACATCGAGACCTTGACGCAGCTGGAGGACCTGCTCGACGACTGGGCGGGGACGATGGTCGTGGTCAGCCACGACCGGTACTTCACCGAGCGGGTCTCGGACGAGACGTGGGCGCTGCTGGGCGACCGGCGGCTGCGGATGCTGCCGCGGGGCGTCGAGGAGTACCTGGAGCGGCGCGGCGAGGTCGCCAAGGGCGCCAACGCGGTCGAGAGGCCCGCGGCCGCAGCGCAGGCGGCGGCGCCGAAGCCGTCGGGGGCGGTGGACCGGGCCGTGCAGAAGGAGCTGTCCAAACTGGAGCGGCGCCTGGAGAAGACCGACGAGAAGATCGCGGGGGTGCACGGGGAGATGGCCGAGTTCGCCACCGACCCCGCGAAGCTCGCGGAACTTCAGGGGCGGCTGTCGGCGCTGGAGTCGGAGAAGGACGAGATCGAGGAGCGGTGGATGGAGCTCGCCGAGTAGGCTTGGTCCCGTTGCGGCCCTAGACGATTCCCAGTCGAACGCTGGGAATCGCAGCGGATCACGGCTCCATAACGGAGCCAAACATCCTACCACTGTATTACGCCCCCATACCGGTTGGTAACCGACTCTTCATTCACTGATTTATGGGGGTCTTCCAGGGTCTTCACTTTATGTTGTGACTTCCCTAACCTCGGTTTGAAAGCCCGAAAGGGCCGGTTCCACCGAACTGTGTCTTCCGCACGGATGCGTCCCCATCTTTTCGCTTCGCGCGGTGAACAACTGAACCGAGAGGGAGTACCCCCCTATGACCGTCTCGCACCGTTCCGTCCGCCGAATATCAGCCGCAGCGCTCGCAGGCGCCGCGGCCGTCGGCACGATCACCTTCGGCGGCCTCGCCGCCCAGGCCGAGCCGCTCGGCGAGATCCAGAGCGCCGCCTCCGCCGACGTCGTCCCCGGCGAGTACCTCGTCGTCCTCGACGAGGACGCCTCGTTCTCGACGCAGGTCAAGAGCATCGAGGGCGGCGGCGCCGACGTCGTCCAGTCCTACGGCGAGGTCGGCGCGTACCTCGTCGAATCCTCTGAGGCGCAGGCGAAGGAGATCGCCGCACTCGACGGCGTCGCGTTCGTCGAGCCGAACGCGGTCGTCTCGGTCGCCGACGTGCAGACCGGCGCGACCTGGGGCCTGGACCGCATCGACCAGCTCGACCTGCCCCTGGACGGGGACTACGAGTACCTCGGCAACGGCTCGGGCGTGCACGCCTACATCGTCGACACCGGCATCAACGCCTCGCACACCGAGTTCACCGGGCGGGTCGGGGCCGGCTACGACTTCATCCAGAACGACTCGACCCCGCAGGACGGCAACGGCCACGGCACCCACGTCGCGGGCACCGTCGCCGGCACCACGTACGGCGTCGCCAAGAGCGCGACCCTGCACGCGGTCCGCGTCCTCGACAACGCCGGCTCGGGCACCACCGCCGGCGTCGTCAACGGCATCAACTGGGTCGCCGCCAACGCGATCGAGCCGGCCGTGGCGAACATGAGCCTCGGCGGCGGCTACTCGGCGTCGCTGAACAACGCGGTCGAGGCCGCCGTGGACGCCGGCGTGACCTTCGCGGTCGCCGCCGGCAACGAGGACCAGGACGCCTGCAACGTGTCCCCCGCGTCCGCGCCGTCGGCGATCACCGTGGCCGCCAGCGACGACACCGACACCCGCGCCTACTTCTCCAACTACGGCTCGTGCGTCGACGTGTTCGCGCCCGGCGTGGACATCACCTCCGCGTGGTACTCCTCGAACACCGCGACCAACACGATCTCCGGCACCTCGATGGCCTCCCCGCACGTCGCGGGCGCCGCCGCGGTCTACCTGGGGCTCAACCCGAGTGCGACCACCGACGACGTGGCCGAGTGGATCACCGGCAACGCCGCCGCCGACCGCGTCTCCGACGTCCAGGGCAGCCCGAACCTGCTGCTGTACACCGGGACCGAGGACGGCGGGGGCACCGACCCCGAGCCGAGCGACTGCACCGGCACCAACTCCACCGCGACCGCGATCGCCGACCGGGCCACCGTCAACTCGACCCTGGCGCTCACCTGCGACGGCGCCGCCAGCGCCACCAGCACCGTCGCCGTGAACATCACGCACACGTGGCGCGGCGACCTCGCGATCTACCTGATCGCCCCCGACGGGACCAGCTACACGCTCAAGACCTCCTCCAGCGGCGACTCGGCCGACAACGTCATCGCGACCTACACGGTGAACCTGTCGAGCGAGGCCTCCACGGGGACGTGGACGCTGCGGATCGCCGACGCCTACTCCGGGGACTCCGGCACCTTGAACAGCTGGACCCTCGCGATCTGATTCCCCCGACAACTGAATAGCGGGAGCCGGACGGGCCCTCCCCGTCGGCCGCAGCGCAGGACACCGCGACCTGGAGCCGTCGCACCGTCCCGGCAGTTGCGCGACCGGGCCCTCCGGCACCCGCCCCCGAGACTCGGCGTCTATGGTCCACTCCGGACCGGCGACCCCGAATCCGGTCCCCGCAGTTCCCACACTCCCGTCCCGGCAACGGACGCGCCGGGACCACCCGAAGGGATCGAATGTCCATGTCACCCATCAGAAAGAGGATGAGCGCCGCAGCGGCGCTCACCGCCGCGGCGCTGACTGCGCTCGCGTTCACCGCCACCTCCGCCGAAGCCGAGCCGAAGTACGGCTCGATCCTCGGCGACGACGCCGCCGGCGCCATCGCGGGCGAGTACATCGTCGTCCTCGAAGACGACGCCTCGTTCTCGACGCAGGTCAAGAGCGTCGAAGGCGGCGGCGCCGATGTCGTCGAGACCTACAAGGGCGTCGACGCGTTCCTCGTGGAGTCGACCGAGCTCGAAGCCCGGGAGATCGCCGCGCAGGACGGCGTCGCGTTCGTCGAGCAGAACGCCGCGTTCACCACCCAGGCCACGCAGACCGGCGCGACCTGGGGCATCGACCGCATCGACCAGCGCGCACGGCCGCTGTCGGGCACCTACACCTACAACTACACCGGTGCGGGCGTCCACGCGTACATCGTCGACACCGGCATCAACGCCTCCCACTCCCAGTTCACCGGGCGGGTCGGCGCGGGCTACGACTTCATCCAGAACGACTCGACCCCGCAGGACGGCAACGGCCACGGCACCCACGTCGCCGGGACCGTCGGCGGCACCACCTACGGTGTGGCCAAGGGCGTCACGCTCCACGCGGTGCGCGTCCTCGACAACGCCGGCTCCGGCACCACCGCCGGGGTCATCTCCGGCATCAACTGGGTCCGCACCAACGCCATCAAGCCGGCCGTGGCCAACATGAGCCTCGGCGGCGGCTACTCGGCGTCGCTGAACAACGCGGTCGCCTCGGCGGTCACCTCCGGCGTCACCTTCGTGGTCGCGGCCGGGAATTCTGCCGCGAACGCCTGCAACTACTCGCCGGCCTCGACCCCGTCTGCCATCACCGTCGGTGCGACCACCTCGACCGACGCCCGCGCCAGCTACTCGAACTACGGCTCGTGCGTGGACATCTTCGCGCCCGGCTCGTCGATCACCTCGGCGTGGTACACCTCCACCTCCGCCACCAACACCATCTCGGGCACCTCGATGGCCTCCCCGCACGTCGCGGGCGTGGCCGCGCTGTACCTCCAGGCCAACCCGAGCGCGTCGCCGTCCGCGGTGACCAGCTGGATCACCTCGAACGCCACCACCGGCGTCGTGACCAGCCCCGGCAGCGGCAGCCCCAACCGGCTGCTCTACACCTACCTGTAACCCCGTGAGCGGCCCCGGCCGCTGACCAGGACGGGCCGAAGCCCTGCGCGCCACCGGCGCGCGGCGCCTCGGCCCGTTCGTCTATTTGGGACGCTTAGCGGTAGTTGGCCATTCACTGATCTATTAATCCGGTACGGACCCTTTACACGATTTGTTCTCTCGTTTAGGCTCACTGCCAGGGTCTGACGGCCCGTCGCACGGCCGCAGCGCCCGGACGGGTGACGCGGACCGGGCCGAGGGGGCCCGGTCCGCGCTTCGCCGCCCGCGGCCGGT
>NZ_QFRW01000182.1 GCF_003265355.1 Glycomyces dulcitolivorans | reverse complement strand
GAGGCGAGCAGATCGGCGTAGTCCTCGCGGGACGCCCGGTCGCCGGGATGGGCGGCGAGGCGGTCGCGGTACTCGACCGCGGCGGCGGCGAACGCGGCCTGGGCGGCCGGGTGGTCGCCGGCGGCGGCGAGCCGCGCCGCTTCGCGATGGGTCCGCCGGGCAAAACGCCGATTCGGCATACGGACTCCTCAATGGGGGGATCGAGGCGGTAGCGCACCTGGTCGGGACGGACCGGGCACGCTAGGGCCCTTCATAGTAGACGCATGGCGAGCGTTTGCGGATCAGCCGATCAGTCGATGACGACCAAGTCGGGGCCCCGGTGGCCCAGGAACCGGTCGTGCGAGATCTCCCAACCGTACGCACCGGCGTTCGCGAACACGAGGCGGTCCCCGGTCCCGATCGACGAGACCCTTTGGCCTCCGTTGAGGACGTCCCTGGGGGTGCACAGCTCCCCGCACACCCGGACCTCCACATCGGACAGGACCGCGCCCGTGCGCGGCCCCTGCACGACCTGGAACGGGTGCGCGTAGCCCCACGCCGCCGGCAGTCGGAAGTGGTGCGTGCCCCCTCGCACCAGCGCGAACGCCTGACCGGCCACGGTCTTCACGTCGACGACCTCCGCGACGTACCAGCCCGCTGCGGCCGCCAGGTACCGGCCCGGCTCCACGACCAGCTCGACCCCCGCCGCCAAGTACCGGCCCGGGACATCCCCGAGTGCTTCGGCGAGGGCGTCGAGGTCGATCACGTCCCCCCGCGGATCCGCGCCCAGACCCCCGCCGACGTTCACGTACCGCAGGTCGAACCGGCCCGCCGCCGACCGCCGCGACCAGTCGAGGGCGTCGAGGACATGATCGGCGTACGCGGCGGCGTCGAGGCAGTTCGAGACCGCGTGGAGGTGGAACCCGGCCACGTCGAGACCGAGCCGCAGCGCCTGTTCGACCGCGGCGAGGGCGGCGGGCTCGTCCATGCCGAACGGCGTCGGCGCCCCCGTCATCTGATGCGACCCGGGCAGGGCCCGGCCGCGGTTGACCCGCAGTGCGATCGGCCCTTTGTATCCGGCCGCGGCGAGGAGGTCGAGTTCGCGCGGGCCCTCCACGTGCACGCACAGTGGAATGTCACATATTGCGGCGGCTGCCAGGTCCGCCGGGGTCTTCGCCGGCCCCGAGAACGCCACCCGGCCCGCGCCCGCACTGATCGCCGCGGCCAGTTCGCCGCCGGAGGCGCACTCGATCCCGTCCGCGTCCCGCGCGGCCGCGGCCACGATCGCCGGGTTCGCGCACGCCTTCATCGCATACAGGACCGTCCAGTCCGGCAGCGCCGCCCGCACCGCCCCCAACCTTGCGGTGAACACGGCGGGGTCGTAGATCCATGCGCTCGACGGCGAATCGAGCGCCGCCACCGCAGCGGCCACCTTCGCAGGGACCGGCCCGTTCACGACCGGCCCCGAGCGAGGGGGTTGTCGACGGGCGCTTCGATCTCGCGGCCCGGCGCCAATCGCATCGACAGCAGCGCCTTCGTCGGCAACTGCGGCGCAAGATAGCAGTCGCGGTCGGCCGCAGGCAGGTCAAGCGAGGCGATCAGGTCGGCCAGGTCCGCCCAGAACGCCCCCGCATCCAGGCCCGCATCGCGCTCCAGGGCGATCACCAGCGCCGCGAGGTGGTTCTGGAACAGCGTGTACGCCACCTTCGCGCGCACCTGGTCGAGCGAGACCGCGTTCACCGGGCTCCCCTCGGGCAGCACCACCCGGAACGGCACCGTCGGCAGATGCAACCGGGCCCCGCCCAGGTCCCGCGAGACCGCCGCGACCGGCACCGGCCCGTCCATGGCCACCAGGCTGTTCTGCAAATGCGCCTCCAGGCCGATCCCCATGGCCGCCTTCGCGAGCACCGGCGGCACGAACAGGCCCGCGTAGGCGCGCAGCCAGGCCGCCGGGTCGCCGTGCCAGTCGGCGTACTCGGCCGCCACGCTCACCCCCGTCACCGGCGACACGGCCGCCAGCGCCGTCGCCGGCACGCACACCGCACCCGCCGGGACGACCGCCGACAGGGGCGCGCGGGCGATCGCAGTCAGGTCCCGGCGCCCGGGCAGCCACGCCCCCGACAGGTCCGGCAGCAGCCGGTGCGGCCCTTGCGCTTCGAGCCCGGTGAGGTGCCCGGACAGGAGCGGCGCGAGCAGCGCCGTGGCTGGGGAGATGTCCCGGCGCGTCGAGGTGATGTGGATGCCGACCGCGAGTTTCAAGAACCCGGGATCGCGGTGCCCGGCGAGGGTCCGGATCGCGGCGGTCGGCCACGCCGGCACCGTCTCGTCGAGCACGACCAGGCGCCCGTCGGCGAACAGCTCCCCATAGGAGGGGAGGATGCGGTGTTCGAGCTGCCACGGGTGCACCGGGACCACCGGGTCGCTCAGGTCGAGGCCCGCGAGCATCGGATGCTCGCGGAAGTCCGCCCCCGAGTATTCGAGGACGCCGGCCCGGTCTGCGATGAGGCGGACCCGGATCGGCCGGGGCGTCTCCAGGTCGTACCGCTCCAGGTCGGTCCGGTTCCAGCCCAGGCGGGTGCGCGCGCACGGGTGGAGCTGGTGCCCGTCGGTCGCGAGCGTTTCGAGCAGCCGCGCGGTCGCATCGACGTCGCTCCTGCACGCCGCGATGAGCTTCGCCAGGCTCGGCGCCCCGGCTCGGTCGGCGAGGGTCGCGAAGTGCCGGCGGCGCACCGCGGCTCTCTCGTGCGCCAGGGCCCGGCCGGTGCGCGCCGACTCCAGCTCCGCGACCAGGTGCGCGGGGACCGGCTCGCCCAGGATCGCCTCCAGCGCCTTCACCGCGTCCCCGTCGTCGCCGCCGCGGTCGGGGTAGTCGAGCTGGTTGAACGGGCCCTCATGGACCGGCGCGGGCCCGGTGCGGTGCCCGTTCAGGTCCTCGCGCCAGGCCGCGGCCAGGATCTGGTCGGTGAGGTTCACGCCGCCGCCAGCGGGTTGCCGACCCGGACCCAGATGTCCTCGGTCGAATTCTGCGCCAAGCGCATCGCCGTGGTCGCCTTGATCGGCCACGGATCACGCAGCACCGCATCCGCGATCCACGGCTCCAGACCGAGGTCGCGCACCGCGGCGGCGACAGCGGCCCACCACTTCCCGGGGTCGGTGTCCGACCACGCGGCGAACACCTCGACGATCGCGGTCAGCGTCGTCGGGAACAGCGCCGCCAGGAGTTTCCGAAGGCGCGCTTCACGGTCGGGTTCGGGAAGGTCGCCGACGATCCCGGGGAAGCCTCCGGGCGGCACGCGCACGCCCCCGAAGTCCCGGTAGACGAGGCCCGTCGGCAGGTCCCCGGTGAAGGAGGCGAGCGTGTTCTGCCCGTGCGCTTCGAGCGCGACACCGGTGGCGGCGAACAGCCGCAGCGGCGCCAGCGCCACCGGCACGAACGCCTCCCACCACGCCTCGGGGTCGTCCCCGGTGAACGCCACGGCGATCGGCCGCCCATCCGATGGACACGTCTCAGCGAGGGCCGCGAGCGGGACCGCCCGGGGGTGGCCGATGAGGTGCGGGGCGGGACGCACGATCGCCGCCAGGTGCGGCTGCGGTTCGCCGTCGGGGCCTTCGGCGATCGCGGCCCGCTCGGGCAGGATCGCGATGCCGTGCGCGGCGGCGGGGTCCTTGAGCAGGCGGGTCAGCATCGGGCCGTTGCGGACCGATGCGGCCGAGACGTGGCGGACCGCCGAGGTCAGCTGGAGGTCTACGGCGGTCTTGATCTGGAGGTCGCCGACCGAGACCGTGCGCAGGCTCATCAACGGCGCGGCGCCTGCGAAGACCCGCACCGGACCGGTCAGGCCGTGCCGGGCCGCCTGCCACGGGTGGACCGGGAGCTGCCCGGTGCGCCCGCAGGTCGACAGCCACACCGCGGGCTCACGCAGGTCCTCGCGATAGTAAAGCCCCAGATCGAACCGGGCCCCGTGCTCCGGCGCATAAGTGCGGATCTCTTCGTCCGTGAGCTCTCCGCGCGAGCGCGCGAGCGGATGCACCGGATGCCCCAGCAGCACCGCCTGCTCGAACCACACCGACGGATCCGGATGCGCCGCCGCGGCGGCCGCCCACAAGTCGGTCGGGTGCGGCCGGGCCGCCTCCAAAGCCAGCGCCGTACCGCGAACCGCGCTGGCGACCTCGCCGATGAACCGGTCCGCGAACACCGAACCAGCGCTGATCGATGCGGCGATCTCGACCGCCGTGGCGCCGTGGGCCTTGCCGGGCACGGGTTCGCGGTCGGCGGCGGCGCGGAGGCGGTCGGCGACGATGGCGTCGGCGCGGGCGGTGGCGTCCATTGCCTGCACTGTACTGGCGAAACGGGCCGGTGTGGAGGGTGCGTTTTCTCACGCCCGCGTTGCGGCGGGCAGGATTTCAGGCCCTGACGACGGCGCCCAGTTCACCCGAGCGCGGGGCCGGGACCGCCGCGAGGCGCATCCGCAGCGCCTGGAGGACCGGCAGGTCGTAGACCGCGCCGCCGTCGGCCAGCCACAGGCCGATGTCGGCCGCCGCCTGCGAGACGGCGACGTCGTGGACGGCGGCGGCCTCGCCGGCGCGGGCGGTCTCGGGCAGGGTCGGCCACAGGACCCACCCCTGGACGTGCGCGTCGGGCAGGGCAGCGTCGAGCGCTTTGACGGCCTCGGGGAGGTTGACGGAGTCGACGTCGGCGCTGTCGCGTCCGACCGGCGCGCACAGCAGCGCGATGCGGTCGCCGCAGACGATCGCGTGCGGCACCCGCGTGTCCTCCTCGGCCGGGAGCGCGACGAACAGGCGCGCCGCCGGCAGGTTCGTGAGGACTTCGCGCAGGAGCTTCCCGGTGGGCCGGTCGGCCTTCGGGCGGGTCCCGACGGGCCCGAACGCGTTGAACTGGCGCAGGGCCCCGCCGACCGAGCGGCGCAGCGCGATGGTGAACCGCAGGCGCTTCACGGTCCATGCCAGGCCGGCGCCGGTGAGGACGTACAGGCCCAGGGCCCAGCCCCACGGCGTCGCGGGCCCGGCGAGGGCGATGACGGCGGCGGCGAACAGCAGCGCGATGATCAGCCGGCCCGTGGGCGGGGGCGGGGCGTTGTCGGGGCGCCGGCGCAGCGCCCGGGAGGTCTGGACGACGACGATCATCGCGACCGCGATCGTGACCGGGATGGCCAGGATCAGGAACACCCACGAGTCCGAGGCGAGGGCCTGCCCGAGGAAACCCAGGCCCATGAAGACCCAGACGGCGGCGACCGCGGCGCACATGGCGGCCGCGGTCCACGCCGAAGGGCGGTAGACCGGCCGCAATCGGCGCAGGCGCGCGTGCCAGGGCACGGCGACGAGGGCGCCCTCGGCGGGGAACGAGTGCTGCACCGGCGCGGGGGCGGGCGCGACGTTCCAGCCGCGGACCTTGCGGTGCGCGGGCTTGGCCGCGG
>NZ_QFRW01000181.1 GCF_003265355.1 Glycomyces dulcitolivorans | reverse complement strand
CTCGCCGCGACCGCGGTCGCTCTCGCCGCGTCCGCGTCCGCCGCCCTGGCTGCGTCCGCGCGGGCCGCGGCCTCGGCCGCCGCCCTTCTTGCGCGGCTCGCCCTCGACGTTCTCCTCGCGCTCGGCGCTGAGGCCGTCGCGCTTGCGGAGCTCGCTCGGGAGCGCCGGCGGGGCGCCCTCGGGGATGTCCAGGTCGGTGTACAGGTGGTCGGAGGTGTGGTACGTCTCCAGCGGGTCGCCCAGGTCGAGGTTGTTGGCCTTGACGATGATCTTCCAGCGGGGCAGGTCCTCCCACGTCAGGAACGTGACGGCGATGCCGGTCGCGCCCGCGCGGCCGGTGCGGCCGATGCGGTGGACGTAGGTCTCGGCCTCTTCGGGCGCGTCGAAGTTGATGACGTGCGTGATGTCGGGGACGTCGATGCCGCGCGCGGCCACGTCGGTCGCGACGAGCACGTCGATCTTCCCCGAGCGGAAGGCCCGCAGGGCCCGCTCGCGCGCGTTCTGGCCGAGGTCGCCGTGGACCGAGCCGACCGCGAACCCGCGGAAGTCCAGCTCGTCGGCGACCTTCTGCGCGGCGCGCTTGGTGCGGCAGAACATGATCGTCAGGCCGCGGCCGTTCGCCTGGAGGATGCGGGCGGCGACCTCGATCTTGTTCATCGCGTGGGTCATGTAGACCAGCTGGCGGGTGTTGTTGGCCGCCTCCAGGTCGGGGGCGCTCACGTCGGCGGCCACGGTCACGGGCCGGTTCATGTGGCGCCGCGACAGCGACATGATCGTGTCGGGCATCGTCGCCGAGAACAGCATCGTCTGGCGCTGCTCGGGGAGGAGCTTGAGGATCTTCTCGACGTCCTCGGAGAATCCGAGGTCGAGCATCCGGTCGGCCTCGTCGAGGACGCAGTGCTTGATGCCGTCGAGCTTGATGTGCTTGGACTTGTGCAGGTCCAGCAGGCGCCCGGGGGTGCCGACGATGATGTCGACGCCCGCCCGCAGCGCCTCGACCTGGGGTTCGTAGGCGCGACCGCCGTAGATCGGCAGGACCCGGATGTTCCGGGTCTTGCCCGCGTCTTCGAGGTCGCGGGACACCTGGAGCCCCAGCTCGCGCGTGGGGACCAGGATCAGCGCCTGGGGGCGGCCGTCGGCGCCCTCATCGGCGGAGGTGATCCGGTCGATGATGGGCAGGCCGAAGCCGAAGGTCTTGCCGGTGCCCGTGGGCGCCCGGCCGATGATGTCGGAGCCCCGCAGGGCGATCGGGATCGCGTACTCCTGGATCGCGAAGGCCCGCTCGATGCCAAGCGCTGCAAGCGCTTCGACGGTCTCTTCCCGAATACCCAGGGCCGCGAAAGTCGGCCCGTCGTTCTGGGGCCGGTCCTTGTTCAATTCGTTCACTCTGTTCACCTCGTGGCGGAGGACGTCACCAGATCCGGGGAACTCGGCGCCACATCATGTCTCGTTACACAGCGGCGACGACCGCCGGATTCGGTGAGTCGCCGCTTCGCAGGAGCGGCCCGGTGAAGAAACCGGTACCGCTTGAGGACCGCCTGGTATAGGGATGGCCCTTCGGGGCCGCGGTCCTTCCGGTCCATCCTACGCTCTCCCGGCACGAACGTCTCGGTGCGCCGCTCCCGGGCGGGGCGCGCCGCTGCGGGACTCGTGCGAGTCCGCCCCTTCTGGCCTGCGAAGACGCGCGGAATCGAGAGATCGGCGACGGACACGCGAAGACGAGGCCCGCAACAGTCCAGTGGTAACCTGCCCCGGTGTCCGAGACTCCTGATCCCGACCTGACCCCGGCCCCGGCGCCGCCGGCCCCCAGCCGCGAAGCCGTCGTCGAACTCCTTGGGCTGCTTGCCCTCGGGGAGCTGCTCGCGTTCGAGCGCATGGTCTTCGACGCCCGACTGGCCCCTGACCTCGGCCGACGCGCCGCGCTCTCGGAGGCGGCCGTGGGTGAGATTCGCAACTACCGGCTCATCGCCGACCGGCTGACCGCGCTCGGCGCGGACCCCGCGGCGGCCATGGCGCCCTACCGCGAGGCGTTCCGGTCCTTCGACGCCTCCACCTCGCCGCGCGACTGGCTCGAAGCGCTCGTGAAGGTCTACCTCGGCGACGCCGTCGCCGACGACTTCTTCCGCGCCGTCTCCTCCGGCCTCGACGAGGCCGACCGCGAGGTCATCGAGACCGTGCTCGCCGAGAGCGGCGCCGCCGACCTCGCCGCCGAGGAGATCCGCGCCGCCGTCGAGGCCGACGAGTCCGTCACCGGCCGCCTGTCCCTGTGGGCCCGGCGCCTCGTCGGCGAGGGCATCAACCGCGCCCAGGGCGTGGCCGCCGCCAACGAGCGGCTCACCGGCATCATCGTCGGCGACGGCGGCACCCTCGACGCGCTCCTGCGCCGCCTCACCCGCGCCCACCAGGACCGCATGAAGTCCGTCGGCCTCAACAACTGAGGATCCGTAACCGGAGTCGGACCGCCACGCAAGTGCCGTTACCGAATCGAGACGAACCGGCCGCAACTGGAACCTCCGCTCCGCGCGTCTTCGGGGCGGAGGAGGACTTCAACATGCGGCTCACGAAAAGCCATGTCGTCAGCGGGGTGCTCGCCGTCGCTCTGCTCGGAGCGACGGCCACCGCCTGGTACTTCGCGGCGCAGGCGCGGACCCCGGCCCAGCGGGCCGAGGAGACGGCCGAACCCGATGACAGCGTCATCACCGTCAAGGTCGACCAGGAGCAACTGGTCGACACCCTCGAATTCGAGGCGGTCCTCGACCGCACCGGCGACTTCAGCGTCCCCGCGCCCAGCGCGCCCGAAGGAATCGAGACCGCCCTGGCCTCGAAGATCCCCGTCGAGGTCGGCGACGAGGTCAAGGCCGGCACGGTGATCCTGGAGGTGTCCGGCCGCCCGATGATCGCCCTGGAAGGGGACGTGCCGGCCTACCGGGACCTCACCGAGGGCGACACCGGACCCGACGTCGAACAGCTCCAGCTGGCGCTCCAGCAGCTCTACGGGACCCCCAAGACCGGCACGTTCGACTCGCGCACCGTCTCGGACCTGAAGAAGCTCTACGACCACGCTGGCTACGACCACGCGACCTCCACCGAGGAGGTCGAGACCGAGGGCGACACCGAGACCGAGGAGGGCGCCGGCGACGGCGGCACCGAGGGCGAGGGAGACGAGAACACCGGCGGCGCCCAGACCGAGACCGTCGAGCGCGTGGTCCTGCCCGCCTCGGAGGTCGTGTTCCTGCCCGACCTGCCCATGCAGGTGTCCAAGATCAACGCCCAGCAGTCCGCGCCGGTCTCGGCCGAGGAGCCCGTCATGGTCCTCGCCTCCGGCGACTGGAAGCTGGAGGCCGAGCTCGACGAGGAGACCGCCTCCGAGCTGTCCAAGCTCGGCGACGAGGCCGAGCTCGAATACGGCGACGGGCCCATGGAGGGCCAGGAGGTCGGCGGCTTCGAGCTGGAGGTCCGCGAGGAGGCCGGCGAGACCGACGAGTGGACCGGCGAAGAAGGCGAGCCGGTCGAGAAGACCTTCGCCGTCTTCGAGTTCGACGCCGAAGCGCTCGAAGGCATCGAGGACCTCGCCCCCGGCGAGGAGCAGGAGGTCACGCTCGTGCGCGCCCGCTCCGCCGAGGACGCCCTCATCGTGCCGCTCTCCGCACTGTGGACCGACTCGGACGACCGGACGATGATCACCGTCCTCGAAGACGACGGGAAGGAGGAGCGCCACGTCGAGGTCGACGTGACCCTGCGCCACGAGGGCCGCGGCGTCGTCGTGCCCGTCGAGGGCGAGCTCGCCGCCGGCGACGAGGTCGTGATCGCCTGGCGCGACCGGGAGAACGGCTGATGGCCCGCAAGCCGCGCAAGCCGGAGACCGACACCGAACTCCTTGAGTACGTGGTCCCCGACGACGCGCCCGACGGCGAACCGAAGGGCCGCAAGGCCAGACGGGCCGCCAAGAAGGCCGCGAAGGCCGAGCGCCGCGCCGAAAAGGACGCGATCCCCAAGGCCAAGGGCCGCTTCGGGGTCCGCAGCATGGGCATCGCCTACGAGGCGTTCCAGTCCCTGCGCGGGCGCTCGATGCGCACCTGGATGACCGCGATCGGCATCGCCCTGGGCATCGCCGCCACGGTCGCCACCGTCGGGCTCTCGTCCACCTCGGCCGCCGCGATCGCCGAGCGCTTCGACGCGACCGAGGCCACCCAGGTCACCGTCTCGTTCTCCGACAGCATGAGGGACGCCGGCTACGCCCCGACCCTCGAAGGGTCCCAGCGGGTCCGCGACATCAACGGCGTCCTCGACGCCGGGATCGTGTGCGGCTCCTCCGAGGACCTCGCCGCCTCCCGCACCGAGGACCAGGACTACATCCGGGAAGTCCCCGTCTTCGGCATGGAGCCGGGCGCGATGGCCGCGTACGACTTCGAGTTCACCAAGGGCGCGGCCTTCGACGAGGGCCACGTCGCCCGCGGCGACCAGGTCGCCGTCATCGACGAGTCCGCCGCCCGCGACCTGGGCTACAACTCGCTCGAAGGCGGCCCGATGATCTACATCGACGGCGAGGAGTACGCGCTCGTCGGGGTCTACCAGGCCCCCGAGGGCGAAGCCAAGCTCACCGGCGCCGTCATCATCCCGCCCACCCCGTGCCTGGAGGCCGACGCGTCCTACGCGGCCGCGCAGGTCTTCATCCGCACCGACCTCGGCGCCGCCGACAAGGTCGCCGACACCGCGCCCACCGCGGTCTTCCCCGAAGGCGCCGACAACCTGTCGGTGTCCAAGCCCTCCGACCTGCGCTCGTTCCGCAAGGGCGTCGAGAACGAGATGCAGGCCCTCCTGCTCGGCCTCGCGGCCGTCTCGCTCGTCATCGGCGCCGTCTCGGTCTCCAACACCGCGCTCGTCTCCGTCATGGAGCGGCGCTCGGAGATCGGCCTGCGGCGCGCCGTCGGCGCCGCCCGCCGGGCCGTGGCGATGCAGTTCGTGTGGGAGTCCACGCTCATCGGCCTCATCGGCGGCCTCGTCGGCACGGTCCTGGGCGTGAACGTCACCGCGGTCGTCTCGCTCTACCGCGACTGGCAGATCGTCTTCGACCCCGGGCTGTTCGCCGCCGGACCCGTCATCGGCGCCGTCGTCGGCGTCGTCGCCGGGGTCTACCCGGCCTGGCGCGCCAGCCGCATCCCGCCGGCGATCACCTTGAGGACCTGATCCTCGTTAGACCGGCGTGAATCTCATCGAGGACGCCCGGGACCTGTTCCTGCCCGCCGCCTGCGCCTCCTGCCGGAGCGCACGGGCGGCGGGCGGCGGCGTCTGGAGGGGCCTGTGCCCCGACTGCGCCGCCGAACTCCGGGCCCTGCGCCCGCGCCTGGCGACACCGCTGCACGCGGGAGCGCCCGCCGTCGCCGCCGGACCCTACGCCGGG
>NZ_QFRW01000180.1 GCF_003265355.1 Glycomyces dulcitolivorans | reverse complement strand
TGGTACTGTTTTTGACTGTCTTTTCCTTGGGGCACTTGCTTGGTGCCCCGTGAAAATCGGTCAGGACACGCTTCGACACATACTTCAAGTCGCCATGGTCTCCGGATTGTGGTGCGCGACAAGGTTTTTGTTGGAGAGTTTGATCCTGGCTCAGGACGAACGCTGGCGGCGTGCTTCACACATGCAAGTCGAACGGAAAGGCCCGCTTGCGGGTACTCGAGTGGCGAACGGGTGAGTAACACGTGGGTAACCTGCCCCCATCTCTGGGATAACCGTTGGAAACGGCGGCTAATACCGGATACGACCGAGCTCCGCATGGTGCTCGGTGGAAAGTTTTTGCGGTTGGGGAGGGGCCCGCGGCCTATCAGCTGGTTGGTGGGGTGATGGCCTACCAAGGCGGTGACGGGTAGCCGGCCTGAGAGGGCGGTCGGTCACATTGGGACTGAGATACGGCCCAGACTCCTACGGGAGGCAGCAGTGGGGAATTTTGCACAATGGGCGCAAGCCTGATGCAGCGACGCCGCGTGAGGGATGACGGCTTTCGGGTTGTAAACCTCTTTTATCCACCACGAAGGCCAGGTATTCGCCTGGTTGACGGTAGTGGTTGAATAAGCGCCGGCTAACTACGTGCCAGCAGCCGCGGTAAGACGTAGGGCGCGAGCGTTGTCCGGATTTATTGGGCGTAAAGGGCTCGTAGGCGGCCCGCTGCGTCTGCCGTGAAAGGCCTCGGCTTAACCGGGGTTTTGCGGTGGATACGGGCGGGCTTGAGGCAAGTAGGGGAAACTGGAATTCTACGTGTAGCGGTGAAATGCGCAGATATGTGGAGGAACACCGGTGGCGAAGGCGGGTTTCTGGGCTTGTTCTGACGCTGAGGAGCGAAAGCGTGGGGAGCGAACAGGATTAGATACCCTGGTAGTCCATGCTGTAAACGGTGGGCGCTAGGTGTGGGGCCACGTTGGTTGGTTCTGTGCCGTAGCTAACGCATTAAGCGCCCCGCCTGGGGAGTACGGCCGCAAGGCTAAAACTCAAAGGAATTGACGGGGGCCCGCACAAGCGGCGGAGCATGCGGATTAATTCGATGCAACGCGAAGAACCTTACCTGGGTTTGACATCACCCGGAAACCCCCAGAGATGGGGGCCTCTTCGGACTGGGTGACAGGTGGTGCATGGCTGTCGTCAGCTCGTGTCGTGAGATGTTGGGTTAAGTCCCGCAACGAGCGCAACCCTTATCCCGTGTTGCCAGCATTCAGTTGGGGACTCGCGGGAGACTGCCGGGGTTAACTCGGAGGAAGGTGGGGATGAGGTCAAGTCATCATGCCCCTTATGTCCAGGGCTTCACGCATGCTACATTGGCCGGTACAGCGGGTTGCGATACCGTGAGGTGGAGCGAATCTCTGTAAAGCCGGTCTTGGTTCGGATTCGAGTCTGCAACTCGACTCGATGAAGGTGGAGTCGCTAGTAATCGCAGATCAGCAACGCTGCGGTGAATGCGTTCCCGGGCCTTGTACACACCGCCCGTCACGTCATGAAAGTTGGCAACACCCGAAGCCTGCGGCCTAACCGGTTTACCGGAGGGAGTGGTCGAAGGTGGGGCTGGCGATTAGGACGAAGTCGTAACAAGGTAGCCGTACCGGAAGGTGCGGCTGGATCACCTCCTTTCTAAGGAGTCCCGACCCTCGCTGAGGCGAGGCGTCAACCATCCGAGCCCACGGCAAGCATTTCGCTTGCGGTGGTTATCGCTCGGGTGTGTATGGACTAAATGTTTTAATGGTGTGTCGACTGCACGTTGTTCAAACGGGTTTGAGTCCCGTTTCCATCCTTGAGACCTGTTGGCCAGGTCGACTGCGTTCTGCGCGGTCGGCGTGTCTGACGGGTCTCGCACCCTGTTGGGGTTCTGAGGCAATACGTCTCGGAGCCTGGTCATGCCGCGGACACGCGGTTTTGATCGTGTCTGGACTTGGTCCGCATTCGTGCGGTGGTCCTCTCACACGATCAGCGTGTCGGGTGTGGCTGGTGTGTTGTTTGAGATTTGTATAGTGTGCGTGAGTGTCTTTGTTTCTATCTGACTTGGCCGTGTGTTGGTTAAGTTGTGTAGGGCGCATGGTGGATGCCTTGGTGCCGGATGACCGATGAAGGACGTGTGAGGCTGCGATATGCCTGGGGGAGTTGCCAACTGGACTGTGATCCCAGGGTTTCCGAATGGGGTAACCTGGCCGGCTTGATGGCCGGTCGCGCCTGCCTGAATGTATAGGGTGGGTGGTGGTGTGGCGGGGAAGTGAAACATCTCAGTACCTGCTGTGGAGAAAACAAGAGTGATTCCGTCAGTAGCGGCGAGCGAAAGCGGAGGAGGCTAAACCTGGTTCGTGTGATAGCCGGCAGGCGTTGCGGGTCAGGGGTTGTGGGACGTTTCCGTTGAATTCTGCCGAATTCAGGTTCACGCATCAGCAGCTAGTCGAACGGTGTGGGAAAGCCGACCGGAGAGGGTGAGAGTCCCGTAGGTGAAGGTTGTTGGTGGTGTTCGGGGAACGCACCCGAGTAGCGCGGGTTTCGTGGAGGCTCGTGTGAATCTGGCAGGACCGTCTGCTAAGCCTAAAGAGGTCCGGTGACCGATAGTGGAGAGTACCGTGAGGGAATGGTGAAAAGTACCCCGGGAGGGGAGTGAAAGAGTGCCTGAAACCATGTGCCTGTAAACCGTCAGAGCCCGGCAAGTGGCTTCGTGCTGCTTGTAGGCGGGTGATGGCGTGCCTTTTGAAGAATGAGCCTGCGAGTTATGGTATGCCGCGAGGTTAAGCCGTGTGGTGGAGCCGGAGCGAAAGCGAGTCTGAATAGGGCGTTGAGTGGTGTGTTGTAGACCCGAAGCGGGGTGATCTACCCATGTCCAGGGTGAAGCGGCTGTAAGAGGTCGTGGAGGCCCGAACCCACCTAGGTTGCAAACTGGGGGGATGAGGTGTGGGTAGGGGTGAAAGGCCAATCAAACTCCGTGATAGCTGGTTCTCCCCGAAATGCATTTAGGTGCAGCGTCGCATGTTGCTCCGTGGTGGTAGGGCGCTGGTTGGGTGATGGGCCGTGTCGGTTACTGAGCTCAGCTAAACTTCGAATGCCATGGTGTTGAGTGCGGCAGTGAGTCGGCGGGTGAGAAGATCCGTCGTCGAGAGGGAAACAGCCCAGATTACCGGCTAAGGCCCCTAAGGGTGCACTGAGTGGAAAAGGATGTGGGGTCGCGTTGACAGCCAGGAGGTTGGCTTAGAAGCAGCCATCCTTGAAAGAGTGCGTAATAGCTCACTGGTCGAGTGGTTTTGCGCCGATAATGTAGCGGGGCTGAAGTGCACCGCCGAAGCCGTAGCAATGCCAGATAGTTTCGACTGTCTGGGTTGGGTAGGGGAGCGTCGTACATGGGGTGAAGCTCCGGGGTGACCCATGGGGTGGACTTTGTACGAGTGAGAATGCAGGCATGAGTAGCGAAACACAGGTGAGAATCCTGTGCGCCGATTGACTAAGGGTTCCAGGGGACGGTTGTTCCGCCCTGGGTTAGTCTGGGCCTAAGGCGAGGCCGAGAGGCGTAGTCGATGGATAACCGGTTGATATTCCGGTACCCGAGTGCCGCGTATGAGTGATAGCGGTTGTGCTAACCGGCTGCAAGCCGGTGCCGGCTCACCTTCGGGTGGACTGGCACAGGTGAGTGGTTGGGGTCCTTTCCGTGTGTAGCGTAGTGATGGGGTGACGCAGTGGGGTAGCCGTACCGTCTGGTGGATTAGGCGGGGTAAGGTGGTAGCCCATGTTCCTAGGCAAATCCGGGAACATTACCTTAAATGGTGAGGGTGAGCGCTGAAGCATAGGTCTTTTGACTGAATTCGGTGATCCCGTGCTGTCGAGAAAAGCCTCTAGCGAGTGGTAGTCGGCCAGTACCCTAAACCGACACTGGTGGTCAGGTAGAGTATACTGAGGCGTTCGAGTGATGTGTGGTTAAGGAACTCGGCAAATTGCCTCCGTAACTTCGGGAGAAGGAGGGCCCTTTCTGGTGGTGCGTGCGCACGGAAGCTGGGGAGGGTTGCAGAGGCCAGGGGGAAGCGACTGTTTACTAAAAACACAGGTCCATGCGAAGCCGTGAGGTGAGGTATATGGACTGACGCCTGCCCGGTGCTGGAACGTTAAGAGGATCCATCAAGGCTTCGGCCTGCAGTGGTGAATTGAAGCGCCAGTAAACGGCGGTGGTAACTATAACCATCCTAAGGTAGCGAAATTCCTTGTCGGGTAAGTTCCGACCTGCACGAATGGCGTAACGACTTCCCCGCTGTCTCAACCACATGCTCGGCGAAATTGCAGTACGAGTAAAGATGCTCGTTTCGCGCGGCAGGACGGAAAGACCCCGGGACCTTTACTATAGCTTGGTATTGGCATATTGTCTGGTTTGTGTAGGATAGGCGGGAGCCTGGGAAGCTGCGACGCTAGTCGTGGTGGAGGTGTTGGTGAAATACCGCTCTGACTAAATGATGTGTCTCACCCGCGGCCCTGATCGGGTCGGGGGACAGTGCCTGGTGGGTAGTTTAACTGGGGCGGTTGCCTCCTAAATGGTAACGGAGGCGCCCAATGGTGCCCTCGGGCCGGTTGGAAACCGGTCGGTGAGTGTAAGCGTAGAAGGGTGCTTGACTGTGAGACCGACGGGTCGAGCAGGTGCGAAAGCAGGGGCTAGTGATCCGGCACCGACGTACGGATGTGGTGTCGCTCAACGGATAAAAGGTACCCCGGGGATAACAGGCTGATCTTCCCCAAGAGTCCATATCGACGGGATGGTTTGGCACCTCGATGTCGGCTCGTCGCATCCTGGGGCTGGAGTTGGTCCCAAGGGTTGGGCTGTTCGCCCATTAAAGCGGCACGCGAGCTGGGTTTAGAACGTCGTGAGACAGTTCGGTCCCTATCCGCCGCGCGCGTAAGAGATTTGATGAAGGGCTGTCCCTAGTACGAGAGGACCGGGATGGACGAACCGCTGGTGTGCCAGTTGTACCGCCAGGTGCATGGCTGGTTGGCTACGTTCGGGAGCGATAACCGCTGAAAGCATCTAAGCGGGAAGCGTGCTTCGAGATGAGATCTCTGTCAGACGCAGTCTGGTGAGGCGCCCTAGAGATGATGGGGTTGATAGGCTCGACATGGAAGAGCAGCAATGCTTGGAGTGGACGGGTACTAACCGCCGAGAACTTAACA
>NZ_QFRW01000179.1 GCF_003265355.1 Glycomyces dulcitolivorans | reverse complement strand
GACGGCCGTCCGGCCTGCGGCGAGGGACGCCCCGCCTGCGGCCGCCCCTGCCCGTATCCAGGCTGGGGACGGTCCGGGGACGGCTGTCCGCCCTGGTGGCGGCCCTGATCACCTTGAGCGGCGTACGGCTCGCCCGACCCCTGGGGCCGGCCCGCGCGGGGCTGCCACCGGCCGGAGCCCGACCGCCGCCCGTCGTCGGGCTGCTCGTCGTATGCCGGGCCAAAGGGTGGTGTGGCGCTCACGATGATCCTCCGCGAATGGTTGCGGCGTGTCGACTTGACGCCGCGGTAGTCACGGTCAGCTTAAAGGGAGCCGCCTAATTCCCCGCCCGGGGGAGTGAGTCGAGGAGACCCGACGACAGGCCCTCCGCCAACGTCTCCACGTCGCCGCCCTCCGGCGGCGTGCCCGTGACGAACACGTTCAGGCTCAGCGTGGTGTTCGCCTCCTGCGCGTGGAGGCGCACTTCCGTCTCCTCGCCCTCGGCGATCACCGCGGTCGCCGCCTGCTCGCCGACCTCGCCGACGTCAGAGGTCGCGTGTCCCTCGGACGCCTCGAACTCCAGCACCCCGGCGTACGCCGCGCGCGCCTTCGACGCGTCCTCGTACACCTGGACGGTCGCGAACAGCGTCACCAGCCGGTACGCGTCGCCGCCGGCGTACTCCGCCGAGTAGGTGCAGTCGAACGTGCGGACCTTCTCCTCCGAGGACTCCTCGGGGCTGCGCGCCTGCTCGGTGTCGGCCCAGGGCGTCAGCAGCTCGGGGTTCACGACGCGCTCGCACAGGTCGCCGATCCCGTCGGCCTCGACCAGCGGCTCCTCGTCGCCGATGCCGGAGCTCCAGAAGAGCACCGTGCCGCCCGCGAGCAGCAGGACCGCGACCACAGCGAGGACCCATCCGACGCTGGTGAGCTGCCGGAACAGGTCGGCACCGCGATGGCGCCCCTGGTAGGTCGCCGGTTTCCCGTCCGCCCGGGGCTCCTCGGCCTTGTCCGAGTCGATCACCTGGAGTGCGATGGCTGTTTCCTTAATCTGGGGGCCGCTGCTGCCTCGCCACTGGACAGCTTATCGAGTACATGGGACACGGGCCACGCTCGAATCGTGCCAACCACGAGGAGTCGTGTTTTCTCACCCGATCGTGACGGCTCCCACTGAGAGGGACGGCACCGGCTTGTCCACCTGTTCGGCGAAAGACACAGAGTGTGCGATACTCGACCTTGTCGTACCGCACAGATCTACGGATGGTGCGACCCGCAGATGTCCTGTCCGCGCCCCTCACGACGGCGACGGACTTGACGACTCGGCTGGGGGCAGAGGTGTTTCCCCAGCGCGAGTTGAGGCTTTACAGAGCGGCCCGAACGGCAGGGGACAGCGCCGGAACAAGGCTCGCGAGCCTGCTGGGCGACGCGAACCGGAAGCCGGCCCCCGCCCGGTCGGGAGGACCGCACTGCTGATGCCGCGCCCGTGCGGCAGCGGACGCAAACCGCGTCACGCGCCCGGGCAGCGGCTGGAATGGAGATTTATTCGTATGCGCGAGAATGAGCCGCGCGAACAGGTGCCCGCGATCGCGGTGACCTTCATGGCTCCTCAAAAACCCAAGAGCGACGAACCGGCGCCGGAGGCGCCGCGCAGCGAGCGGCCACGTGCCACCGCTGCGACCGCCGCGATGTTCGCCCCCCCGCCCAAGACCGCCCCCAAGGCGGCCGAAACCAGGCCCGAGCGCGCCAGGTCCGAGTCCCGCGACGAGCGGGACGACGCAGAGCCGCGCCGCGGCCAGGACGCCGAGCCCCGCCGACAGGCGAAGAAGACCCAGGCCAAGAAGGCCCAGCCCCAGCAGGAGCAGCAGCCGACGCGCAAGCGCACCCGCAACCGCGGTGAGCAGCGCTCCGGCGACAAGCCCGCCGACCGGGGTCCCGCCGAGCAGGCCGCCGAGCGCGAGCCGAAGGCCGAAGAGCCGGTCGTCGAGGACTTCGACGACGACGACTTCGACGACGATGACGACTCCGAGGCCGGACGCCGCAGGCGCGGCCGCCGGGGCCGCCGCGGCCGCGGCCGCGGCAAGGGCGTCGACGGTGCCGAGGGCTCCGACGACGAGGACGACGACGAAGACGAGCGCACCGACGCCGACGAGGACGACGAGGACTCGGGCGCCGACGGCCCCGAGGTCACCCGCCGCCGTCGCCGCCGCCGCAGGAGGGCCGGGTCCGAGGACTCCGACCGCTCCCGCCCCGAGGACGCCGACGACGACGCAGAAGTGGTCGTCAAGGTCCGCGCCCCGCAGCGCCGCATCTCCTCCAACGAGGAAGTGCGCGGCGTCTCCGGCTCCACGCGCCTCGAAGCGAAGCGCCAGCGCCGCCGCGACGGCCGCAAGTCCGGCCGCGGCCGCGTCCAGGTCGTCAGCGAGGCCGAGTTCCTCGCCCGCCGCGAAGCGGTCGAGCGCCAGATGGTCGTCCGCGTCCGCGGCGGCCGCGCCCAGGCCGCCGTCCTCGAAGACGGCATCCTCGCCGAGCACTACGTCTCCAAGTCCGGGGCCCAGGGCCTGGTCGGGAACGTCTACCTCGGCAAGGTCCAGAACGTGCTCCCGAGCATGGAGGCCGCGTTCGTCGACATCGGCCGCGGCCGCAACGCCGTGCTCTACGCCGGCGAGGTCAACTGGGACGCGACCGGCCTGGCCGGCAAGGCCCGCTCGATCGAGCAGGCCCTCAAGCCCGGCGACGCCGTGCTCGTCCAGGTCACCAAGGACCCGGTCGGCCACAAGGGCGCCCGCCTGACCAGCCACGTCGCGCTCTCGGGCCGCCACCTGGTCTACGTGCCGGGCGGCAACGCCTCGGGGATCTCCCGCAAGCTCCCCGACCGCGAGCGCACCCGCCTGCGCGCGGCGCTCAAGAAGCTCGTCCCCGAGAGCGCGGGCGTCATCGTGCGCACCGCTGCCGAGGGCGCCGGGCCCGAAGAGCTCGCCCGCGACATCTCCCGCCTCCAGATCGAGTGGGAGGAGATCCAGGCCAAGGCGAAGAAGAGCAACGCGCCTGCGGTGCTCCACTCCGAGCCCGACGTGCTCATCCGCGTCGTCCGCGACGTCTTCAACGAGGACTTCAAGGAGCTCCTGGTCGAAGGCGACGAGGCCTACGACGAGATCCACAAGTACCTCGAATCCGTCTCGCCCGAGCTGCTCCCGCGGCTCAAGCGCCACACGGGCACGAAGGACGTCTTCGCCGAGAAGCGCGTCGACGAGGGCCTGCTCAAGGCGCTGGACCGCAAGGTCTACCTGCCTTCGGGCGGTTCGCTCGTCATCGACCGCACCGAGGCGATGACGGTGATCGACGTCAACACCGGCCGCTTCACCGGCGAGGGCGGCAACCTCGAAGAGACCGTCACCAGGAACAACCTGGAGGCGGCCGAGGAGATCGTGCGGCAGCTGCGCCTGCGCGACATCGGCGGCATCATCGTGATCGACTTCATCGACATGGTCCTGGAGTCGAACCGCGACCTGGTGCTCCGCCGCCTGACCGAGTGCCTGGGCCGCGACCGGACCAAGCACCAGGTCACCGAGGTCACCTCGCTGGGCCTGGTCCAGATGACCCGCAAGCGGGTCGGCCAGGGCCTCATCGAGGCGTTCTCCGAGCCCTGCGACCACTGCAAGGGCCGCGGCGTCATGATCCACACCGACGAGATCCTCGGCAACGGCCGCAAGAAGGGCAACGGCGGTGGCGGCGGCAACGCCGGCCAGCACCAGCACCAGGGCCAGCAGAACCAGGGCCAGGGTCAGAACGGCGGCAAGAAGAAGCGGGACAAGTCCAAGTCCGGCCGCCAGCAGCAACAGCAGCACGAGGACAAGTCCGACCCGCACGGGAAGTCCGCCGCCGACGCGGTCGCGAAGATCGCGGCCGCCTCCGAGCACGGGCACGAGGACGACGACTACTACGACGACGACGTCGAGATCACGGACGAGACCGCGAACGAGCCGATCGCCGAGGCCTCCGGGCCCGACGACGCGCCCGTGGTCGAGTCTGCGACGACCGACGCCGCGGCCGCGACCGAGGAGGCCGTCCCCGCGGACGCCGCCGAGGCAGTGGCCGAGCAGCAGACCCCCGCCGCGTCGGACTCCGACCCGGCGGACACCGAACCGGACACCGGCGACGCCGGCACCGATTCGGACCGGTCCTAGGATCGGGCGGCGCCGCGGACTGTGACGTCCGCGGCGTCCGCCTGGTCCCCATGCCGGAACCAGCGGGTACATGACGTACCCTAGTGAGCGGCCTATAGAGCCCTCAGCTTTTCGTCCTCGCGCAAGCGGGGACGAGCGCGGAGCTCGATCGGCGGGCCAGCCCAGGTGACGTTCGCGAAGCCGGAGTTGGCACGGTGCGTGACACCGCGAAATTGACAGACACCGTTCCCCTGCGGGGAACTGACAGCTATGTCCCCGCATCGGGGAGGACCCAAGGAGACCGCGTCGACATGTACGCAATCGTCAAGACTGGCGGAAAGCAGTACAAGGTCGCCGAGGGCGACGTCCTCGAAGTCGAGAAGCTTCAGGGCGAGTCCGGCGACACGCTTACGCTGCCTGCGGTGTTGCTCGTCGACGAAGGCACTGTGGTCACCGACGCCTCCGGCGTCACGGTGAGCGGTGAACTTCTCGAGCACACCAAGGGCCCGAAGATCAAGATCCACAAGTACAAGAACAAGACCGGCTACCACAAGCGCCAGGGTCACCGCCAGCCGCTGACCCGCGTGCGCATCACCGGTATCACCAAGTAAGGGGTTGAACGATGGCACACAAGAAGGGCGCATCCAGCTCCCGCAACGGGCGTGACTCCAACTCCAAGCGACTTGGCGTCAAGCGCTTCGGCGGCCAGCACGTCAGCGCGGGCGAGATCCTGATCCGTCAGCGCGGCACCAAGTACCACCCGGGCGAGCTCGTCGGCCGCGGCGGCGACGACACCCTCTTCGCCCTCGCCGAGGGCGAAGTGCTGTTCTCGCAGAAGCGCGGACGCAAGCTGGTCAACATCGTCCCGACCTCCACCGAGGTCGCGGCCTAAGACCAGAGCGGCAACGCTCGAAAAGCACGAAGGGGCCGGGCCCGTCGAAAGACGGGCCCG
>NZ_QFRW01000178.1 GCF_003265355.1 Glycomyces dulcitolivorans | reverse complement strand
GCCGCCGAGCGCGGCCTCGCCGCCGTCCCGCAACTGGACGCCCGCGGCGCGGTCGTCGCCACCGGCTCGACCGCGTTCGCCGAGGCCGCCGAGCTGCTGACCGCCGCCCGCACCCCCGAGCCGAGCGCCGACAAGCTGGAGTTCACCGAGGCCGACCGGCGCTTCCACGACACCGTCGCCGCTTTGAGCGGCAGCGTCCAGATCGCCAAGGCGATCCGGCGCCTGGACGCCCACCTGCACCTCCACCGGGCCTACATCACGCCCGAGTCGATCGAGGAGACCGAGGCCGAGCACCTCGCGGTCGCCGACGCGATCATCGCCCTGGACCCGGCCGCCGCCGAGGAGGCCATGCGCCGCCACCTCGAACGCTCCCGCACCCGCCACGCCGCCGCGTTCACCGCCGCCGACACCGCCCCGAAACGGGGGCGCGCCAAGGCCGCCCGCAGCGACGGGGTGAACCCGCGGTGACGCGCGTGGCCCTGTTCATCACCTGCGTCAACGACGCCCTCTTCCCCGAGACGCCCAAAGCGGTCGTCCGCATCCTGGAGCGGCTCGGCTACGACGTCGACTTCCCCGCCGCCCAGACCTGCTGCGGCCAGATGCACGCCAACTCCGGCTTCAAGAAGGACGCGACCCGCCTCGCCCGCGACTTCGACGACGTCTTCGGCGGCTACGACGCGATCGTCACCCCCTCCGGGTCCTGCGCCGCCATGGCCCGCGACCAGTACCCGCACCTCACCGGGTCCGACATCGGGAAGCGCGTGCACGAACTCTCCGAGTTCCTCGTCGACGTCGCCGGCGTCGAGGACGTCGGCGCGCACTTTCCCCACACCGTCACCTACCACCCGACCTGCCACGGCACCCGCGCACTCGGCCTGGGCGACAAGCCCTTGCGGCTCCTGCGCGCCGTCGGCGGCATCGACCTCGTCGACCTCCCCGCCGCCGACCAGTGCTGCGGCTTCGGCGGGACCTTCGCCCTCAAGAACGCGGAGGTCTCGACCGCGATGCTCGCCGACAAGTGCGCCAACGCGGCCGCCACCTCCGCCGAATACCTTGCGGCCGCGGACAACTCGTGCCTCACCCACATCGGCGGCGGCATCAGCCGGACCGGCGGGCCCCGCCCGATCCACTACGCCGAGATCCTCGCGAGCACCGCATGAGCGACCTCGTTCCCGCCGCGTCCCTCATCCCCGCAGGCGCGCCGTTCCCCAAGGCCGCCAAGGTCGCCCTCGGCATGCCGCAGCTGCGCCGGAACCTCGCCCACGCCACCGGGACCATCCGCGCCAAGCGCGCCAAGGTCGCCGGGGAGCTCGACGACTGGGAGGCCCTGCGCGACACCGCGGCCGCCGTCAAGGCGAACGTGCAGCGCCGCCTCCCCGAACTCGCCGTCCGGTTCGAGGAGAACGCGACCGCCGCGGGCGCCGTCGTCCACTGGGCGCGGGACGCCGCCGAGGCCAACCGGATCGCCGCGCGGCTCGTGCGCGAAGCGGGTGCCGAGGAGGTCGTCAAGGTCAAGTCCATGGCGACCCAGGAGATCGAACTCAACGAGCATTTCGAGGCAGAGGGCCTGCGGGCCTTCGAGACCGACCTCGCCGAGCTCATCGTCCAGCTCGCCGAGGACAAGCCGAGCCACATCCTCGTCCCCGCGATCCACTACAACCGCACCGAGATCCGCGACATCTTCAGTCAGAGGATGGGGGACGCCCCGGCCGGTCTCACGGACGACCCGGCCGCGCTGGCCGAGGCCGCGCGGCTGCACCTGCGCCGCCGCTTCCTGTCATCCACGGTGGCCGTGTCGGGCGCGAACTTCGCGGTCGCCGAGACCGGGTCGCTCGTCGTGGTCGAGTCGGAGGGCAACGGCCGCATGTGCCTGACGATGCCCGAGACGCTCATCAGCATCGTCGGCATCGAGAAGCTGCTCCCCGACTTCGCCGACCTCGAAGTGTTCATGCAGCTGCTGCCGCGCTCCTCGACCGGCGAGCGGATGAACCCGTACACCTCGGTGTGGACCGGGGTCCAGGACGGCGACGGCCCGCAGCACGTGCACATCATCCTCTTGGACAACGGCCGCACCGGGGTCCTGGCCGACGAGGTCGGGCGCCAGGCGCTGTCGTGCATCCGCTGCTCGGCCTGCCTGAACGTGTGCCCGGTGTACGAGCGGACCGGCGGCCACGCCTACGGGCACGTCTACCCCGGCCCGATCGGCGCGATCCTCGCCCCGCAGCTGGAGCCGGGCCGCCACGACGACCTCCCGTACGCCTCCAGCCTGTGCGGCGCCTGCTACGAGGTCTGCCCGGTCAAGATCAACATCCCCGAAGTGCTCGTCCACCTGCGCCAGCAGGGCCCGCACGGCGCGGGGGAGCGGGCGGCGATGGGCGCGGCCGAGGCCGTCATGGCCCGGCCCCGCCTGTGGCGGACGGCGCTGCGGCTGGCGCGCCTGGGCTCGATGCCGTGGCGCCGCAAGGGGTTCGTGCGGCGGATGCCGTGGCCGGCGTCCCGGTGGACCGCGAGCCGGGACCTGCCCGTCCCGCCGAAGGAGTCGTTCCGCGACTGGTGGAAGGAGCGCGAAAAATGAGCGCCCGAGACGAGATCCTGGCGCGGATGCGCACCGCCCTCAAGGACGCCTCGGCTCCTCCCGCGGTCCCGCGCGAGTACCGCCGGGCCCTGGACCTCGAAGTCGACATCGTCGCGATGCTCATCGACCGCCTGGTCGACTACAAGGCGAACGTCCACCACGGCGCGGCCGCGATCGAGGAAGCCCTCGCCGGCGCCCGCCGCGTCGCCGTCCCGGCCGACCTCCCCGCCGAATGGCGCGTCGGCGGTGCCGAGTTCGTGGAGGACCGGGGCCTGACCACCGCGGAACTCGACGGGGTCGACGCGGTCCTGACCGGATGCGCTGCGGCCGTGGCGGTCTCGGGGACGATCATGCTCGACGCCGGTGCGGCCCAAGGCCGCCGCGCGCTCACCCTGGTCCCCGACCACCACGTGGTCGTGGTCCGGCGCGACCAGATCACCGGCCACCTCGCCGAAGCGCTCCCGCGCCTCGATCGGACCGCCCCACAGACCTGGATCTCGGGACCGTCGGCGACCAGCGACATCGAACTCCAGCGGGTCGAAGGCGTCCACGGCCCGCGCCGCCTCGACGTCGTACTGCTGGACTAGCGGCCGACCGCCGGGCGCTTCCTGCTGCGGCGGACGCGCTCGCGCCCGAGGAGCCAGAGCGCCTGGACGCCGTCGGTCCAGGTGATCTTCTTGCCCTCCTCGCGGCTGCGCGCGGTGTAGGAGATCGGGATCTCGTAGGGTCGGATGCCCATCTTGAGGAGCTTCGCCGTCAGCTCGGCCTCCATCCCGAAGCCGCCGGAGCGGATGTTCAGGTCGAGGTACATCTGGCGCGGCAGGAGCTTGTAGCAGGTCTCCAGGTCCGAGATGTACGAGTTGAAGAGGATGTTCGCGGCGAGCGTGATCCCCTTGTTGCCCATGACGTACCAGAACGAGTACGCCGAGTGGGAGCCGAAGGACCGCGAGCCGTAGACGACCTCGGCCTTGCCCTCCAGGACGGGGGCGAGGAGCCGCGGCAGGTCGGCGGCGTCGTACTCGCCGTCGGCGTCGAACACCACGATGTGCTCGCCCGTGGCGGCCTCGGCGGCGGTGCGGATCGCCGCACCCTTGCCCCGGTTGCGGTCGTGGCGGATCAGCCGGATCCGCGAATTGTCCTCAAAGGACTGAAGCACTTCCCAGGAGCGGTCCCGGGACCCGTCGTCCACGACGACGATCTCCGTCTCCCCGGGGAAGTCCACGGCGAGCAGCTCTTTCAGGGTCCCAGCTGCGAGGCGTTCCTCATTGAATACCGGGACGAGTACTGACAACAGCATCCTGCTGCTCCATCCCCGCGGTTCGAACACGATTGCATAACCATAACGCGAGTCCGCCGCGCCGCCGCCCGCCGGACCGGGTCGTGTTGAATGGAGCGGTGCTGCTCGTCCTGTGGCTCCTGGCCCTGCTCCCCGCGCTCGCCTACGCCCTGCGGCCCCGCGACGGCGCCGTCCTCGCGCCCGCCCGCCTGGCCATCGTGCGTTCCTCGCTCCTTTTGGGCGCCTTCGCGATCGCGGTCGTGGAGGCCGCCTCCGCGTTCGACGCGCTCACCACCGGGACGGTCCTGGCGGCCTGGATCGGCGCCACGGTCGCCATCGCGGCCGCCGTCGTCGTCCGGTGCGTCAAGGACGTCGACCCCGAAGGCGTGAGAGGCCAGTCCCTCGACGTGCTCCGCGAGGAGCTGCGGTCCCGCCGCGGCGCCACCCGCCGCACCTGGCGCCGCACCAAGAGCGCCGCCGCCGCGGCCCCCGCCTGGCAGTGGGCCGTCGGCTGCGTCATCGCGATCCTCGCCATAAGCGCCGCCGTCCTCGCGATCGCGTCCTCCCCCAACAACTTCGACTCCCAGACCTACCACCTGCCGCGCATCGAGCACTGGGTCCAGAACGCCTCCGTCGGCGTCTACGCCACCGAGATCCACCGCCAGGTCGACCTCGGCCCCGGCGCCGAGTACCTCCTCACCCACCTGCGGCTCCTCTCCGGCGGCGACGGCGCCTACAACCTCCTCCAGTACCTCGCCGGCATCGGCGCGGTCCTCGGCGCCTCCCGCATCACCGCGCAGCTCGGCGGCGGCCCCCTCGCCCAGCTCGCCACCGTCTTCGTCCTCGCCACCACCCCCGAGGTCCTCCTCCAGGCCACCTCCACGCAGGTCGACCTCGTCGCCGCCGCGTGGGTCGCCGCGCTCGCCACCGTCGTCCTCGACGAGTTCACGCGACCGGGTGACGCCCACGGCGCCGCACTGCGGGCCGCCGCGCCGAGCACGGACGCGCTGTACCTCGGCCTCGCGCTGGGCCTCATCGCGATCACCAAGACCACCGGTCTTCTCGCCGCCGCCCCGCTCCTGCTCATCTGGGGGATCGGGCGCCTCGCCCGCGACGCGCACCGGCGCCGCCCGTGCCTGTGCGGGCGCAGCCCCGCCCGCTGCTCGCGCGCCGACGCCTCCCGCGCGTGGGCCTCCCGCGGCCGCACCGTCCTC
>NZ_QFRW01000177.1 GCF_003265355.1 Glycomyces dulcitolivorans | reverse complement strand
CTGCGCGCCGGACACCTCGCCGATGCGCAGGGCCGGCATCGCGGGGCGGCGGGCGCCCGTGGACGCCGTGGCGGGGCCCGCGGCCTGGCGCGGGGGCGCGGCGGTCTCCTCCATGGAGCCCCATTCGCCGCACTCGGGGCACTGGCCGACCCACTTGGAGACTCGGACCCCGCATGCGCCGCAGGCGTAGGCGATTCGCTGGCTCTTCGGCATGGCGCCAGCTTACGGCCAGGGGCCGACATCGGGGCCCGACACGGTCCGCGGCCGTGGGACAAGTGGGCGAAAGGGGTTTGCCGCGCTGTCTAGACTGGCGGCATGAACGCAGCGGAGCCCCGCAACGGCTCACCGGCACTCTCGCTCGAACCGGCCCCGGCGCCGGCCAGGTCGCGGAACGGCGCGGTCTTCTTCGACCTGGACAAGACGATCATCGCGAAGGCGAGCAGCCTCGCCTTCTCGCGGCCGCTCTACCAGGGCGGCCTGCTCGCCCGGCGCGACGTCCTCAAGGTCGGCTACTCGCACCTGCTGTTCCGCCTCGGCGGGTCGGCGGACGAGGCGCAGATGGCGCGCACCCGCGACTCGGTCGCGCAGCTGTCGCGCGGCTGGCCCGCCCACGAGGTCAAGGCGATCGTGGAGGAGACGCTCGACGAGCTGATCGCGCCCGCCGTGTACGCCGAGGCGGCCGCGCTCATCGAGGCGCACCGCTCGGCGGGCCGCGCGGTGGTGCTGGTGAGCGCGTCCGGCGAGGAGATGGTGGCGCCGATCGGGCGGATGCTCGGGGCGACCGACGTGATCGCCTCGCGCATGGTCGTGGGCGCGGACGGGCGCTACACCGGCGAGATCGACTTCTACGCGGCCGGACCGGCGAAGGCCGAGGCCATGAAGGAGTTCGCGGCCGAGCGCGGGATCGACCTGGACGCGTCGTTCGCGTACTCGGACTCGATCACCGACGAGCCGATGCTGCGCGCCGTCGGCTTCCCGCGGGCGGTCAACCCCGACAGGGGCTTGCGGCGCCTTGCGCAGGAGGAGGGGTGGCCGCAGCTGACGTTCCGGCGCCCGGTCGCCTTGCGCCCCCAGCTGTCCGGGCCCAGTCCGCTCAAGGTCGCGGCCGCCGGACTCGGTGTGGCCGCTGTGGCCTACGTTGTCTGGCGAGTGTGGAGGGACCGGCGGCTCCGGACCGCTTGAGCAGCGCTTTCCGCAGATGGGTAGCCTCAGCGAGATGGAACGCAAACAACCGGCCCGACTGGCCGATGTCGCCCGAGCCGCCGGCGTCTCGGTGGCCACCGCTTCCCGCGTGCTCAACGGCTCCCCGCACCGGGTGAGCGACCAGCTCAGCGAGCGGGTGCGCGAAGCGGCTCGCCGGTTGCGCTACGCCCCCAACGTCGGTGCGCAGGTGCTGGCGCGGGCCACGTCGCAGACGGTGGCGCTGCTCCTGCACGACGTCACCGACCCCTACTTCGGGCAGATCGCGGGCGGCGTCCTGGCGGAGGCGGCCCGCCGGAACGTGCGCGTCCTCATCGCCGACACCGGGATCGACCCCGACTCGGAGATCCAGCACCTCGACTCGCTGCGCGGCTACCGGCCGCGCGCGGTCATCGTCGCCGGGTCCCGGACCACGGACAAGGCCGCCGAGCAGCGGCTGTCCGAGCACCTGTCGGACCTGTTGGAACTGGGCGCGACCGTGGTGTCGGTCGGGCAGCCGGGGCTCCCGGGCCGGGTCGTACGGCCCGCGAACCGCGAGGGCGCGGCCGGGCTGGCGCGGTTCCTCGCCGAGCTGGGCCACCGCCGCTTCGCCGTGGTCGCCGGGCCCGAGCAGCTCCAGGTCGTGCGCGAGCGCCGCGAAGGGTTCCTGTCGGCGCTGCCCGAGGACGCCGAGGTCGTGCACGTCCCGGCCGAGTTCACCCGCGACGGCGGCTACCAGGCGGGCCGGCGGCTCCTGGAGGGCGACAAGCTCCCGACCGCGGTGTTCGTGACCTCCGACGTGCAGGCCACCGGCCTGTGCACGGCCCTGCGCGAGGGCGGGGTGAGCATCCCCGACCAGGTGTCGGTGGCCGGGTTCGACGACATCCCGATCGTCCGCGACCTCACGCCGTCGCTGACGACCGTGGCGCTTCCCCTGCACGACATGGGCGTGCGGGCCCTGGAGGCGGCCCTCGTCGAGGACGAGGAGTACCCCGACGAGCTGTCGGTCGACGCCGAGCTCATCGAGCGCGACTCGACGGCGCGGCCGCGCGCCTGAGAAGACGCGCGCTCCAGGCGGAGGCCTGTGACGAATCGAGCAGGGCGGGGCCATCGGCCCCGCCCTTCGTCTTGTCCTGAATGTGGGTTTTCTCAACTTGACGTAACCGAGTGGAAACACCACTGGCCTGCATTTCCGGGCACCGCGCGCTAACATCATGAATCAGAGCTGTTCTATATATTGGGACGTCGATCGATCGACGCGAGTGAATCCGCTCTCATCGTGAAACCGGCAACCGCTTAAATATAGGGAGATTTAGATATAACTCCTGGTAGTGCGGCTCCAACTGAATAGCCGAGGCTGTGACCTGCAAAGTGATCAAGTGTCGGCGGTGGCCCCGCTGGCATCGCAGGCGTAATCTCGGCAGTGGATCAGGACCGGGCCGTGGTGCAGCCCGATTCGAAGTCCAACGGAACCGAAAGCCTTTGCGAGCCGGAAGCGTCGTCGTTACCGCCCGGCCACAGTGCGGAGGCATATTCAGGGTTGGAACTGGATTAATGGGCAGTGCGGCCGAGAATCCGGTTCCGACTGGAACCAATCCGGAAGGAACACGATCATGGTGCGAGTCACCGTCGAGGCAGAGACGCCAGTCTCGCCGGTCAGCGGCGAAACGCTCTCCAAGTCCGACGCGGAGCGCATCGCGGGTGTCCTCAAAGCACTCGCCGATCCGAACCGCCTCCAACTCATCAGCCTCATCCAGGCTGCTCCCGAGCAGGAGGCCTGCGTCGCCGAGCTGACCGAGCCCCTCGGGCTCTCCCAGCCCACCGTCTCCCACCACCTGCGCATCCTCGCCGAAGCGGGGGTCGTCCAGCGCGACAAGCGCGGGGTGTGGGCCTACTTCCGACTCGTCCCCGAGACGATGCGGATCGTCGCCGACCTGCTGACGCCGCCGAAGCGGCGCCCGCGCCGCCGGTGAACCACGCGGACGCCCCGGCCGCCCGGGCCCGGACCTGAACCATCCGGAACCGGAGCGGCCGCGGACGTCCCGCGGACCCGTCCTGAGCCGCGAGAACGCGCAGTCACCTTTGGATAACTGAAAAACGCGAACTCGACTGGGTTCGCGCCAGGTCATACACTCGTCACATGGCAGGCGTACACCGCAGACGAGGGCGCCTCTCGAAAGAGGGCCGCCGCCTCCTCGGAGGCGCGGCGCTGCTCGCCGTCTTCGCGCCGGTCACCGCCTACACCCTCAACGCCGCCATCGCCCACGTCCAGTCCTGCGGGACGGAGGTGGAGCTGACCGTCGCGGCCGCCCCCGAGATCGCCGCCGTCCTCGACGAGTTCATCGCCGCCGGAGGCGGCGCCCCCTCCCGCGGCTCCGACGTCTGCGCCGACATCACCGTCCAGGCCGTCGCCGGGAACGCCGTGCAGGACTCCGGCGCCGACGTGTGGATCCCCGAGACCGGCCTGTGGCGCAACCTCCCCGCCTCCGCCACTGAAGGCGCCTCCGGCACGGGCGGCCTCGCCGACCAGTGGGAGGTCCTCCAGGAGTCGACCGCCTCCAGCGCCGTCGGCATCGCCCTCCCCGAGGGCGAGAGCACCGACCAGGTCCTCCCCGACGAGACCGAAGTGGCCCTTCAGGATCCGCGGCAGCACGCCGCGAGCCTCATGTGGATCATCATCTTCGGCGTCGACGAGTACACCGTCGAAGGCGGCGACGGCCCGCCCGTCATGTCCGCCCCCGAGGTCGCCGCCCACAACGGGAGCGGCGGCGAGATCCTCCAGGCCCCGGCCGGCGCGGCCCAGGTCGCCCAGTTCGAGTACCCGATGCTCGCCCGCGCCGACCTCGGCGAGGACGAGCGCGAGGCCGCCCAGAACCTCCTGCGCTCCTACGGCAGCGACCAGTACACCGAACTGCTGGCCCAGCACGGCCTCACCCCCGGCATCCCGCAGCCCTCGCCCTCGTCGACCGAGGTCATCGAGGCCGCGCTCCGCAGCTGGGACGAGCGCTAAGCGGTCTTCGCGAGCGCCTGGTTGAGCACGTCGTTGAAGACCTGCCAGGCCTCCTCGGAGCGGAAGTCCATCACGTCGACGCTCGACCACGCGTGGAAGACGCCGTCCCCGGCGGCCGCGAACACGCTCAGCGACCCGCGCCAGCGCCCGTACACCTGGGTGCGCTCGGCCACGCCGATGTCGCCGTTCTGGAACGTCTGGAGCGGCTGGTAGGGCAGGCTCCCGCGGAGCGCGTCGCGGGCGTCGGACGTGCAGTCGCCGCCGCACTCCTCCCAGCCGACGGTGATGGTCGACTCGCCGCCGTCGGCGGTGCACACGGCCGCCTGCCCGTCCTCGGTGCACGCGAACCCCTCGGGGACGCGGAACGCGAACGGCCAGCCCGCGTAGGCGATCGTCTGGGTCTGCGCGTCCGCGGGGAACAGGGTGCCGCCGACGCGTTCCTCTCCGGCGGCCTTGTCCCACTGGGGGACCTCGTCGCTCTGCTGCTCGTCCTCGCCGGCCTCGGAAGGCGCGCCGGTGACCTCGCCGACGGCCGCGGACTCGGCGGGCTGGCCGGTGGAGTCGTCGGGGTCGCCGCCGTTGCCGGACATGAGGATCCAGACGCCGATGACGAGGGCGAGGATGACGACGACCGAGCCGACCCCCACGAGGATCGGCACGAGCTGCGAGCGCTTCTTCGGCGGCGCGATGATCACCACGGGCGGGGACATCGGCGGCGGTGACGGGGGCCCGGACGGCGAGGCGGGGGCGGCCGAGCGCTGGGCGGCGGCCATCTGGTGGGCGGCCCGCTGCGCGGCGGCCGCGGG
>NZ_QFRW01000176.1 GCF_003265355.1 Glycomyces dulcitolivorans | reverse complement strand
CCCGCGCGATGCGCGGGCCGCTCTCCATGTTCTCAGTCTCATACCTCTTTGGACAGTCTCCGCAGCCTCACGCTCGTGATGACCGTCAGCAGCCCCCAGATGATCGCGAAGAACCCGATCGTCACCACCAAGGCGATGGCGCCCTTCCCGGGCTTGGCGAGCAGCAGGATGCCCAAGACGACCCCGGCGAGCCCGGACAGGATGAACAGCCACCGCCCGCCCGCGTCCCCGGTGAGCCCGAACCCGTTCACGATCGACCCGATGCCGGTGACGATCGCCCAGAACGCGATCACGTACAGCAGCGCCAGCGCCGAGATCCCCGGCCAGATCAGCGCGATGAGGCCCGCGACGACCCCGAGCACGCCCATGAAGATGAGGAACCCGCGCCCGCTGTGCCTGCGCAGCCCCATCGCGATCGCGGTGATGCCGTCGACCACCGCATAGGCCCCGAACAGGATCACCAGCGCGATGAGCGTGATCCCGGGCCAGAACACCGCCAGCACGCCGAACACGATCGTGAAGACCCCGCGCACGAGCACCCAGGCCCAGTTCTTGGCGAGCAGTTCCAGCATCGCAATCACCCCGTTCCACCTGCGATAACGCCTGCACTTGCCACGCTAGACCCCGAACGCCCCGAACGCGCGAATTCCGCGCGAATGCGCGGCCGGGGGCACAGCCGCGCGAATGCGCGGCTGAAGGCACAGTCGCGCGAATGCGCGAAAGGGCCCCGGCGCAGCGCGCCGGGGCCCCTCGGTTTCCTGGTCAGATTCTGGCCGGTTCGCGGTCGGGTTCGGGTTCGACGGTGACGTGGGGGAGGGCGCGGTCGAGCCAGGCGGGCATCCACCAGGCGGCGCGGCCGAAGACCTTCATGATCGCGGGGACCAGGAGGACGCGGATGACGAAGGCGTCGATGAAGATCGCGGCGGCCATGCCGACGCCGAACTGCTGGAGCAGGCGCGATTCGCTGAAGATGAACGCGCCGAAGACGGCGATCATGATCGCGGCCGCGGCGGTGACGACGCCGCCGGTCGAGGCGAGGCCCCGGCGGACCGCGACCCGGGCGTCGCCGGTGCGGACCCATTCCTCCCTCATGCGGGACATGAGGAACACCTCGTAGTCCATCGAGAGCCCGAAGATGATCGCGAAGGACATGACGGGCACGAACGCCTCGATCGGCCCGGGTTCGGCGCCGAGAATGCCGTCCTGGAACACCCAGGTGACCAGGCCGAGGCTCGCGCCGATGGTGAGCAGGTTGAGGACCGCGGCCTTGAGGGGGATGAGGATCGAGCGGAAGACGACCATGAGCAGGAGCATCGACAGGCCGACGACGAGCACGAGCAGCAGCGGGGAGCGCTGCTCGATGATGTCGCTGAAGTCGATCGCGGCGGCGGTCGCGCCGCCGACGTACTGGTCGCCCGCGGCGTCGTCGAGGACGTCGCCGCGCAGCTGGTGCACCAGGTCCACGGTGGCCTCGTCGGCGGGCCCGCCGGTGCCCATCACGGTGGACATCCACAGGTCCTCGCCGATCGGGAACGCCGGGGACACGAACTCGACGGTGTCCAGCCCGTCGATCGCCGTGTACGCGGCCTGCGCGTCGGCCTCGGTGCCGTCGGTGACGACCAGGAGCGGGCCGTTGAAGCCCTTGCCGAAGCCGTCGGAGAGCAGGTCGTACGCCCGGCGGCTCTGGAGCTCCTCGGACTCGCTGCCGGCGTCGGCGAAGCCGAGCTGGATGCCCGTCAGCGGCGCCGAGAGCGCCACGAGGCCCACGGTGACCAGGGCGATCGCGAGCCACGCCTGCTTCTCGACCAGGCGCGACCACGCGTTCCAGCGTCGCCCGGGCACGCCCTTGGCCTTTGCCGCGTGCTTGCGGACCCGCTTCTCGATGCGCTTGCCGAACAGCCCCAGGAGCCCCGGCAGGAGCGTCACGGATGCCGCCATCGTCACCAGCACCACGAGTGCGACGGCGATCGCGACCGCTTGCAGCGAGCCGAGTCCGAGCGCGTACAGGCCGATGAGCGCGACGATGACGACGGACCCGGCGAACAGGACGGACCGGCCCGCGGTGTCGAGGGCGGTCGCGGCGGCGTCGCGGCGGGTCGCGCCGCCGAGGAGTTCGGAGCGGAAGCGCGCGAAGATCAGGAGGGCGTAGTCGACGCCGACGCCCAGGCCCACCAGGAACAGGATCGGCGTCAGGTACGTCGGCAGGGTCGTCACGTGGGAGACGATCTGCGCCAGGCAGAACGTGGTGCCGACGGCGAACACGGCGGTGATGAGCGGGAGGCTCGCGGCCAGGAACGACCCGAACATGAGCACCAGGATCACCAGGGCCGCAAGGATGCCGATGCCTTCGGCGGCCCCGCCGCCGCCCTCCTCGGCCTCGCGGATCGGGTCGCCGCCGAGCACGACGTCGAGGCCGTCCCCGGCGGCGTCCTCGGCCAGCGGCAGCAGTTCGGCGGCCTCGGCGGTGGTCCCGTCGAACGCGGCGGTCGCGTAGCCGACGGTGCCGTCCTCGCTGATCGCGCCGGGCTCGGTGAACGGGTCGGTGACGTCCCCGACGCCGGGCATCGCCCCGATCTCGGCCAGGAGCGAGGCGACGCGGTCCTGCTCGGCCGCGACGTCGTCGGCGGCGAAGACGACCTGCACGCTCACCTGGTCGGCGTCGGGCGCGCGGTCGGCGAGCAGGTCGGAGAGTTCCTGGGACTCGGTCCCGGGCATCGAGTAGTCGTCGTCGAAGGCCGAGCCGATCGCCGCGGCGGCGCCGATCGAGGCGGCGAACACGAGGACCCACGACAGGAGCGCGACAAGGGGCCGGCGCTGGGTCCAGTCGGACAGGCGGGCCATGCGCGAGCGGGCGGGGGCGAGGTCTGGTTCCATGCCGTGACCATCCCAATGAACGACCTCGCGCCGCATCGGCTCGGCGGCGGTGATCGCGCTACGCCCCCGGGATCACGGCCCGGCGGTGTCGTACGTCCCCGGTAGCATCACTGTCCGTCGGTCCACGTAGGGCGGACCAACCCGGCTTCGTATGCGGTCACCACCAGCTGCGCCCGGTCGCGCGCCGACAGCTTCGACATGATGCGGCTGACGTGCGTCTTCGCGGTGGCCGGGGACAGGAACAGCGACCCTGCGATCTCGTCGTTGCTCATGCCCGTCGCCACGAGCTTGAGGACCTCGGTCTCGCGCTCGGTCAAAGCGCCGAGCTTCGAGCTCGGCTCGGGCCGCGCGACGCGCCCGGCGAACTCGGCGATGAGCCGCCGCGTCACCTTCGGCGAGATGAGCGCCTCGCCCGCCGCGACCACCCGGATCGCGTGGATCAACTCGTCGGGGTCGGTGTCCTTGACGAGGAACCCGCTCGCGCCGGCCCGCAGGGCCCGGTACACGTAGTCGTCCTCGTCGAACGTCGTCAGGATGACCACCTTGACGCCGTCGAGCTTCGGGTCGCGCCCGATCCGCTCGGTCGCCTCCAGGCCGTCCATGCGCGGCATCCGGATGTCCATGAGCACCACGTCGGGGCGCTTGCTGCGCACCAGCTCCAGGGCGTCGACGCCGTCCCCGGCCTCGCCGACCAGCTCGAAGTCCTCCTCGTCGCCGAGGATCGACGCGAATCCGGCGCGCACCAGCCGCTGGTCGTCGACGAGCATCACCCGGATCACTTCGGCACCTCCAACGGCCACGCGGCCTCGACGACGAAGCCGCCGTCCTCGCGCGGCCCCGCGTTGAAGGTACCGCCGAGCCCCTCGGCCCGCTCGCGCATCCCCGTCAGACCGTTCCCTGGCGCTTTGGCGCCCTTGGCATCGCCGACGCCGTCGTCGACGACCGCGATCGCCAGCGTCGACGTCCCGATGACCACCTTCACCTGCACGCGGGAAGCCCGCGCGTGTCGCAGCACGTTCGTCAGCGACTCCTGCACCACCCGGTACGCCGCGGCCTCCACCGCCACGGGCAGCTCCGCGCCGCCGTCGATCCGCAGCTCCACGTCGAGCCCCGAGGCCCGCGCCGCGTCCACGAGGGACGGCAGCTGCTCCAGGTTCGGCCCGGGCCCGGTCGGGGAGTCCTCGTCGGCCTCGCGCAGCACCCCGACCATCGCGCGCAGCTCCCGCAGCGACAGCTGACTGGTCTGCGCGACGACCTCCAGGACCTCCTCGGTCCGGTACCCGGGGTCCTTGCGGAGGCGCCTGAGCGCGGCCGCGGTCTGCACGTTGATGAGCGACAGGTGGTGCCCGACCGCGTCGTGCAGGTCGCGTGCGATCCGGATGCGCTCCTCGGCGACGCTGCGCCGCCGCGTCTCCTCCAGCGCCACCAGGGTCTCGGCCCGGTAGCGCCGGTAGTGCGCGACCACGGCCCCGATCGCAGGGACCGCGACGATCCACCCGCCGAGCATGAGCGTCTCGCTCTCGGTCATGTGCGCGAAGTTCGCGATGACCTCGGAGACCACGACGATCACGAACGTCGACGCTGCGATCGCCGAGGCCGCGACCAGGTGCCCCAGTGCCGCGAGCGTGTACAGGGAGATGACGAACGCCGACAGCATCGGACCGTCGGTCGAGGACGCCGGGTAGTACACGAGCGTCGCCGCCCAGGTGATGAGCGTGACGGTCAGCGGGAACGCCGACCGGAAGAACAGCGCCACCACCGACACCGACATGACGATCCAGCCGAGGTTCTCGTTGAGGCCCTGCACGTCCGGGACCCGCAGCTCCCACTGCACGAACGACCACGAGATGACCACGACCGCATTGACGGCCCCCACGACGAGGTCCATCGGCCGGAACAGGGAACTGGGCTTCACCACCACAGCCTAAGAGGAGCGCCCGACCCCCGCCGGGCGCTCCTCGCACTACTACGACTGCGCCCAGGTCACTTCGTCAGGCCCGCGCGCCGCAGCGCCTCGGCCATCGCGCTCTCCGGCGCAGCCTGCCGCCCGCCGCCCTGGCGCGGCTGCTGGCGTCCGCCGCCCTTGCCGCCCTTCGGGTTCGGGCCGCCCTG
>NZ_QFRW01000175.1 GCF_003265355.1 Glycomyces dulcitolivorans | reverse complement strand
GTCGCGGTCCGGCCCCTAGCCGCGCTCGCTCCATCGGGCGAAGCTCCGGGTCTGGCCTTCGTGGATGTCGCTCACCCATTCCCAGCCCGGCTCGGCGGCGGCGATGCGCGGGTCGTCGGGCGTGCGCTGCTCGCGGAGGGCGTGGAGGTAGGCGCGGTCGAGATCGATCCGGGCCTGGAGTTCGGCGGCGCCGCAGGGAGATCCGTGGCCGGGGATGAGGAATTCGGCGGCGGCGTCTTCGAGCAGTCGCAGTCCGGTGAGGTACTCCTCGACCGGGTCGTTGGCGTCGGTGAAGTCGTCGAGCATCGGCACGAAGACGTCGGAGAGCATGTCCCCCGCGACGAGGACGCCGCGCTCCTCGACGAGCAGCGCCGCATGGCCGGGCGAGTGCGCCGGGTGCTCGATGACGCGGACGCGCGGGCCGTCCCAAGGAAGTTCGGTGGTTCCGGCGGGCAGGCCGGTGATGCGGCCGAACAGGTCGAGCGGCACCTCGTCGGCGATCTCCTCCGGCAGTCCCTCGGCGGCGCGGGCCTTCCAGTCCGGGTCGGACCGGAACTCCCGCATGCGGGCGGCGCAGCGGGCCGTGCCGTAGCGGGGCGCGTCGCCGAAGCCGGGGTGCCAGAGCACGTGGTCCCAGTCGGGATGCGTGGCGAAGCCCGCCGCGACGGGCTGCCCCCACTCGCGCAGGTCGCCCGCGAGGCAGGCCAGCTCCGACTCGGTGAGTCCGGGATCGACGAGCAGCACCCCGGAGCCGCCTTGCACCGCAACGGCATTGTTCGCGAGCAGTTCGCTCTGGTGGGCGAACACGCCCTCCGCGACCTCTCTCAGCACGGCCGGCTCCTTCCGCTCGGATCACTTCGAGCTTAAGGCCGCCGACCGACACTAGGCGGGCGCTTCCCAGTCGATGCGGTAAAGCTGCTCGGCCCGCTGGGTCTGCTCGATGTCCATCATCTTGAAGGCGAGCGGCATCAGCGCCGGCATGAGGGCCCGTGCCACCGGGCCCGGAGCCTTGGCGTGGTTGATCCTGGCGGCCCGGGCCGCGACGCCCTCGACCCGCGGGCGCCGGAGCCGCTCGTACGCGTCGAACGCGGCCGAAAGGTCGCCGATGTCGCGCAGGCACCGGGCGAGCTGGATCGCGGACTCGATCGCGAGCGAGGCGCCCTGGCCGGAGCTGTTGGACGGGGCGTGGACCGCGTCGCCGACCAGGACCATGCGGTCCCGGTGCCAGCGCGGGACCTTCGGCATGATGTGCAGCGCGCCCGCCGTGTGGAAGGACTCGGGGCGGAGGGCGCGGACCAGGTCGCCGCCGGGGTCGTCGTCGCCGTAGGTGTCGGCGAGGATTTCGAGCCACTGCTCGCGGGGGACGTTGCGGGCCTGCGTGAAGGGCATGGGCTCGCGTCGCGGCAGGTTCATGCCGAGGCGGGTGCCGCCGCCGGGTTCGCGCCAGTAGAGGTAGTAGGCGCGTTTGCCGAAGGTGAAGTTGATCGTGCCCTCTTCCACGGGCGCTTCGTGGTCGGAGACGCCTTCGAAGCCGAGCAGGCCGGTGTACCCGGCGCTCGGGGCGGCGGGGTCGATCAGGCCGCGCACGGTGGAGTGGATGCCGTCGGCGCCGACGACCACGTCGGCGGTGTCGGTCGTGCCGTCCTCGAAGCGCAGGTCGGGGCCGTCGACGTCGGTCAGCCGTTTGCCGTAGGTGAAATGGACGCCTTCGGCTTCGGCCCGTTCGCGCAGGACGCGGTGCAGTTCGGTCCGGGCGACCAGTTGCAGCGGTTCGGCGTCGGCGAGCTGGGGCAGTTCGATGCGCTTGCCGCCGAAGGACATGGTCTGGCGGCCGAGCGGCTGGGCGATCGCGCGGACCGCGTCGGCGGCGCCGATGATGTCGAGTGCGGCGACGCCGTTGGCGGCCAGGGCGAGTGTGCCGCCGACGTCTCCGGTCCGGTCGGGGTGGGCCTCGTAGACGTGGGCGTCGATGCCGGCTCGGCGCAGCGCGGTCGCGGCTACGGGTCCGGCGATGCCGCCGCCGATGACGGCGGCGCGGCGGATGCGGTCGGGGCTCATCGCGGCTCCTGTTCGATCGGGGTCAGTTCGAGGGCGGCGAGGGTGGCGGGGTCGTTCATGATGGCGATCGCGGTGATGCGGCCGTTCTCGACGGTGACGGCGAGGACCGAGCGCGGGGTGCCGCCGGGGGCCCACATGGCGCCGATGTAGCCGTCGACGAGGACCGGGACGGCGGCGCGGGCCTGGCCGTTGAAGATCGCGGCGACCTCCTTGGCGCCGATGACCTCGCGGCCGGCGAAGCCGGTGGCGACCGCGGCGTCGTCGGCGACCACGGTGATGTCGGGGTCGAGGACTTCGAGGAGGTCTTCGAAGCGGCCGTCGCGGGCGGCGGCGAGGAAGGCCTCGACCACCGCCTTCTGCAGCGGCACGTCGGGAACGGGGCTGGCGCCGCGGACGCGGCGGCGGGCGCGGGAGGCGAGTTGGCGGGTGGCCTCGGGGGTGCGGTCGAGGACGGGCGCGATGCGTTCGAAGGGGACGCCGAAGAGGTCGTGGAGGACGAACGCGACCCGTTCGGCCGGGTTGAGCGAGTCGAGGACGACCTGGAGGGCGAGGCCGACGGCGTCGGCCATGACGGCCTGGTCCTCGGGGCTTTCGGCGGCGGCGGGCGCCTGGAAGGCCTCGTCGAGTTCGTCCTCGCGGCGGGTCCGGCGGGAGCGGAGCAGGTTGAGGCACACCCGCGAGACGACGGTGGTGAGCCAGCCGCGGAGGTTCTCGACGTCGGCGGTGTCGGTGCGCGCGAAGCGCATCCAGGCCTCCTGGACGGCGTCGTCGGCCTCGCTGGAGCTGCCGAGCATCCGGAACGCGACCGCGCGCAGGTGGTCGCGGTGGTCCTCGAAGCGCTGTACGGCGAAGTCGGTGGTCATGGGTTTCCCTCCTGTCGGTCAACGGTAAAGACCCGCGGGCGCGCCCGGACGTGACGGCCTAGTCCTTGGTGAAGAGGTCGAGCAGGATCGGGAGGCGCTGCTCCAGGAGGTCGGGGCGGAGGCGGCCGTCGCGGCCCAGGGACGCCAGGCCGTGGATGGCGGCCCAGCCGACCTCGGTGAAGGCGTCGGGGTCGCGGTCGCCGGCGAGCGGCGCGAATACCGCGTAGATCTCGGCGAACGCGGCCTTGAGCGCCTCGGGGGCGTCGGCGCCGAACGGCAGGCCCTCGGCGAGGGTGAAGATCGCCTCGAACACGGCCGGGTTGGCGTTCGCGAAGTCGAGGTAGGCCTGTGCGACGGCCGCGAGCTCCCCGCCCGGTGCGGCGGCGGTCCTGGCCGCGCTGAAGACGCCGGTGAGTTCGACGATGCCCTGGAGGGCGACGGCGTCGACGATCGCGCCGCGGCCGGCGAAGTGGCTGTAGAGGACCGGTTGGCTGTATTCGATGCGTTCGGCGAGGCGGCGGATGGTCACCGCGGGCCAGCCGTCGGCCTCGGCCATCTCGCGGGCGGCGTTGACGATGAGGGTTTCGCGTTGGGCGCGTTCGCGTTCGCGGCGCTGCTGGGTAGCCATGATCACAATTCTAGCACCGCTAGACATCCGAGCAGAGCTATGCTAGCGTCATTCATGTTACTAGCAACGCTAGATTTCCTAGCCCCACAAGTACGGAGTTCCCCCATGGCCCGCCGCATCATCGCCGACGTCCTCACCATCGCCAGCGTCCTCTTCGTCTTCTCCTTCGGCCTCCAGTACCTCCTCACCCCCGCCGCGGTCGCCCCGAGCATGGGCTTCGCCCACTGGCCCACCGGCGAGGCCGCCGAGTTCCTCAGCGTCAAGGGCGCCCGCGACCTCGGCTCGGCCATCGTGCTCCTGGTCCTGCTGCTGATCCGCGAGCGCCGCGCCCTCGGCTGGGCCCTGCTCGCCACCGCGCTCATCCCCATCGGCGACGCCACGCTCATCCTCGTCCACGGCGGCAACGCCGCCATGGCCTTCGGCGTCCACTACGCCACCGCGGCCCTGGTCATCGTCATCGGCCTCCTCCAGCTCTCGGTCGCCAAGCGCGCCAAGAAGGCCGCCGCAGTCGCCGCGTGATCCGAATTTCACACACTTGATCGAATAATTCAATTCCCGTAGCGTCGCGAAGGACCGTCCCGCTTCCCCAGAGGAGGACACGATGTTCCTGCCGTACACCGGTTCCGGCGACAACTGCTACGCCGACTCGCTCTCGATGGCGCTCGGCCCGGACTCCCCCGGGCCGGGCGCCATCGACGTGCTCACCGGGGCGCCCTTCGGCATGCAGCTGCACGCGGGGACCACGCCGTTCTTCGACCCGGCCGGATGGGACTGCGAGATCGGACTCGACGCCGCCGTCGCCGCGCTCGGGTGGACCTGCGTCAAGGAGGCGGGCGGGACGCGCGAGGAGGCCGCCGCGCGGCTGCGCGGTGCGAGTCCGGAGGCGCCGCTGCTGGTCGGCCCGGTCGAGATGGGGCTGCTGACGCACGTGCCCGGGCGCGGAAGCGCTTGGGGCGCCGACCATTACGTGGTGGTGTTCGGGGTGGAGGACGAGCTGGTCCGGTTCCACGACCCGAAGGGGTACGCGTTCGCGAGCCTGCCGGTGGAGCGGTTCGTCGACGCCTGGCGGACCGACTCGCTCCTGTACGGGGAGTCGTTCACGTCGCGGCGCGCCTTCGAGCGGACGGCCGACGTCCCGGTCGTCCAGGCGCTGCGGGCGGCCCTGCCGCATTTCGCGGAGTGGCTGCGCGGCGGCCACGGGCATCCGGTCGAGGCCGGGAACCTCGCCAACGCCGAAGCGGCCGAAGGGCTCGCGGCGATGTGGGAGGCCGGGCTGGCGGAGCGGACGGTCCAGGACCTGGCCTTCATGGTCCCCGCGGGCGCGCGGCGGGCGGGTGCGGCGGGGGCCTGCCTGGCGGCGGCAGGCGCCGACGAGGCATCGGCGATCGCCGCCAGGCAGGCCCGGCTGGTGG
>NZ_QFRW01000174.1 GCF_003265355.1 Glycomyces dulcitolivorans | reverse complement strand
GGCCGCGCAGGAGGCGCGGCCGGGCGGGCGCGAGCCCGCGCACGTTCTACCTGTTCGTCGGCCCCTGGATCGCCGGGTTCGTGCTGCTGACGGTCTTCCCGCTCGGCTACGCGTTCTGGATGAGCCTCACCAACACCGACGGGCTCTCCCCGAACTGGTCCTATGTGGGCATCGACAACTACGTGCGGGTGTTCCAGGACGGGCAGACCATCGCCTCCCTGGGCCGCACCGGGATCTTCATGCTCGCCACGGTGCCGACGGGGGTCGCGGCGGGCCTGCTCATGGCGGTCCTGCTCAACCGCGACTTCCGCGGCCGGGCGCTGTTCCGCGCCCTGTTCTACCTCCCGGCCGTCGTGCCGGGCGTGGCCGCGGCGCTGACGTTCAAGATCATCTTCGACAAGAACGCGGGCGCCGCCAACGCGGCGATCGGCGCCGCGGGCGGCGAACCGGTCTCGTGGCTGGCCGACCCGTACGTGCGGTTCGTGCTCATCTTCATGATCCTGTGGGGCGTGGGCGGATCGATGATCGTCTCGCTCGCCGCGCTCCAGGACGTCCCGCGCGACGTCCTCGAAGCCGCCAAAGTGGACGGCGCGGGACCGGTGTACTCGTTCTTCAAGATCACCCTCCCGCTGCTGAGCCCCATCATCTTCTTCCAGGTGGTCACCGGCGTCATCGGCTCGCTCCAGGTGTTCGTGCCCTCGCTGCTGCTCGCGCCGGTCAACGGCGCGGCCGCGGTGACCGCGGTGCCGGAGGGCAACTACTTCTTCATGGTGCACGTGTACGCCGAGTACTTCGCCAAGAGCCACTTCGGATACGCCTCGGCGCTGCTGTGGGTGCTGTTCCTGTTCGTCCTGCTGATCACCGGTCTGGTCTTCAAGATCGGCAACCGCGCGGTCTTCTACGGCGGCGTCGACCCCACCGAGCGGAGGGACGGCTGATGCGTGTCGACATCGCGCGCCGGGCCCGCGTCACGGCCCTGTACATCTCGCTCATCACGCTCGCGGTGGTCTTCTCCGGGCCGCTCGGCTGGCTGATCCTCACCTCGCTGAAGGCCCCGAACGAGCTGTCGGTCTTCCCGATCCAGTGGCTGCCCGCCGATCCTCAGTGGCACAACTACCTCGACGCCCTGACCCACATCGACTTCCTCGGCTACGCCCGCAACTCGCTGCTGCTCGCCACGATCACCTCGGTCCTGACGACCGTGTCGTCGGCGTGGATGGCGTACGGCTTCGCCCGGCTTTCGGCCCCGGGCAAGAAGTTCTGGTTCGGGCTGCTCATCTCGACGATGATGATGCCCGGCATCATCACGCTCATCCCGACCTACCTGATGTTCGCGAAGCTCGGGCTCGTCGACACGTACGTGCCGTGGATCCTGTGGGGCCTGTGCGGCGCCGCGTACATGATCTTCCTGTTCCGGCAGTTCTTCTCGGGCATGCCGAAGGAGCTCGAAGAGGCCGCGATCCTCGACGGCTGCGGCCACGTGCGGATCTTCTGGCAGATCTTCATCCCGCAGTCCTGGCCGGTGCTCGCCGCGTGCATGGTCCTGACGTTCACCGCGAGCTGGGGCGACTTCATCGCCCCGAGCCTCCTACTGAGCGCCGACCGCACGACCCTCGCGGTCGCGATGACCGCCGGCTACGTCAACGAGAAGGGCTTCCCGGTCCAGAACCTCCTGGCCGCCGGCAGCACCATGTACATCCTGCCGGTCCTGCTGATGTTCCTGTTCTTCCAGCGCTTCTTCGTCCAGGGCTTCTCGACCTCCGGACTGAAGTTAGGAATCGTCCGGCGTTGGGCCTCGGCGATGCTCGCGAGCCGTACATGAGCATCGCCTCGGGGGAGCGCCGGTCACCGCCGGGGGCGGCGGACCGACCGACCGGTCAAGACACCGGTCCGCCGCCCATCGGTGATCGCCAAGGCGCCGTTGACGAACACGTACGGAATCCCGGCGGCCTGCTGACGGGGCTCCGCGAACGTCGACCGGGCATCCACAGTGGCCGGATCAAAGAGGACGAGGTCGGCCGCGAAGCCCTCCTTGACGAGTCCGCGGTCCTTGAGCCCCAGTACCGCCGCGGGGCGGCCGCTCAGGTGCGCCACGCACTCCTCGACGCTGAACAGCCCCAGCTCCCGCGTGTAGTGCCCCAGGTAGCGGGCGAACGAACCCCACGCGCGGGGGTGGATCTTGTCCCCGGCGAGCACGCCGTCCGATGATCCTGTGTGGACGCCGTGGCGCATGATGGCGCGCACGTTCTCCTCGTTGCCCACGTGCATGAGGCATCCGGTCCCGAAGTCGTCGCGCACCAGCAGGTCGAGGAAGAACTCCGCAGGCCGCTGCTCCCCGGCGGCCTCCGCGACCGGCATCCCCACGTACCGGCGCAGCTCCGGGTTCGCGACGCCCGCGATCTCGTACTTCGCCCAGTCGGCGGGCACGCCGTTCGCGCCGTCGGTCCCGGTCACGTCGAGCTCGTGGACGATCCGCGCCCGCGTCCCGGGGTCCTTGAGCCGTTCCCGAAGGGCCCCATAGCCTCCCGCGAGCGACCAGCTCGGCAGCAGCGCCGCAAGCATCGTCATGCCCGGCAGGTAGGGGTAGGTGTCGAGGCTGACCGGGACGCCCTCGTCGAGGGCCTCGTCGATGAGCTTCAGCAGCTCGGCCGCGCGGCCGGCGTTCACGTCGTAGTTCAAGGTGGCGTGCGCGAGGTGCAGGGCGCAGCCGGCCTCGCGGCTGATCTCGATCATCTCCGCGTAGCCCTCCATCGCGCCGGCGCCGTAGCTGCGCTGGTGGGGGCCGAAGTAGCCGCCGTACCGCGCGACGACCCTGCACAGCTCGACGAGCTCGGCGGTGTCGGCGTACATCCCCGGCGTGTAGCTCAGCCCGGCGGAGAGCCCGAACGCGCCCTCTTCCATGCCTTGGGCCACTTGGGCTTTCATGGCGACGAGCTCGGCGGCGGTCGGCGGCTGGTCGTCCCAGCCCATCGCGAGCATGCGGACCGTGCCGTGGGGGACCAGGTAGGCGGCGTTCACGGGGATGCCGCGGTCGAGGCGGTCGAGGTACTCGCCGACGGTGCGCCAGTCGGCCTCGACGTCGGAGCGCCCGTTCCACGCGGCGATGGCCTCGCGCATCTGGGGCGCGGTCGCGTCGTTCACGGGGGCGTAGGAGAGGCCGTCCTGGCCGAGGACTTCGAGGGTGACGCCCTGGCCGAGCTTGGCGAGGTGGTCGTGGTCGGCGAGGACCGCGAGCTCGGAGTGGGCGTGCATGTCGATGAAGCCCGGCGCGAGCACGAGCCCGCCGGCGTCGATCTTCTGCGCGCCTTCAAGGCCCTCGCCGACGGCGGCGATGCGGCCCTCGCGGACCGCGACGTCGGCGCGGTAGCGCGGCGCCCCGGTCCCGTCGGCGATCTCGGCGCCCCGGATCACGAAGTCCATTGCAGTCACTCGACGACCCTCCCCAGCTGGCACGTCGGGTCAGTCTACGCAGGCCAGGGCGTCGATCTCCACCAGCATCTCGGCCCTCGGGAGGGTGCAGATGACCGTGGTGCGGCACGGGTAGGGCGCGCGGTCGCCGATCCTCTCGGCGAGGAACGCCTCGTAGACCTCGTTCATCGCGGCGAAGTCCTTGCGGTCCTTGAGGTAGACGCGGAGCATCATCACATCGGCGAACTCGGCGCCGCCCGCCTCGACGATCGCGGCCACGTTCTCAAGCGTCCTGCGCGTCTGCGCCTTCACATCGCCGGGGTGCAGGTACTCCCCGCTCGCGGGGTCGACCGGGCCCTGGCCCGAGACGGTGAGCAGCGGCCCCTTGCGCACCCCCTGCGGGAAGGCGTGCGCGGGAGCGGGGGCGGCGTCGGTGCGGATCGCGATCTTCTCGGTCATATAGTGAAGATACCTTCCTATTGACGACGGCCCCATCGACGGCGGTGAACCATGGACACGACCCAGCCGAACCCGACTCCCGGCCCGCCCCGGCCGAGCGCCGCGCGCGACAAGGCGGGCTCGCCCGCCTCGCCTGCCTCGCACTGCGGGAGCTGCGGCCGATGATGGACACGACTCGGCTCGACGCGCTGTACGACGAGGTCCTCGACTGGCGCCACAAGGGCGTCCCGGCATCGGCTCACGGGCTGACCGTCGGCGAGTGGATCGCTTCGGGGCCCCCCACCCTCCCCACCCCCCTCGTGACCATTTCCGCTCAAGCGCTTGAGCACAATCTCCGTGCCATGGCTGACTGGTGCGGCGAGCGTGGTCTCGCGCTCGCGCCCCATGGCAAGGCCACCATGGCCCCTCAGCTCTGGCGCCGGCAACTCGATGCCGGAGCCGTCGCGATTACCGTCGCCACCCCCTTCCAAGCCGGCGTTGCCCGCCGCTTCGGCGTGCCCCGCATCCTCATCGCCAACCAGATCGCCGATCCCGCTGCCCTTGCACAACTAAGCGTATGGACCCAGGAAGGCACCCACATCGGACTTTTTTCCGATTCCGAGGTGACCATCGATAGGGTCTCGGCCGCGATTTCTACGACCTGCGACGTAATCGTCGAGCTCGGCACCCCCGGCGGCCGCGCCGGAGCGCGCGGCATCGAGGCCGCGCTCGCGGTCGCCGCGCGCGTCGCCGCCG
>NZ_QFRW01000173.1 GCF_003265355.1 Glycomyces dulcitolivorans | reverse complement strand
GGGCCCGACCGGGCCCGCCGCCCTTCGCCTCGGGGCCGGAATCCTTCCGCCCCAACCGGTCCATAATATTGACACACTTGACTATACAAATACAAAAACGGTATGATCTCCTCATTCTCTCTGGGAGCGCTCCCTCAGTTCCCGGTGCACGGGAAGGAACATGGAATGCGGAGAAATCGCAGGATCACCGCCTTCGCGGCAGCCGCCGCGACGGCACTCGGCGTCGGCGGGCTGACGTTCGGCACGGCGGACCTGGCACTCGCCGAAGACGGATGCGACGTCGACTACACCGTGGTCAGCAGCTGGGGCTCGGGCTTCCAGGCCAACATCGCCATCACCGCGGGCGAGGCTATCAACGGCTGGGACCTGGAATGGACCTTCCCCGCCGGCACCGCCGTCTCCAGCGCCTGGAACGTGACGTGGAGCCAGAGCGGCACCGCCTTCACCGGCTCCGACGTCGGCTGGAACGGCTCGATCGCCTCCGGGCAGACCCGCCAGGTCTTCGGCTTCATCGGCTCCGGCAGCACCGCCGCCCCGACAGGGATCTCCATCAACGGCGACCTCTGCGACGGCCAGGTCGACCCCACTGACCCGCCCACCACCGACGACCCGACCGACCCGCCCGGCGGCCCCGTCAAGATCATGCCGCTCGGCGACTCCATCACCGGCAGCCCCGGCTGCTGGCGCGGCAACCTCTGGCAGCTCCTCGACCAGGCCGGCCACGACGTCGACTTCGTCGGCTCGCTCTCCCAGGCCTGCAACCCGGCCGGCTCCGACCCCGACCATGAAGGACACGGCGGCTTCCTCGTCACCCAGTCCGTCAACAACGGCAGCGTGCAGGCCTGGCTGACGCAGAACACCCCCGACGTGCTCCTGCTGCACTTCGCCACCAACGACGTCTGGTCCTCGATCCCGCCCGCCCAGATTCTCTCCGCGTACACCACGATCGTCGAGGACCTGCGCGAACTCAACCCCGACGCGGTGATCCTGGCCGCGCAGCTCATCCCGCTGGCGCCCAGCAACTGCTCGGACTGCCCGCAGCGGACGATCAACTTCAACTCCCAGATCCCCGCCTGGGCCGCGTCGCACTCCACCGCGCAGTCACCGATCGTCGTGGTCGACCAGCACACCGGCTGGGTCCCCGCCGTCGACACCTACGACGGCGTCCACCCCGACGAGGACGGCTACGTCAAGCTCGCCGCCAACTGGTTCGAGGCCCTCGACCCGATCCTGTAGACCGCGCGCCCCAACGGGAACGGTGCCCGGCCGGGAAAGGGCCGGGCACCGTTCGCGCTGCTTACCGGCGCACGCCCTCGATCTCGAAGGTCATGACCGTGTTGGCCGGGAAGGCGCGCGCGAACCGCTTGGAGGTCACCGTGGTGTCGGTGTACCGGGCGTAGCGCTCGGACCCGTTCGTCTGAGTCGACCAGCGGACGGCGGTGCCGTTGGGGACGGTGCCGAACGCCGAGAGGTCGTACGTGATCGTCTGGGCCGTCCCGTAGTTCGTGGTGATCAGGACGAGCTTGCCCGAGGCGGCGTCGTGGGCGGCGATCGTGTTGGCCTCGCCGCCGTCGATGATGGTCATGCCGGGGCGGATGTGGCGGGCGTACTGGGCGTACACGAAGTACTTGGTGTTGACCGCGCCGAGGGCCCCGGCCTCGTTGTCGGCCTGGATGAGGCCCCAGCCGCCGCCGTCGAGGACCTGCCAGTAGCACCAGCCGGTCGGGTGCAGCCAGCGGAAGTCGAGGTTCAGGTTGCGCGCCAGGCGCAGTCCGGTGCCGTCGTTCTCGCCGTACTCGGAGTTCCACAGCCGCTTGCCCGCGGCGCTCACGGCACTGTAGACGGAGTCGCGGCGCCCGCCCTCGTACTGGTACCCGTGGACGTTGACCTTGGCGACCTTGCCCTTCGCGGAGGAGGTGAGCCCGTTCCAGGTGCTCACGGCCTGGTCGTACAGCGACTCGTCCGAGGCGGTGATCGGCATCCACGACAGCCCGCGCGAATCCAGCTCGGTGCGCAGGTGGTCGATGACGATCGACTGGGTCGCGACGTTGAAGTGGCAGCCCTCCTGGGTCCCGGTGGCCGTCCACCAGGTCGCGATCGGCTCGTTGAACGGGTCCACGTAGTCGAAGTCGACGCCCCAGTTGTCGTGCGCGTACTTCGCGATCGTCGCCATGTAGACCGCGTGCTGCTGCCGGTTCCACGACTGGAGGTTGTCGGCGCTCCCGCTCGCCCCGCCCGCCGGGTTGTGGTTGGCGCACATCCACCACATCGGCGAGTTCGAGAACAGCTCGAACAGGTTGGCGCCGCGGTCGCGCGCCTTCCACATGAGGTTGCGCTGGTTGGAGTCGACGTTCCAGTTCCAGCTCGCCGAGGCCGGGTCGCTGGAGTTCCAGTCGAGCCAGTACCCGTCCATCTGCCGCGAGCGCATCATGTTGGGGGACACGACCATCGACTCGCCGTTGATCGAGTTCCACGAGCACGCGCCCGCGTTGTAGCGCACGATGTTCATGCCCAGGCCCGGCAGCGAGGCGCCGTTGTACGTGACGTTGTTGCGGGTGAACATGATGTCCGCGAGGTCGTTGCGGTTCCCGAACGCCCGGCCCCACCAGCACAGCGAGGTGCCCCAGCCCTCCCAGGTGCCCCAGGTGCTCGCGGGGTTGACGGCGGTCGTGTAGTCGGCCCGGGCGGCGGCTGGCACCGCGCCCGATGCCAGCGCGCCGGTCCCGGCGGCGGTGAAGAGTGTGCGACGGCGCATGCCGGCCTCCAATGCATCGAGATTCATCGATGATTTCAGAAGCTCCGGATCACGTCAACCCCTTCGGAAAAGCATGAGAATAAGTGGGCCCGGGTCGGGATCAGCGCCTCCACCGCGGCCTCCGCCTGCGCGAACAGCTCCCGGTAGTGCCGGTCCCGGTCCGCGCCGCTCAAGCCGTGCGCCTCCGCGTCGTACAGCGCGACCGCGGCCGCGTCGGGGACGTCGCAGTACGCGGAGATCCCGACGCGCAGCGGCCCGTCGAGGAACTCGCGCGTGAACCGCGAGTTCGGGTGGTCCTCAGGCAGCCCGGCCAGCGCGATCCACAGCATCCGCTTGCCCGCCATCCGCTTCGACTCCCGCCCGTAGGCGATCCCGGAGTTCCAGACCCGGTCGATCCAGCCCTTGAGCAGCGCCGGGAGCCCGTACCACCACACCGGGAAGACCGGGACGATCACGTCGGCCGCGTGCACGCGCGCGATGTGGCGGTGGACCTCGTCGCTGTAGCGCGGGTCGGGGTTGCGGTAGTCGGGCTCGTCCGCGGTGTTCCCGCGCGGGTCGAAGCCCTCCGCCTGCAAGTCGAGCACGTCGACGCGGTAGCCGCCCGCGGAGAGGCGCTTGGCGGCCCGCTCGGCGACGGCGGCGGTCAGGGAGTCGGACCGGTGGTGGCCGATGACGACGAGGGCGGTGGGTTCGGAATCGCTCATGGGGCAAGTACACCCGCCCCGGCGCAGACGGACCATGGCCGAAACCGGGGTGTTCCTTCGCGAGCGTCTACGATTGCGGCCATGGACCCTCTGAGCGACATGCTCCGCGGCATCCGCGCCGAACGCGCCTCGGTCACCCGCGCCGCGCTCGAACCGGCCTGGCGCATCGGCTTCCCCGACCGGGCGCCGCTGACGCTCATCACCGTCGTCCACGGCGGCGGCCGCCTCGTCCTCTCCGGCGGCGAGGAGCACCCGCTCGGTCCCGGCTCCACCGCGCTCGTGCGCGACACCGAGCCGTTCCTCCTGGTCGACCGCGACGCCGCACCCGGCTCGACCGGCCCGTCCTACCAGGTCTCGTGCTTCGACCCCGACGCCGACTGCGAACCCAAGCGCGACCCGCACGGCCCGACCACGCTCGTCGTCGGCGCCTACCGCGACCTGCGGCCCCGCCACGAACGGCTCCTGCGGACCCTCCCGAAGGCCCTCGTCCTCGACGAGAACCCCGGGGACGTCCTGTGGCTCAAGGCCCTCGACGACGCGCTGGCCCGCAGCCGCCGCCCCGGCGGCGGGTCCCTGGTCGACCGGGTCCTCGACTGGGGCCTGGTCTGCACGCTCTCCTGCTGGTTCGACCTCCAGGGCGCCGAGGCGCCCGCCTGGTACCTCGGGGTGCTCGACCCGGTGACCGGGCCCGCGATCGAGGCGATGCACCGCGACCCGGCCGCCCGCTGGACGGTCGAGGCCCTCGCCGCCGAGGCCGGGGTCTCCCGCGCCCACTTCGCCAAGCGCTTCACCGAGGTCATGGGCCGCCCGCCGCTGGCCTACCTCGCCGAATGGCGCATGTCCCTCGCCGAGGACCTCCTCGCCGACCCCGAACTGCCGGTGTCGGCGGTGGCCCGCAGCGTCGGGTACGCCGACCCGTTCGTGTTCAGCACCGCGTTCAAGCGCATGCAGGGCATGAGCCCCCGCTCGTTCCGCGACAGCGTCCTCTAAGCCAGGTACTGCTCGCGCTCGGCCCGCCAGTTCACCAGGTACGGCTTCGCCGCGTCGGCGGCGTGCGCGCGCCGGACGGCCCGGGCCGGCTCCGCCAGGGCCTCGGCCGCGCCCTCGTCGGCGCGCCACCCGTAC
>NZ_QFRW01000172.1 GCF_003265355.1 Glycomyces dulcitolivorans | reverse complement strand
GGCTCGACCGCGGCGGGTCCGCGGTCGAGCCGCTCCGTCACCAGGGGCCGGAGGCTATTTGCCCGACCATTCCCAGAGCGTCTGGAGTGGAGCCTCGGTGGCGTAGTCGATCTTGTAACCGGCCTGCACGAAGTGGTCGGTGTCCTCGACCCAGTCGAAGTTGCACCGCGCCATGGTGCCGTAGCCGTGGTTGTTCCGGCAGTACCGCCCCTGAATCTCGCCGGCGCGCGTGCTGACGTAGGCCATCGCCGCGTAGCCGTCGGCCTGGCCGTCGTACACGTAGACGTAGTCGCCGTCGTAGTCGACGCAGACATACGTCTTGTGGTGGTAGGAGTTCGCCGTCCCGCAGTCGCCCTCGGCGATATAGCCCGTGACGCCGGTCTGGCAGTTGTACCACGTGTAGGCGCAGGCCCTGTAGTAGTACTCGTCGGCCATGGCCGCCGACGGCAGCGCGATCACCGCGACGGCGACGGCCGCGAGGAGGAGCGCGATGCGCGCGAAGGCCCGGTTGAGGCTGCGCCGCATGGGTTCGATGATGATTCTCAAGCCGACGGTCCGTTCTCGCACTGAAGGGAAATGAAGTCCGTCCAGTCTCGGCGCACCTGTTTGACCGGGCTTTGACCACCGATTAATCGGGGATCGGCCCAAGCTTTGCAGTTGAAATACCGGGGGCAATCGGTCACCAGTAGAGGACGCAAAGCGACAGGAGTGGGCGTTTGTGCAGGTAAAGGGGATTGGGTGCAAGGTAGATCAAAGGCGGTCTATCCGTGTTCCTAGACTCGGATCATGCAGCACACCCCGGTAGCGACCGCGATCGGCGTCGAGCTCGGGAGCTCCTCGGTCCGGTTGTCGGTTCGACGCGGCGACCAGGAGTCCGAGATCCGCGAGCTCGACGGCGACCAGCCCCTTGAGGCCGTCCTCGGGCGGGTCCGCGATGCCCGGGACCAGGCCGGCGGAGCGGTCCCGGTCGGGTTCGCGGTGCCCGCCTCGTGGGGGGCGGCGCGGCGGCAGGAACTGGTGTACCTGGCCGGGGAGACCGGGCTGGGCGAGGTCGAGATCATGGCCGCGCCCGAGGCCGCGGCGGTCTGCTACGTCAAGGGCCTCGGGCGCGAGCTCGGCCCCGGGGCGGGGCTGGTCGTGTGCGACCTCGGCGCGCGGTCGTTCGAGGTCTCGATCGTCGTCCGCGGCGAGGACGACTTTCAGCACCGCGGCTCGGTGACCACCGGCGAGGTCGGCGGCCGCGAGTTCGACCAGCTGCTCTTCGCGTACCTGTCGGGCCGCTACCGGGACACCGACCCCGAGTTCTGGGACAAGGTCGGCGCGCCCACCGACATCGACGAGGAGGCGCTGCGCGCCTCGCTCCTCGACGAGATCCGGTCCGCCAGGGAGCTGATCTCCAAGCGCCCCAGGGCGGGCGTGCACCTGCCGATCGGCGAGCGCGACCTGCACCTGACGCGCGACGAGGTCGAGTCGTGCATCGGCGAACTCCTCCTCCAGAGCGCCGACCTCGTCGTCCAGGCGATCGCCGAGGCCGACACCGCCGTCACCGGCCTCATCCTCGTCGGCGGCGCCAGCCGGACCCCGCTGCTCGCCACGGTCCTCGCCGAGCGCACCGGCCTCGACCCGGTCCTCCCGGCCTTCCCCGAGGCCGCCGCGGCCGACGGCGCCCGCATCGTGGCCCTCGCCAACGCCCCCGTCGCCCCGGCGGAAGGCACGAGCCGCGGCAAGACGACGCGGCGCCTCGGCGTCCTCGCCGCCGTCCTCCTGCCGCTCGTGGCCGCCGGGGCCGTGTTCGGCAACCAGCTCGGCGACGACCAGGCCGACGGCGGCGCCTCGGAGACCCCCGAACCCACCGCGAGCGCCGCGACGAGCGACGCCGCCAGCTCCGTCGATGAAGAGGGCGGCAGCGGCGTCGGCGGCCAGGAGGCCCCCGGCTCGCCGCAGGCCGTCGCCTCCGAGTCGGCCTCGGAGACCGAGGACGACGACGAGAGTCAGAACGCCGAGGAGAGCGCCTCGGTCGGCACCGTCCCCGACGTCGCGGGCATGACCGCCAACGACGCCGAAGCCGCACTGAACGGCGCGGGCTTCACCGACGTCTCCCGCACCGGCGAGCAGGAGGGCCTCTTCGGCCCCTGGTACGACGACTGCGAGGTCATCGGCCAGGACCCCGCCGCGGGCGAGGAGCGCCCCCTCGCCGACCCGGTCACGATCACCTACTCCTACGCCGGCACCGACCCGAGCGTCTGCGACTAGCCTCCCAGCGCCTGCGCGATCATCCCCAGCGTGGACCAGTCCACAAGAGACTGCTTCCGGATCTCGGCGTAGGTCGCGATCTCCGTCCACGTGCGCTCGGAGTCGCCCGCGCCGTGCGGGGCGTCCTGGGCGCGGAGCCATGCCAGTTCGGACTCGGTGAGCTCGGCGGCGAAGAGGTGCGCGCGGTGGCCCGACATCGTGGCCGCGATCTGCCGGGTCCCGATGCGGCGCAGGCGGCCGGCGGTCAGGATCAGGCCGGTCTCCTCCTCGACCTCGTCGCGCGCCTGCACGGCCGGGTCGGACTCCTCGCGGCTGCTGCCGCCGGGGAGCTCGTGGACGAAGCCGTCGGGAGTCGAAGCGGGGGAGCGGAACTCGCGGACCAGGACGATCACCGTCTCGTCCAGTGCGGCCCCGGGCCGGTAGAGCAGCACCTGGGCGGTGTCGGGCCGGGAGATGACGACCTCGTTGGTCTTGGACCGGTCCTCGGCGGTCACGCGCACCTGGACATGGGCCGCCCAGTACATGACGGCCTCGCGGTGCTCCCCGACGCGGAACGTCCACTCCAGATGGACGCCTTCGAGGACGTTGCCCGCGTCCCGCTGCGCGCCGTACCAGGTCTGGAAGCTGTCGGTGCGCCACACCAGGAGCGGCACCGACCGCTCCCCGCCCTCGCGCCGCGACCCGTCCCCGATGAGGTCCAGGGCCGCGCCGCAGGCGGCGTCGAGCCGGTCGGCGACCGGGACGCCGCGCGACTCGGCGAGGTGCAGCAGGTACTCGTTCTTCACCGCCGAAGCGGGCGCGCCGAAGACGATCTTCCCGGAGTCGAACCAGGCCCCGAACTCGATGTTGGTCGTGAACGCGGGCATGGTCTCCAGGTCCCGCGGCACCCAGAACAGGATCACGTCGGCGTCGTGCAGCCCGCGGTGCTCCCACTCGATCTGCCCGGTGTAGTCGGCCAGGACGCCCTCGCGCAGCTCCGGCGTGAACACCACGAGCCGCCCGTCCCGGTCCCACCGCTTGCGCAGGTGCCCGATCGCCTCCGGATTCCAGGAGGCCACGTCGGCCGAGCGCGGCAGCGGCCCGGCCAGGAACACCGCGGCGTCCCACCAGTCCGGCGGCGTCTCGTTCGCATGCACCACAACGACCTCGGATGCCACCGGGACTCCTCTCGACGCGCCTGCGGGCCGCCCCATTCTACGGCAGCGCGACCCGGGAAAAGGCTTTCTGCGCGGGTCTAGGATGGGATCGATCAAAGGAGCACCCATGGAATACACCCAGCTGGGCCGCGCGGGCGTCCAGGTCTCGCGCATCGTCCTCGGCACCATGAACTTCGGTCCCGAGACCGAGGAGGCCGACGCGCACCGGATCATGGACCGCGCGCTCGAACTCGGCGTCAACTTCTTCGACACCGCCAACGTGTACGGCCGCGACCGCAAGGGCTGGACCGAGGAGATCATCGGCCGCTGGTTCGCCGCCCGCCCCGAGGCCCGCGACCAGGTCGTCCTCGCCACCAAGGTGTACGGCGCGATGAGCGACCGCACCAACGACCGCGGCCTGTCCGCCTACAGCATCCGCGCCCAGGTCGAGGCGTCGCTGCGGCGGCTCCAGACCGACCGGATCGACCTCTACCAGTTCCACCACGTCGACCGCTCGGTCCGCTGGGAGGAGATCTGGGAGGCCATCGACGTCCTTGTTGCTCAGGGCAAAGTGGTCTACTCCGGCTCGTCGAACTTCGCGGGCTGGATGATCGCGCAGGCCAACGAGCAGGCCGCCAAGCGCGGCAGCCTCGGCCTCGTCTCCGAGCAGTCCATCTACAGCCTCGTCAACCGCAACATCGAGCTTGAGGTCATCCCCGCCTCGCAGCAGTACGGCCTCGGCGTCATCCCCTGGTCCCCGCTCGCCGGCGGGCTCCTCGGCGGCGTCCTCGCCAAGGCCGCCGAGACCGGCCGCCGCGCGAGCGCCCATGTGGCCGAACGCATCGAGCAGCACCGCCCGGCCCTCGAAGGCTACGAGGCGCTCGCGGCCGAGAAGGGGGTCGCCCCGGCGATCCTCGGCCTGGCCTGGGTCCTGCGCCAGCCCGGCGTCACCGGCCCGATCATCGGCCCGCGCGTCATCTCCCAGCTCGACGACGCGGTCGCCGCCCTTGACGTCGAACTCGACGAGAAGGACCTCGCGACCCTCGACGAGCTCTTCCCCGGCCCCGGCGGCGCCGCCCCCGAGGCCTACGCCTGGTAGAACCGCAGTACAGCACGCGTGCGCCGACGACGAGAGTCGTCGGCGCACGCGTTCGCGTT
>NZ_QFRW01000171.1 GCF_003265355.1 Glycomyces dulcitolivorans | reverse complement strand
CGCGGCCGGGCTCAGGCGTCAGAACCCGTAGTTCATGTGGTAGATGTCGGGTCGGTGCGCCGGGTCCGTGTAGACCTGCATGCTCGCATAGCTGGTCTGCGGGTCGGGGGTCTTCTCGACGTACGTGTAGTTCTGCCAGGCACTGCTCGTGGTGGTGAACACGATGCCGTTGAAGTCCTCCTCCTTGAACCGCACCTTCGCGGAGTAGCCGTCCCCGGGGTGCACGTCGCGGAGCTGGCCGCCGTAAGTGCCGTTGTCGTTGCAGGTGTTGCTCTGCTGGCGCTCCTGCGCGACGGCGATGTCGCCGTGGCGGTGGGTGATCGTGTAACCGTTCCCCTCGCCTTGGCAGGCGGCCTCAGCGGGGGCTGCGGCGACGAGCATGGTGCCCAGCACGGCGACGGCCGACGCGGCGGCCGCGGCCAGCGCGCGCTTGACGATGGCGCTCTTGAGTGGTCGCATCTGCGATCCCTTCGTGATCGGTCGGGTTGGGCGGACGTCTTCATTCTTCGGTCTTCGCGGTGCGTTTTCGAGGTGGTGGACCGGCGGGACACCGGCGGGACCGGTGGGGCCGGAGGTCAGGATTCGGCGAGCTCCGCCAAGTGCTCGTCGTAGACCTCGGAGTAGACCGCGTCGGTGTCGTGGCCCTGGTCGATGCAGTGTCCGTGGGCCGCCGAGACGGCGAGTTCCCGTTGCTGCAGCGCTTCCAGGGCGGCGAGCTGTCCGGCGTCGAGGACGTCGGCGACGCGCAGGTCCTCCCAGGTCCGCCCGGCGTCGACCAGGGCCTGGCCCTGGGTCCCGTAGGCCTCGATGAACGGCTGGACCTCCTCTTGCAGCGGCAGGCCCATGTCGTCGCGGTTCGCGAAGTCGTATCCCTGCTCGGCCATGCAGTCCGACCAGGCCCGGGTGGCTTCGGCGAGTCGCGGGTCGTCCGCGGTCGCGGCGGCGGCCTGCTCGGTGTACGCGTGGATCGGGGAGTCGTCGGGCAGGTACACCGAGCCGTTCGCCGGGAACCCGAACTCGGCGTAGGACCGTTCGAGGCATTCGAGTTCGCGCGGCCGGTAGCGCTCGCGGTCGTCGGCGGGCAGGGCGTCGAACGCGGCCCGCCGGTCCTCCACGGTGGCGTAGACGAAGGCGTCGTAGGGGTTGGCGAGGTCGATGGTCGTCGTGTGCCCGAACCCGTACTCGGCCGCGAACTCCTCGGCGGTGAGTCCCAGCCATTCGATCAGGGACGGGGCCTCGGCGGGTCCGAGGTACTCCAGCTCCGCTTCGGCCATGCACTCGGCGACGAACCCGTTCCGCGCCGCCTCGGTCTCGGCGGGGTCGGTCCCCTCGCCCGGGGCCTCGCCCAGGCGGTCGATGATGGACTGCTCGACCGCGGTGGGTTCGCGGCCGGTGTCGCCGGAGCAGCCGGCGGCGGCCAGGACCGCGGCGGCGGCGAGCGGCCCCAGGAGCCTGAATGCCCTCATGTGGACGGTTCCCTTCGGGAAGGCGGGCGGACGTGACCATCCTTCCGGCCCGAAGGGGGGCGATCGAGGCGGTTGCCCGGCGGGACACCGGCGCGATCGCCGGTTCGCCCCGGCGGCTAGCCGCCGACGCGCCGGGACAGGTAGTCGAAGAGGACCGCCTTCGTCTCGGCGACGAGGCCGGGGAGGTCGTCCTCCCCCGCGCTCATGATGAGCGGGAGCAGGCCGCGGAAGAGGTGGACGGCGATCTCGGCGGTGCGGGTCCGCGCCTCGGGCGGGTAGTCCGGGGCGCGGGCGGCGAGGATGCGGTCGAGCTGCTCGAACATGAGCTGCTGCGCGGGGCGCTTGGCGGCGGCGAGGCCGGCGGCCAGGTGCGGGTCCGACATGAGCGCGTAGAACCCCGGGTTCGCTCGGTCGAAGGCCACCACGGGGTCGATGATCCGGTCGAGCATGTCCTTCAGGGGCAGGGCGGCCACCGAGAGGTCGAACGCTTCGCCATGGGCCGCGCGCAGGCGCTCGATGTAGCGGACCATGAGCGCTTCGGCGATGGCCTCCTTGTTCTCGAAGAACTGGTAGAGCGTGCCCGGGGACGCGCCGGCCGCGGCGGCGACGGCGTTCGTGCTCGCCTTCGCGTAGCCCTGTGCCGCGAAGACTTCGGCCGCCGCGTCCAGGAGTTCGGCCATGCGCTTCTCGCCGCGGGCCTGGCGCCGGCGCGCCGGCCTGATCGTGTCGTCGGTCACTGGGCACCCTTCGGTCTTGTGAATGCGAGCAGTTACTCGTATTTTGATTTACGAGCGCTCACTCGTATTTCAGTCTACGCCGGTCGGGAGACCCCATGACCTCCACCGCTCCTCCGCTCGCACCGCCCGACGGCACCATGCTCCGCCTGGGCCGCATCATGTACCGGCGCCGACGGTCCGTCCTCGTCGCCTCCCTGCTCGCCTTCGTCGCCGCCGCGTTCACCGCCGCCGGCGCGATGGACGCGCTCGTGCTCTCCCGCTTCGAGGTGCCGGGGTCCGAGTCGGTGTCCGCGGGCGAGCGGCTACACGAGGACTTCGACACCGGGTCCGCCAACTTCCTGCTGCTGGTCACCGCCGCCGACGGGGACGTCGACTCCGCCGCCAGCGCCGCGGCGGGGGCCGCGCTCGCCGCCGAGCTCGCCGCGGCCGACGAGGTCGTCAGGGTCGACTCCTACTGGGACGGCGGCGATCCGGCGCTGCGCGGCGAGGACGGGTCCCAGGCGCTCGTCACCGCGTACGTCCCCGGCGAGGTCACCCGCATCCGCGAGGAGGTCCTGCCGGAGCTGAAGGCGGCGTTCACGCGGGACGGCGGGACGCTCGCGGTCGCGGTGGGCGGCTCTGACGAGCTGTTCCGCGAGGCCGCGCAGATCGCCCGCCGGGACTTCCTGCTCGCCGAGGCGATCGTGATCCCCGGGCTCCTGATCCTGCTCGTCGCGATCTACCGGCGGCCCGCGGCCGCGTTCCTCACGGTGGGCGTGGGGCTGTTCGCGCTCGCGGTCTCCTTGGCGGCCATCAGGTTCGTCGCCGCCCAGGTGGAGGTCTCGACGTTCGCCGCGAACCTCGTGCTGGTGATGAGCATGGGCCTGGCGGTCGACTACTGCCTGTTCATCGTCAACCGCTTCCGGGAGGAGTCGGCGCGGCACGACCGGGCCGAGGCGGTCGCGCGCACGGTGGCGAGCGCGGGGCGGACCGTGGTGTTCTCCGCGGTGACCGTGGCCGCGAGCCTGTCGGTGCTGCTGCTCATGCCGTTCCCGTTCCTGCGCTCGTTCGGGTACGCCGGGATCGCCGTGCCGCTCGCGGCGGTGCTCGGCGCGGTGGTGGTTCTGCCTGCGGCCCTTGCGGTCTGGGGAGGGCGGGTGCTGCGGCGCCGTCCGGTGCGGCCGGTGGGCGAGGGGCGGTGGCACCGGCTGGCGACGGCGGTGATGCGCCGCCCGGTCCTGTGGGGCTCCGCGGCACTGGTGCTGGTCCTGGTGCTGGCCTCGCCGCTGCTGGGCGTGCGGTTCGGCGTCCCGGACGAGCGGACGCTTCCCGAGGACGCGCCGAGCCGCGTCGTCACCGACCAGGTCACCGCGAACTTCGCGGCCGAGCAGACCGACGCGCTGCTGGTGCACGCCGCGGGAGCCGACCAGGCATCGCTGGCCGCCTATGCGGCGAACCTGTCCGAAGTGGACGGCATCGCGCAGGTCGACTCGGCCGCAGGGCGGTTCGCCGACGGGGCGCTGGTCGCGCCCGCCGAGCCCGGCCGCTTCGCATGGTCCGGCGCGGACACGTGGCTGTCGGCCGTCCCGACAACCGAGGCCATGCGCGACGACCCGTACGCGATGGTCGGGGAGGTCCGGGCCGTCGAGGCGCCGTTCGCGGTGTCGGTCGGCGGGTATCCGGCGAGCCTCGCCGACTTCCGGGACGCGCTGCTCGACCGGCTACCGCTGCTGCTGGGCCTGATCGTGCTCATCACCTTCGCGGTCCTGTTCCTGATGACCGGCAGCGTCGTCGCTCCGATCAAGGCGACTGTCCTCAACGGACTGTCGCTGGCGGTGATGTTCGGGGCGCTGGTGTGGATCTTCCAGGAGGGCAACCTCTCCGGGGTCATCGGCTTCACGCCGCAGGGCTCGTTCGAGCCGAGCATCCCGATCCTCATGTTCTGCATCGCGTACGGACTGTCGATGGACTACGAGGTGTTCATGCTCGCGCGCATCAAGGAGGAGTACGACCGCACCGGCGACCCGACCGGCTCGGTCGCGGTCGGCCTCCAGCGGTCGGCGCCGCTGGTCACCGCCGCGGCCCTGGTGCTGGCGTTCACGTTCGCGGTGTACGCGACCGGGGACGTGGTGTTCCTCCAGATGCTGGGGCTGGGGATGGCGCTGGCGGTCGTCGTGGACGCCACGGTGATCCGCGGGGTCCTGCTGCCGGCGGTGATGCGGCTGACCGGGCGCGCGAACTGGTGGGCGCCGGGGCCGCTGCGGCGCCTGCACGAGCGAATCGGCCTGCGGGAGGACTAGGCGACGTAGGCGCCCGCGCGGGCGGCGGCCGCTGTCGCGGCGGCGGCGCGGGCGGCCGCGG
>NZ_QFRW01000170.1 GCF_003265355.1 Glycomyces dulcitolivorans | reverse complement strand
GTCGGCGCCGCCGCGCCGGCCGCCGCCCACAACGGCGCCTCCGCGGCCGTCCTCCACTGGTTCGACACCACCAACGCCGCCGTCACCGCCGCACCCGCCACCGCGCAGGTCACCAACAGCCGCACCTGGGCGATCAGCTGGCTCGCCGCCGCCCGCGCCGTCCGCCGGGTCCCCCACGGCGTCAACGCGAAGCACTACCGCGAGGCCGCCCTCGCCGCCGCCGTCCACCGCGCCCTCCACTCGCTCGCGCCGACCCAGCAGGCCGCGCTCGACGCGGCCCTGGAGACGGCCCTCGCCGAGATCCCCGACGGCCGCGCCAAGCGCAAGGGCGTCGCCTCCGGCATCGCACGCGCCGACGACCTGCTCGCCGACCGTACCGGCGACGGCCTCGACCCCGCCTCGGTGAGCCCGCCGTACACGCCCCCGGCCCCCGTGCCCGGCGTGTGGCAGCCGACCCCGCCCGCGTTCGCCCCCGCCGCGCAGGCCGGCACCCGGTTCGCCGTCCCCTTCGCGCTCGACAGCGCCGACCAGTTCCGCCTGGAGGCGCCCCCGGCGCTCGGCACCCCGCAGTACCGCGCCGACCTCGACGAGGTCTACGCCTACGGCGGCCTGAACAGCACCGCGCGCACCCAGGCGCAGACCGACACCGCGCAGTTCTGGCTCGGCAGCTCGTTCACCCTCTACAACCCCGTGCTCCGGGCCGCCCTGGAGCACCACACCGGCTCGCTGCGCGACCGGGTCGAGCTCGTCGCGCTGTTCCACGTCGCGTCGGTCGACACCCAGATCGCCACGTCGGACTCGAAGTACGCATACCTGTGGTGGCGCCCGGTGACCGCCATCGCGGGGGCGGTCGAGGACGGGGACCCTGCGACCGTGCAGGACCCGTCCTGGACGCCCCTCCACACCACCCCGTCGCACCCGGACTACCCGAGCGGCCACAACACCTACTCCGGCTCGGCCGAGGAGGTCCTCACGCAGCTCGTCGGCGACGGCCCCGGCGCGGCCTACACGATCCCCAGCCCCAGCGCGCCCGGCGTGACCCGCACCTACACGACCTGGCACCCGCTCACGACCGAGAACACCGACGCCCGGGTCTGGTCCGGCATCCACTCCCGGTCGGCGGACCTCGCGGGCGTGGAGCTGAGCCGGAACGTCGCGGCGTACGTCCTCAGCCGGGCGGACGACCTGCTCGCATAGAACTTTGCTCCTGAGGAGTCGGGCGCTCCGGCCGCGGTGTGCAGGCGGTCGGGGCGCCCGTCTTTATATTGAGACTTGCCGATCTATTGACAGGGAAACGCTCCCACGATAGGTTTGCTCCAATTCCCCCAAATTCATCGCGCGCACGGCACTCCCCCCGCGGCGGCGCGGTCCACCGGAACACCGCTCGTGGACCCGCGACCCGCGATTGGGAGCGCTCCCTTGGGCGAGGACCCCCGGCTCCCGGCTCGTCGGCGGGTCTTCGCCCCTCGGGTTACCTCAGGGCTTCGTCGAGGATGTACCGCTCGGCGTCCAGCAGCCGCAGGTCCCGCGCCGGGCGGCGCAGGTGCCCCTTCTGGACGATCCGCTCGAACGCGGGGTCCCCGGCCTGGGCCATGCGGCGGATGCCCTCGATGTGGTCGACGATCCGCTTGCGGATGACCTTGATGAAGCGCTGGCGGTCGCGGTCGGAGAGCCCGTACGCGTCGGCGAACATCCGCAGCCGCCGCGGCCGGTCGGGCTTCTTCCAGCCCAAGGTGACCGAGTCCCGGTCGGTGAAGATCGGCACCCACGTCCACGCCGCGTACGCGACGTCGTAGATCCGCGCGCCCGGGCTCGCCAGGTCGAAGTCGATGAGCGACAGCGTCCCGTCCGGACGCCACACCACGTTGTGCGGCGCGGCGTCATGGTGGCAGATCACTTCAGTGTCCGGGGGCGGCGGCCCGAAGGACCGCCAGGTCGCGCCCGGCGGCGGCCGGAAACCGTACTGCGCGTCGTGGTACATGCGCAGCATCTTCGCGACCGCGCTCATCGTCTCGTCGGTGGTCCAGTGCGGGGCCAGCGGGTACTTGCCCGGCTCGCCCTCCACGAACGACAGGACCTCGCGGGCGTGCTCGTCGACGCCCAGCACCCGCGGCGCGCCCGTGAAACCGGCGCCGTCGAGGTGCCTGAGCAGAGCGTGGACCGCGGGGGTCCAGGGTCCGGTGTTCCGGCGGACCGTGTCGCCCAGCCGGATGACCGTGCTCGTGTTGCCGCCAATAAGCGGAATCTCGTCTTCGCTCACCGGTCCCCGCTGTGCGTTCGCATCGTCGTCAGCTCTCGGCGCCGTCGACGAGTGCGTCGACGAACGCTCCGACCTCGAACGGGGCCAGATCGTCCGGACCTTCGCCGAGTCCGACCAGCTTAACCGGTACCCCCAACTGCCGCTGAACCGCGATCACGATCCCGCCCTTCGCGGAGCCGTCGAGCTTGGTCAGCACGATGCCGGTCACCTGGACGACCTCCCCGAAGACCTTCGCCTGCTGGAGCCCGTTCTGGCCGGTCGTCGCGTCCAGGACCAGCAGCGTCTCGGCCACCGGGCCCTGCTTCTCGATGACCCGCTTGACCTTCCCCAGCTCGTCCATGAGCCCGGACTTGTTCTGGAGGCGGCCCGCGGTGTCGACCAGCACCACGTCGGCGCCGTCCTCGGCACCGGCCTTGACGGCGTCGAACGCGACCGAGGCCGGGTCGGCCCCCTCGCCGCGGCGCACGACCTTCGCGCCCACGCGCGCGCCCCAGGTCTCCAGCTGCTCGGCGGCCGCGGCGCGGAACGTGTCGGCCGCCCCCATCACGACGGTCTTGCCCTCGGCGATGAGCACCCGGGCCACCCGGCCGCAGGTCGTGGTCTTGCCGGAGCCGTTGACGCCGACCATGAGGATCACGGCCGGGCCCTCGCCGGACGGCGAGACGGTCGCGATCGACCGGTCGAGATCCGGTTCGAGGACCGCGGTCAGCTCGGACTTGAGCAGCCGCCGCAGCTCCTCGGGGTCGCGCGTGCCGAGGACCTTCACCCGCTCGCGCAGGCGCTCGACCACCGCGGTCGTGTCCGCGACGCCGACGTCGGCGGTCAGGAGCGTCTCCTCGACCTCGTCCCACACGTCGTCGTCGAGCTTGTCGCTCGCCAGCAGCGCCAGCAGGCCCTTCCCGAGCGCGTTGTTCGACCGCGCCAGGCGCGACCGCAGCCGCACCAGTCGGCCCGCGACGGGTTCAGGGGCCTCGATCACCGGCGCCGCGGGAGCGGCCTGCGGCGCCTCGGACTCCGGCTCGGCCTCGACCTGCGGCTGCGCGGCGGGCGCCTCGACGGGGGCCGGCTTCGAACGGCTCCGCACGGCGAGCACGACGCCGACGATCAGGGCGACCGCGACGACGGCGGCGACCACCCACATCCACAGGTTGTCCACAGCGGGTCCTCCAGCAGCAATCGGATACGCACGCGGGCGCACGTGCTCGAATCACTGTACTGGGCTGCCCTTACTCCTCTTCGCGGGAGAACTTCTGGCTGATGACCTGCGTGACACCCGAGCGCATCGTGACGCCGTACAGCGCGTCGCCGATCTCCATGGTGCGCTTCTGGTGCGTGATGATCAGCAGCTGCGAGTTCTCCTGGAGCCGACGCAGCAGGTCGAGCAGGCGCCCCAGGTTCACGTCGTCGAGCGCCGCCTCGACCTCGTCCATCAGGTAGAACGGGCTGGGGCGGGCGCGGAAGATCGCCACCAGCAGCGCCAGCGCGGTCAAAGACCGCTCGCCGCCCGACAGGAGCGACAGCCGCTTGACCTTCTTGCCGGGCGGGCGGGCCTCGACCTCGACACCGGTGTGGAGCAGGTCGTCGGGGTCGGTGAGCAGGATGCGCCCCTCGCCGCCGGGGAAGACGGTCTGGAAGACGTTCTCGAACTCGCGGGCGGTGTCGGCGAACGCCTCGGCGAACACCTGCTGGATCCGGTCGTCGACCTCTTTGACCACGGTGGTCAGGTCGGCGCGGGTCTTCTTGACGTCTTCGAGCTGCTCGCTGAGGAACTTGTACCGCTCTTCGAGGGCCGCGAACTCTTCGAGCGCGAGCGGGTTGACCTTGCCGAGGAGCTTGAGTTCGCGCTCGCCGCGGGCGGCGCGCTTCTCCATCAGGGGCCGGTCGAAGTCGTACGGCTGCGGCTCCGGGCCGCCCTTCTCCGCGGCGGCGGCGACCTCGTCGGCGCTGGGCGGGACGGGCTGGTCGGGGCCGTACTCGGCGAGGAGGGTCTCGATGTCGACGCCGAACTCGGCGCCGGCCTTCTCTTCGAGCGCTTCGATGCGCAGGCGCTGCTCGGCGCGGGCGACCTCGTCGCGGTGGGCCGCGGAGGTGATGCGCTCCAGCTCGGCGGCGGTGGCCCCGGCGCGGGTGCGCAGCTCGGCGAGGGCGGCCTCGCGGCGGGCCTGCTCGGCGGCGATGGAGTCGCGTTCGATGGCGGCCTGTTCGAGGGAGTCGGTGAGCTGGACGCCGGCCTCTTCGGCGGCTTCGGCGACGAGTGCGGCGACGGCGGCGCCGCGGGC
>NZ_QFRW01000169.1 GCF_003265355.1 Glycomyces dulcitolivorans | reverse complement strand
GCCTGCGCGACGGCGGCGAGGCCGCGCTCCGCTACCTCGCCCGCCGCCTCGGCGACCGGGCCGTCCTCGACGCCGCCGCGCCCTCGGGCCCCGTCGCGCTCGCCCGCATCGAAGCGCTCCTCGCCACCGACCCCCGCGTCCCCCTCGCCGCCACCGTCAAGCCCGGCGACTGGGCCGACCCCCGCATGCTCCCGCCGGTCATGCTGCGCGGCAACGAGACCGCCCTGCCGACCGAGTCGGTCGCGCACCTCATCGCGGCCCTCGCCCTGTGGTCCCCGCGCCTGCCGTTCCCCGGCGTCGACGACTACGCCGCCCACTGCGAACCCGATTCCCTGCAACGGTTCTCGCTCGCCCTGTTCGACCTGTGGCTGCGCGCCGAAGCCCCCTCCAAGGACTCCTGGGCCGTCGACCAGCTCGGCGCCTTCGGCGACGACGCCACCGTGGCAGTCCTCGGCCCGCTCGTCGCCGAATGGCCCGGCCGCAGCCAGAACGACCGCGCCCACACCGGCCTCGAAGTCCTCGCCCACATCGGCACCGAGGCCGCGTTCACCGCGCTGCGGAACGTCGACCGCGCCTTCAAGTTCGGCAACACCACCACCGCGCGCGCCCGCGAGCACGCCGGGCGCCTCGCCGCCGCCCGCGGCCTCACCCTCGAATCCCTCGCCGACCGGCTCCTGCCCGACCACGGCGCCACCGACCCTGAGAACCTCGTGTTCGACTACGGCCCCAGGCGGTTCCACCTCGCCTTCGACCGGCTCCTGACCCCGCGCCTGACCGACGAGGCGGGGAAGGTCCGCAAGGCCCTCCCCAAGCCCGGCGTCCGCGACGACGCCGCCGCCGGGAAGGCCGCGATCCGGCGCTACAAGGCCCTCGTCAAGACCGTCGAGGACACCGCCGAAGCGCAGGCCGAGCACCTGCGCTCCGCCATGCTGAACGGCCGCGTCTTCACCCTCGACGACCTCCGCGTCCTCGACGCCCACCCCCTCACCGGCGTGTTCACCCGCCGCCTCGCCTGGCACAGCCGCGGCGCGGGCTTCCGCATCGCCGAGGACGGCGGCTTCGCCGACGTCGACGACCGCGAGTTCCACCCCGACCCGGCCGCGATCCGCCTCGCCCACCCCGCGCTCCTCGGCCCCGACACCGCCGCCTGGGTCACCGTCTTCGCCGACTACGAGGTCATCCAGCCCTTCGACCAGCTCGCGCGCCCCGGCCTCCACTTCACCGACGACGAACTGGAGACCGGCCGCCTCACCCGCTTCGACGGCCTCCAAGGCACCTTCGGCGACCTCGGCGCGCGCCTGGGCTGGACCCAGATCTACAACTCCCCGGGCGAGCCGCTCGCCTGGGTCTGGCGCCTCCAGCAGCCCGTCCCCGGCGGCTGGATCCTCGCCGACGTCGCGCCCGCCCCCGACCGGCACAGCCCCGAACCCGACCGCATCCACACCGTCACCTCCATTCGCCTCCAAGCGAACCGCAACCGCCGCCCCGACCAGGCCCGGCCGCTCCCCGGCCGCGCCCTCGACCCGGTGCCCGCCTCCGAACTCCTCGCCCGACTCACCGGCCTCATCCATCAGCTAGAAAGCAGCTCATGACCGACAACACCGCCGCGCCGCGGCTCCAGCGGCCCCCCGCCGAGCAGCGCTACGCCGAAGAGCTCGCCAAGCTCGCCGCCGAGGACGACGCCCCGCGCCCGCCCGGCTGGGCCCTGAGCCTCCAGGCCGCCCGCACGTTCATCTGCGGCGACGAGTCCCGCGGCATCGCCAAGAAGTTCGTCGGCGACCCCTCGCTCATCGACCGCGCCCTCGTCACCCTCGCCACCAGCCGCGGCCTCATGCTCGTCGGCGAGCCCGGCACCGCCAAGTCGCTGCTGTCCGAGCTCATCGCCGCCGCCGTCTCCGGCGACTCCACCCTCACCATCCAGGGCGGCGCCTCCACCACCGAGGACCAGATCGCCTACTCCTGGAACTACTCCCTCCTCGTCTCCGAGGGCCCCACCGAGCGCGCCCTCGTCCCCGCGCCGCTCCTGCGCGGCATGGCCGAAGGCCGCGTCGTCCGCTTCGAGGAGATCACCCGCTGCCCCCTCGAAGTCCAGGACTCGCTGCTGTCCCCGCTCTCGGACCGCGTGCTCGCCATCCCCGAGCTCGAAGGCGACTCGATGGTCTTCGCCCGCGAGGGCTTCAACATCATCGCCACCGCCAACACCCGCGACCGCGGCGTCAACGAGATGAGCGCGGCCCTCAAGCGCCGCTTCAACTTCGAGACCGTCTTCCCCATCGGCGACTTCAAGACCGAACTCGACCTCGTCGAGCACGAGGCCGCCAACGCCCTCGCGCGCTCCGGCGTCCCGCAGGCCCCGTCCCGCGACGTCCTCGAAGTGCTCGTGCGGGTCTTCCGCGACCTGCGCGTCGGCGACGCCAACGGCGGCCGCCCCGCGGCGGTCATGTCCACCGCCGAGGCCGTCTCGGTCGCCCACGCCGTCGGCATCAAGGCCTGGTACCTGCGCGGCGGCGTCGCCGAGGCCGGCGACATCGTCGACTGCATGGCCGGGGCCGCCGCCAAGGACTCCGCCGAGGACCTCGCGCGCCTGCGCCGCTACCTGGAGCAGAAGGCCCCCAAGCGCAAAGGCCCGCACTGGCAGTCGCTCTACCAGGCCCGGAACCTGCTGCCGGGATGATCGACCGACTGCACGTCCAGGGGGTGCGGCACCACTCGCCCGCCTGCGCCCGCCTCGTCGCCGCCCGGATCGAGGAGCTGAAGCCCGCCGCCGTCCTCATCGAGGGCCCGGCCGACTTCAACGAGCGGCTCGACGAGCTCGCCCTCGAACACGAACTGCCCGTGGCGATCTACTCGTACGCGAGCACCGGCACCTCAGTGCGCCGCTCGTGGACCCCGCTGTGCGACTACTCTCCGGAGTGGACGGCCCTCACCGAGGGCCGCCGCACCGGCGCGCAGGTCCGCTTCATCGACCTCCCCGCCTGGCACGACGCCTTCGACGGGGTCGAGAACCGCTACTCCGACGCCGAGCGCCGCTACACCGAGGCCACCGACCGGCTCTGCGCCGCCTTCAGCGCCGACAACCAGGACGCCCTGTGGGACCACCTGGTCGAGAACGCCGACGAGGACGGCCTCGCCGAGCGCCTCGACGCCTACTTCGACCTCGTGCGCGGCGAAGCCGACACCAACGGCGCCGACACCGCCCGCGAAGCCCATATGGCCCAATGGATCAGAGCGGCCCTCGCCGAGCACGACGGCCCGGTCCTGGTGGTGTGCGGCGGCTTCCACGCCCCCGCGCTCCGCCGCCTCGCCGAAGAGGGCGATCAGACCGCCCCCGAGGTCCCGCTCCCGCCCGAGGACACCGAGACCGGCGGGTTCCTCGTCCCGTACTCGTTCAAGCGCCTCGACTCCTTCGCGGGCTACCAGTCCGGGATGCCCTCGCCCGAGTACTACCAGCGCCTGTGGGAGGACGGCCCCGCCGTCGCCGCCGGCGCCCTCATGGAGCGCATCACGACCCGCCTGCGCGGCAAGGGACTCCACGTCTCCACCGCCGACCTCATCGGCGCCCGCGCGCTCACCGACGGCCTCGCGCGCCTGCGCGGCCACGCCGTCCCGGGCCGCACCGACCTCCTCGACGGCCTCGCCAGCGCCCTCATCAGCGACGACCTCGAAGGCCCGCTGCCGTGGACTCGGCGCGGGACCCTCACGCCCGGAACGCATCCGGTCGTCGTCGAGATGACCGCCGCCCTCACCGGCGAGCGCGTCGGGCGCCTCCACCCGTCCACGCCCGCGCCGCCGCTCGTCGCCGACGCGCAGGCCGAGCTGGAGCGCCTGGGCCTGGACAAGGACGGCTCGCTCCGCCTCGACCTCGCCCGACCCGGCGACCTCGCGCGCAGCCGCGTCCTCCACTGCCTGCGCCTCCTCGCCGTCCCCGGCGTGCGCCGCGACGACGGCCCCTCCGCGGGCGCCGACGTCACCGCCGAGGAGCACTGGACGCTGCGCCGCGGCGAGGACCGCCTCCCCGCGCTCATCGAGGCCGGCGCGCTCGGCGCGACGCTCGGCGACGCCGCCCAGACCGTCCTGGAGCAGCGCCTCGACCGCGACGGCGCCCTGGACGCCTTGGCCGCCATCCTCTTCGACGCCGCCCTGTGCGGCCGCGCCCACCTCACCGACCGCCTCGGCTCCGCCGTGGAGGCGGCCGTCGCCGAGTCCAGCGACCTCGACGCCGTCGGCCAGGCCCTCGCGGTCGCGCTCGCCCTGTGGCGCCACGACCACCTGTTCGGCACCGCCGGCAGCGACCTGTACGGCTCGGTCGTGGCCGCCTGCTGCGACCGCATCATGTGGCTCGCCGAAGGGCTCCACGCCCCGCCCGGCCCCGCCGACCCCGGACGCCTCGGCGCGCTCGTGGCCCTGCGCGACGCCGTCCGCCACGCCCCGGGCCTGTCCCCGGCCGCGTCCACAGTGACCAGTGCGGCCGACCGGATCGCCCTCGACCCGCAGGCCCCGCCGGACCTGCGCGGCGCCGCCCTCGGCCTCGCCTGGGC
>NZ_QFRW01000168.1 GCF_003265355.1 Glycomyces dulcitolivorans | reverse complement strand
GGCGGCCGGTGAGGCCGCGCCAGGCGTCGTCGCGGGGGCGGCCGATCTCGGCGCGCTCGCCCGGGGCCTCGATCGGCCACCACCGGTCGAGCCAGCGCTCGTCGTCGGCGTCGAGGCGCCCGCCGGGCCTGGTCGCGCCGCCCGGGTCGACCTCCTCGTAGCGGCGCCGGCCCTCGGCGTCGACGAGGGCGACGTCGCAGGGGATGTTGTCGAGCAGCTCGCAGGCGATGACGAGCCCCGTGACGCGTTCGGGGGCCTCATTGCGCCAGGCGATGCGCTCGGGCAGGCCCGCGGGGCGCGGGCGCAGTTCGACGGCGGTGAGGTTGACGCGGCCGGGGAGGAACCCGGCGAGGTGCTCCAGGAGGTCGCCGCCGCCGGCGCCGACGTCGACGACGGTGAAGTCGGCGGGCCGGCCCAGGCGGGCGTCGGCCTCGTCGGCGACCGCAGCGACGGCTTCGGCGAAGGCACGGGTCTGGGCGCTGGTCGCGAAGTGGTGGGCGGGGAGTTCGCGCCGGTAGAAGCCCCCGGGGCCGTAGAGGGCACGCGCCATCGCGGTGCCCCACCGCTCGAACGCGCTCATCGACCGACCCTATGGGGCGAGTGAGAATCCCCACTCGGGGGCTCCCGGACTGGCGTTGCCGTTTCGGAGACGCACAATTAACGCGTAAGCAATGACCGGTACCTTCCGAAGGACTGGATCAGCATCATGGATCAGCAGCGCACCGGCGCGTCGCAGCGGCCCGCCTCACGGCTCGCCGTCGGCGTCGTCTCCGCGGGCAGGGTCGGCTCCGTCGTCGGGGCGGCCCTCACCCGCGCCGGCCACCGCGTGGTGGCCGCCTCCGCCGTATCCGAGGACTCCCTCAAGCGCGCCGCCCGGCACCTGCCCGGCGCCGAGATCCTCCCTCCCCCCGACGTGGCCGCCGCCGCGGACCTGGTGCTCGTCGCCGTCCCCGACGACGCGATCGGCCCGCTCGTGGCCTCCCTGCCGGTGCGGCCCGGCCAGATCTGGGTCCACACCTCCGGCGCGCTCGGCGTCGAGGCCCTGCGGCCCGCCCGCGACGCCGGGGCGCTCACCGTGGCGCTCGCGCCCGCGATGACGTTCACCGGGCGCGAGGAGGACCTGGAGCGCCTGAACGGGATCTCGTGGGCGATCACGGGCGAGGCCGAGGCCCGCTTCGTGGGCGAGGCCCTGGTCCTGGAGATGGGCGGGGAGCCCGAGCACGTCGACGAGGCCGACCGGGCCCGCTACCACGCGGCCCTCGTCTACGCCGCGAACCACCTCATGACGCTCGTCAACGACGCCGCCGACCAGTTGCGCGCCATCGGGATCGCGAACCCCGAGCGGCTCATGGAGCCGCTGGTGTCGGCGTCGCTCGACAACGCCCTGCGCCACGGCGACGCGGCCCTGACCGGCCCGGTGTCGCGGGGCGACGCGGGCACGGTCGCCAAGCACCTCAAAGCACTCGAAGGCACCGGCATCGCCGGGACCTACCGGGCCATGGCCCGGCGCACCGCCGAGCGCGCCCTCGACTCCGGGCGCCTCAAGAGCGCCGACGCCGAGGGCCTGCTCGACGTGCTCGCCCACCCCGACGAGGAGGAGACCCCATGACGGCGGTCGTGCATTCGAAGGCCGACCTGGCGAAGGCCCGCGCGGCCCTGCCCGGACGCGTCGCGGTCGTCCCCACCATGGGGGCGCTCCACGACGGCCACCGCGCGAACTTCAAGCGCGCCAAGGAGATCGCCGATTCGGTGATCGTCACGGTGTTCGTCAACCCGCTTCAGTTCCGCCCGAACGAGGACCTCGACAAGTACCCGCGGACCCTCGACGCCGACCTGGCGATGTGCGAGGCCGAGGGCGTCGACCTGGTGTTCGCCCCGAGCGTGAACGAGATGTACCCCGAAGGGCGCGAAGGGCTCACGACCGTGCACGCCGGGCCGGACGGGGAGCTTCTCGAAGGCGCCTCGCGGCCCGGGTTCTTCACCGGGGTGCTCACCGTGGTCTCGAAGCTGTTCCACCTGACGCGGCCCGACGCGGTCTGCTTCGGGGAGAAGGACTTCCAGCAGCTGGCGATGGTCCGCCGCATGGTCCGCGACCTCGACATGGGGATCGACGTCGTCGCCGTGCCCACCGACCGCGAGGGCGACGGCCTGGCCCGCTCCAGCCGCAACGTGTTCCTGTCCGCGGCCGAGCGCGCCGCCGCGCTGGCCATCCCCCGCGCGATCGGGGCCGCGCAGGCCTCCCCCGACCCGCTCGCCGCCGCCCGGGAGGTCCTGGCGGCCGAGCCCGGCCTGGACGTCGACTACGTCGCCGTCAGGTCGAACGACCTCGGCGAGGCCCCCGACCGGGGCCCGGCGAGGCTGCTCATCGCCGCGAAGGCGGGCACGACCCGCCTGATCGACAACGCCCCCGTCAACATTGGAGACGCCCGATGATCCGGACCATGTTCAAGTCGAAGATCCACCGCGCCACCGTCACGCAGGCCGACCTGCACTACGTCGGCTCGGTCACGGTGGACGCGGACCTGCTCGACGCCGCCGACATCCTCGACGGCGAGCAGGTCGCCATCGTCGACATCACCAACGGCTCGCGCCTGGAGACCTACACGATCGCGGGCGAGCGCGGCTCGGGCGTGATCGGGATCAACGGGGCGGCCGCCCGCCTCGTCGCCTCCGGAGACCTTGTGATCCTCATCTCATACGCGCAGATGGAGGACGCGGAGGCCCGCTCGTACACCCCCACGGTCGTTCACGTGAACGAGCGCAACGAGATCATCGAGGTCAACGCCGACAAGGCCCACCCCGCCCCCGGGACCGCGGGCAACGCGGTGGCGTCTCCACTAGCCGAGCGGTAAGTTACAGACTCATGAGCGAAGAACCCAAGAACGAGACCGCCGAGAACGAGGCCGTCGAGGGCAAGAAGGCCGACAAGCCCGAGCCCGCCGACGACCTCAAGACCACCCGTCACACCCTCGGGGACCTCTCCTACACCGCCACCACCGGGCGCATCGTGTTCCACGAGGAGGTCACCGAGGACGACAAGTTCAACGGCCGCAAGCCCAAGGCCGAGGTGTCCATCACGTACTACACCCTCGACGACGCCGAGGTCACCGACCGCCCGGTCACCTTCGCGTTCAACGGCGGCCCCGGATCCTCCTCCATCTGGCTGCACATGGGCCTGCTCGGCCCGCGCCGCGTCGACTCCGGCGACGCCGGGGACCTCACCCCGCCCCCGTACGGCCTCCTCGACAACGAGGAGACCCTCCTGCGCCACACCGACCTGGTGTTCATCGACCCGATCTCCACCGGCTGGTCGCGCGCCGTCGAGGGCAGCAACCCCCGCGACTACCACGGCTTCACCAAGGACATCGAGTCCGTCAGCGAGATCATCCGCCTGTGGACCACGCGGAACAACCGCTGGCTCTCGCCGAAGTTCCTCATCGGCGAGTCCTACGGCGGCACCCGCGGCGCCGGCATCGCCGAGTACCTGCTGACCCGGTTCGGCATGGCGCTCAACGGCGTCATGTTCATCGCCCCGGCGTTCAACATGGAGACGCTGTTCCACACCAGCCGCTCCGACCTGCCCGGCCCGCTGTTCCTCCCCATGTACGCGGCCACCGCGCACTACCACGGACTCCACCCCGACCGCGACCTCGACGACCTCGTCGCCGAGGCCCGCGCCTACGCCGACGAGTACCGCGCCGTCCTCGCCAAGGGCCAGAACCTCGACCCCGCCGAGCGCGCCGCCGCCGTCACCAAGGTCGCCTCGCTCACCGGCGTCTCCGAGGAGTACGTCGACCAGGCCAACCTGCGCCTGGAGCACACCCGCTTCTACGCGGAGCTCCTGCGCCACAAGCGCCTGGTCACCGGCCGCCTCGACACCCGGTTCACCGGCCCCGCCGACCACTACACGTACGAGAAGATGCCGTACGACCCGTTCCTGGTCGGCACCGACGGCCCGTACACGGCCGCGCTCCAGCACTACGTGCGCACCGAGCTCGAATACGAGAACGAGCACGTCTACGAGCGGCTCTCGCGCGCCGTCCACCCGTGGTCCTACAAGGAGTTCGAGGGCGAGGCCGTCGACGTCATCGGCAAGCTCGGCAACGCCATGCGCCTCAACCCGCACATGAAGGTCCACGTCGCCATGGGCCGCTACGACGGCGGCGTCCCCGTCGAGGCCATCGAGTACACCCTCGACCACCTGGAGATCCCGCTCGAATACCGCGCGAGCATCGAGACGAAGACCTACCCGGCCGGCCACATGATGTACGTGCACGAGGAATCGCGCCTCCAGCAGTCCGCCGACCTGGCCGACTTCGTCCAGCGCGCCTCGGCCCGGGGCTGACCGCACCCGTGACCACCGCGAACCCGGGCCCGGCCGGCACCGCACCACGCGGCGCCGGCCG
>NZ_QFRW01000167.1 GCF_003265355.1 Glycomyces dulcitolivorans | reverse complement strand
GTCGTACCCCGCGGGCACTCTCGAAGCCGGGGGCGCCTCGATTCCGTTCGGCGCGAGGCTCGACGCTGCCCGGAGTTAGGCTTCAGGCATGAGCGACAGCGATGCGCCCTATGCGGGGCCGCCGGTGAACGTGCCGCCGCCTCCGGGCTGGCGGGTCGAGGCGGTGGCCCTGCCGGGCGAGCCGCGGCGGCTGCCGCCGCAGGACCACGCCGCGATCGACGCGGCCGAGCAGCGGGCGCGCCTGGTGACCCAGTGGCTGACACTGGTCGCCGTGGCGGCCATGTTCACGGTCCTGATCATCGGGCTCGTCGAGTTCTAGACGAAAAAGCCCCCGTCCCTCAACGGGGACGGGGGCTTTCGCATGTCCGGGTCAGGACTCGACGATGCCGCCCCAGACCATCTCGGCGCCGGTGTGCCCGGTCTGGAACAGCCACCAGCCGGCCAGGCCCAGGAGGATGAGGGCGACCGCGCCGAGGACGAACATGATGACCTTGCGGCCGGTCGCGGCCGGGTCGTCGCCGCCCGCGGCGGCGGTCTCGCCGTCCTCGGACGGGGCGGGCTTCGGCGCGTCCCCGTTGCGCAGGAGCGCGGCGCGGCGGCCGCGGTCGAGGCCCGCGAACAGGAACCACACGGGGATGAGCGCCAGGAGCGTCCACAGGAGCCAGTACGCGTTGTCGTGGTGCTGCTGGACCGCGTCGGGCCACTGGCCCGCGCCGTACGTGAAGTCCGCGAACTGCTGTCCGCTGTAGATCGACCCATACGCGGACGCGGGGGCGACGAGTACGAGAATCGCCGCGGCCCAGCCGATGCGCTGCCGCAGCGGCGGGACGAGCAGGTAGGCGGCGCCGAGGAGCACGAGCAGCGCCACGAGGATGATCGGCGCGTGCACCGCCAGCGGGTGGAGGGGCAGATCCAGAATCGTTCGCATAGAGATCATTGAACCGTTAGATTTCCAAATCGTCTATAGGACCCGGAAATCGAGCCGACGCCTTGCGGTGTCGGCGTTGGCCTCCCGGTCGGGAGGTCTTCCCGCAGCGATACCGCTGCCAGCGGGGCTGGTCTTGCGCGGTTTCTGTCGGGCTGTTTTCTCTTCGCCCGGCAACTCCAGGTCGAAGCCCGCGATCAGGTTCGCGAGATTGCGGGCGGCGTTGAGGTCCCGGTCCACGACCAGGCCGCAGTGCCCGCACCGGTAGGTCCGCTCGGACAGGCGCAGTTTGGCTTTCACCGCGCCGCAACCCGAGCAGGTCTTCGAAGAAGGCAGCCACCGATCGGCGACCACCAGATTCCCACCACGCCAGGCGGTCTTGTAGGCGAGCTGACGGCGCACCTCACCGAACGACGCATCCGCGATGTGCCGCGCCAGTCGACGGTTCTTGAGCATCCCCGCCGCATGCAGATCCTCGACCACGATGGTCCCGAAGGTCGAGGCCAGCCGTGTAGTGAGCTTGTGCATCGCATCCGCACGCCGGTTCGCGACCTTCGCATGCAGGCGGTTCAGATCGCGGCGGGCCCGTTCCCAGCGACCCGAGCCGGGGATCCCTGCCTTGGGATCGGGTGCCCGCCGACGGGCGAGCCGCCGGCTCGACCTGCGCAGCTGCTGGCGAGCCTCCTCCAAGGAGCGGGGATTGGGAACCGACTCACCGGTCGACAGGACCGCGAGGTTCTTGATGCCCAGATCGACCCCGACGACAGCGGCCGGTCGCTTCAACGGCTTGTCGGCACGCTCGATCTCGCAGGTGAAGGACACAAACCAGCGTCCCCCGCGGCCGAGAGACAGCGTGGCCGACAGGATGCGACCAGTCCCGCGGTCCAGATGCCGAGCCAGCTTCCGAGTGCTTTCATGCGTCCGGATCGAGCCCAGCTTCGGCAGTGTGACATGCCTGCGGTCTGGCTCGATGCGAATGATGCCGGTCGTGAATCCGCACGAGAGCCGGGAGCGACGGGATTTGAAACGGGGGAATGCCACTGGCCGCCCTGCTCGCCGACCGTTTCTGGACTCCGTCCAGTTTCGCAGTGCCGCGGCCAGGTCGGCACACCCGGACGCATACGCCTCCTTGGAGTTCTCCCGCCACCACGGCGCGGCGGCAGCCTTGCGCCGGTTCCACAGTTTCCGCAGACCGTAGGCCGACCAGTCCGGCACCATCGTCAGATCGGTTTCAGCAAGACCGTAGGACCGCTCGGCGTCGCGCTGCGACAGGTTCGCCTTGACCAGCGCGAGCATGTGGTTGAACGCGAACCGCCGCCCACCGCAATGCGAAAGGAAAGCCTCGACCTGATCAGGGCGCGGATCGAGCGCGAACCGATACGCCTGCGTCACTGCCACCGGTGCGTCTCCAGATTCATTCAAGACATCGGAATACGAACACCAGGACTAACGACCGTCGGATCGGAGGGTTACGGGATCCTCGAAACTGTTCCGAGAACCATTGCTACCAAGCGGAAGCTCCGGCAGAACTTTCGAAGAGTTCGACGTAGCTCATGACGGCGTCCGCTATGAGCTGCACGGCGATCGCGGCGAGCAGGACGCCCGCGATGCGCGTCAGGACCTCGATGCCGCCGCGGCGCAGGATCTTCACCAGCAGCCCCGAGAACCGCATCACCAGGTAGATCAGGATGTGGATGACGACGATCGCGAGCGCGATCCACAGGTAGTCCCCATGGGACGGGGCCTGCTGCACGAACAGGATGACCGCGACGATCGCGCCGGGCCCGGCCAGCAGCGGGGTCCCCAGCGGGACGAGCGCGATGTTCGAGGTGGCGGCCTCGTTCGGGTCGTCGGCCTTGCCGGTGAGCAGCTGGAGGGCGACCAGGAGCAGCAGGAGCCCGCCGGCGCCCTGGAGCGCGGCGAGGTCGATGTGGAGGTACGAGATGATCTGCTGCCCGAGCAGCGCGAACAGCGAGATCACGCCGAGCGACAGCAGGGTCGCCTGAAGGGCCGCCCGGTTGCGCTCGCGCTTGTCCATCGTGCCGGTGAGGGCCAGATAGATCGGCACGATGCCGGGCGGGTCCATGATGACGAACAGGGTCACCATGACGGTCAGCAAGTAATCGAGTCCACCCACGCAGCGAGTATGTCAAGTCCGCCAGGTCACAGCCGCGGATTCGGCTCCTCGTGTTACGTGCGGCTCAGCGGGCCCTCACTCGGGGGGCCGGTAGTCGAGCACCGGCATGACCGCGCCCGTGGGCGGCGTCAGGATCGACACGACGGGGTCGTCGCCGGTGTAGTCGACGAGGAGCCAGGTCGCGTCGTTCCGGCTGTAGCTGAGCTCCCAGCGCCCGTAGGGGTCCGTCTGGAAGTAGTCGGCCTGGAGGAACTGGTCCTCGTACTCGCCGTAGTCGGTGACCTCCGCCTCGTCGGCGGAGTACACGCTCAGGCCCTGGCCGGAGGCCTTGGCGATCGCGTCGTCGACGAGGGTGCCGATCGCGCCGTCGTCGGAGGTCGACTCCAGGGCGCTCTGGACGGTCTCGGAGTCGGCCTCGCCGCAGTCCTCGCCGGCCTGTGCGAGCCCGGTGCCCGGGTCGAGGTCGGCGACGCACACGAACGTCGGGTTCGACTGGTCGACGATGACCGCGGACTCGTATCCGGCGGCGCCGACCGACGCGAGGTTCCACTGGTACTGCTCGTCGAAGTACCAGCGCTTCGCCTCGCCCGCGGTCGTGGACCACAGGTCGGCGGTGAAGACGGTGGTGGAGCCGGACCAGTCGAGGAGGGTCAGGTCGTAGTTGGTGGTGAACTCGACGGTGGTGGTCCGGTCGGCGATCACGGCGTTGGTGATCGCGTACGACTCCTCGGTGACCTCCGCGTTCGGGGTGACCATCGCGAACTGGTCCGCGGCGGAGTTGACCAGGTTGTAGGTCATGTCGGAGGGCCAGCCCATGCTCAGGCCGCTGGCGCCGTCGAGGCTGGTCAGCGCGGTCGTCTGCTCCTCGGAGGACACGACCAGGTACCCGTCTTCGAGCCGGTAGACGTCCTGCGGGGTGTCGGCTTCGAGGGTGACGCGGTCGCCCTGGTCGTTGATGACCTGGTAGCCGTCCTCGTCCTCGATGAGGAACTCCATGCCGAGCTCGTTGCGGACCTCGCTGGTGGTGGTGTCGGCGGCGCTCGGGCCGGGGTCGGCGGTGTTCAGCAGCGGCTGGAGCACGAACGCGCCCGCGCCGAGGACCAGGAGTCCGGCGCCGCCCGCGGCGGCGCCGACGCGCCTGCGGCGGCGGATGCGGTGGGCGCCG
>NZ_QFRW01000166.1 GCF_003265355.1 Glycomyces dulcitolivorans | reverse complement strand
GGCCGCCGGTGTCGAAGCGGCGCTCGGCGTCGAACGCCGCGTAGGCGCCGGCGAGGGCGAGGCCCGAGGCGGGGACGGGCCCGAGGCCGCGCCAGTCGCGGGCGGCGACGGTGAAGACCTCGGCGACCGCGTCCCGGGCGGCCGTGTTGCCGTCGCGCGAGACCGCGCGGGCGTACTGGTTCTCCACTTCGAACCGTCCCTCTTCGAGCTGGCGGACGGCCATGACGATGCCTTCGAGGAGGTCGAGCGGCTCGAAGCCGGTGACGACGATGGGGGTCCGGTACGCGGCGGCCAGCGGCTCGTACTCGCGCCAGCCCATGACGGCGCACACGTGCCCGGCGGCGAGGAACCCCTGCACCAGGTGGTCGCCGTCCGCGAGGATCGCGGCCATCGCGGGCGGGACGAGGACGTGGGAGACGAGCATCGAGAAGTTGTCCAGGCCGAGGCGGGCGGCGGTGAGCACGGCCATGGCGGCGGCGGGCGCGGTGGTCTCGAATCCGACCGCGAAGAACACGACCTGCCGGTGCGGCTCCTCGCGGGCGATGCGGACGGCGTCCATCGGCGAGTAGACGGCCCGCACGTCGCCGCCGGCTGCCTTGACGTGCAGCAGATCGGTCGAGGACCCGGGGACGCGGAGCATGTCGCCGAAGCTGGTGAAGACCACGCCGGGGAGCGCCGCGAGGCGCAGCGCCAGGTCGATGGTCGCCAGCGGGGTGACGCAGACGGGGCAGCCGGGCCCGTGGACCATCCGCATCCCGGCCGGGAGCAGCTCGTCGATGCCCTGGCGGACCAGGGTGCGGGTCTGGCCGCCGCAGACCTCCATGAGCGCCCACGGCCGGGTCGCCAGGGCGCGGAGCTCGGCGAGGAGCGCCCGGGCGAGGACGGGGTCGCGGTACTCGTCGAGGTACTTCACGGCCGGCCTCCCAGTTCGGCCTCCAGGACGCCCGGCAGCGCCCGGAGGGCGGCGAGGGAGCGGGCGGCCTCGTCGGGGCGGATGCGGGCGATCGCGAAGCCGACGTGGACGATCACGAAGTCGCCGACCGCGGCCTCGGGGGTGTAGGCGAGGCAGACCTCGCGGCGGACGCCGCCGAAGTCGACCGTCCCCATCGGGGGGACCGAGTCGCCGATCGAGCGGATCCGTCCGGGGACGCCCAGGCACATCAGGAGGCTCCTCTCCGGGCGAGGCGCGCGGCCAGGACCACGGCCTGCCCGTAGGCGATGCCGCCGTCGCCGGGCGGCACGCGCTCGCCCAGCCGGGGTTCGAACCCGTCGCTCCGCAGGGCGCCGAGCAGGTCCTCGGCGAAGCGGCGGTTGGCGAACACGCCGCCGCCCAGGCAGACCCGGCGGGTGCCGGCGCGGTAGGCGCTGATGCGCACCAGTTCCGCGGTGGCCTCGGCGACCGCGGCGTGGAAGCGGGCGGCGACCGTGCCGATCGGCTCGGCGCGGGACGCGGCCAGGAGCGCCTGGAGCGTCACCGCGGGGTCGAGGACCCACAGGCCGTCCCGCTCGGTGATCCGCCACGGCAGGGGCCGGCCCCAGTGGTCGGCGGCCGCGGATTCGAGGCGCATCGCGGCCTCGCCTTCGAACGTGATGTCGTCGCACAGGCCCAGGAGGCTCGCGGCGGCGTCGAACAGCCTTCCTGCGCTTGAGATCCGCGGCGAGTTCACGCCGTGCTCGACCATGCGGCGCACGAGCGCGACCTCCCAGGGGTCGAAGCGCCGCAGGAAGGTCCGCGCGAGCCCGGGGTCGACCGCGCCCAGGCCCGGCTCGGGGCCGAGCAGGTAGCCCATCGCCATGCGGGCCGGGCGCGTGACGGCGCGCTCGCCGCCCGGCATCGCCGCCAGGCCGAAGCGGGCCGTGCGCCTGAAGGAGGTGTAGTCGGCGACCATGACCTCGCCGCCCCACAGGCCGCCGTCCTCGCCGTAGCCGAGGCCGTCGTAGGCGACGCCGACGAACGGGGCCTCCACGTCGTGCTCGGCCGCGCAGGCGACGACGTGGGCGTGGTGGTGCTGCACGCCTTCGGCGTCGACGCCTTCGCGCGACCGGAGGTACTGCGTGGACAGGTAGCCGGGGTGGAGGTCGTGCGCGACGGCCGCGGGCGCGACGCCGTAGAGCCGGCCCAGGTTCGCGGCCGATTCGGCGAATGCCGCGAACCCCGCCGCGTTCTCCAGGTCCCCGGTGTGCGGGCCGAGGACGGCCTGGCGCCCCACGGCCACGGCGCAGGCGTGCTTGCGCTGCGCCCCGCCCGCGAGCAGCGCTACGGCCGTCGGCTCCGGGAGCGGAAGCGGAGCCGGGGCGTAGCCGCGGGCGCGGCGCAGCAGTCGGGGCCTGCCGTCGACGACCTGGGCGACCGAGTCGTCGTAGCGGGCGGCGATGGGCCGGTCGTGGGCGAGGATCCCGTCCAGGCGGCGGCCGAACGCGGCGGCGGCCTCCGCGTCGCGGGTGATCGTGGGCTCGCCCGGCCGGTTCGCGCTGGTGACGACCAGGGGCCGGTCGAGGGCGCTCAGCAGCAGGTGGTGCAGGGGGCTGTTGGGCAGGAGCAGGCCGATCCGGTGGGAGCCGGGCGCGACGAGGTCCGGGAGGGTGCGCCGCGACCGGGCCAGGACGATCGGGCGGCCCGGCTCCAGCAGGAGCCGCTGCTCGGCGGCGCCGAGGTCGGCGGCGGCGAGCGCCTCGCCGAGGTCGGCGACCATGACCGCGAGCGCTTTGGCGGGGCGGCTCTTGAGCAGTCGGACGCGCGAGAGGGCGACCTCGTCGGCGGCGTCGCACACCAGCTGGTAGCCGCCGATGCCCTTGAGCGCGATGACGCCTCCGGCCGCGACGGCGCGGACCGCGTCGGCGAGGGCGCTGCCGCCGGAGGAGGCCCCGCCGTTCCAGCTCAGGCGGGGCCCGCAGCGCGGGCAGGCGATCGGCTCGGCGTGGAACCGGCGGTCGGCGGGGTCCTCGTACTCGGCGCGGCACTCCTCGCACATCGTGAAGGCCCGCATGGTGGTCCGCTCCCGGTCGTAGGGGAGGCCCTCGATGACGCTGGCCCTGGGCCCGCACGAGGCGCAGTTGAGGAACGGGTAGCGGTAGCGGCGGTCGCCGGGGTCGAACAGTTCGAGGAGGCAGTCGTCGCAGGTCGCCAGGTCGGGCGGGATGCCGGCCGCGCGCGGGTCGGCGGCGGTGCTGGCGGCGATCGTGAAGCCGCGCAGGGGCGCCTCCCCGAGCGGGGAGGTCTGGATCTCGCGGACGAGCGCCCCGGGGGGCGCCTCGTCGGGGAGGCGGGCCAGGAAGTCCCGCAGCGCCGCCTCGGCGCCGAACGCCTCGATGACGACGTCGCCGCCGGCGTTGCGGACGGTCCCGGTGAGGCCGCAGTCGCGGGCGAGCCGGAACACGTACGGGCGGAAGCCCACACCCTGCACGATGCCGTGCAGTTCGATGCGTCGCGCCGCCGGAGCGGCGGGTCCGGAAGTTCGCATGGGACTCCTTTCGCCGTCACTTCGAGCATCGTCCTCGAACCGGCGCCGCGCTTGGGCCTTCACTCCCTTCCGGACGGGACCTTCGGTCCCGTCCGCGCGCCCGGGCCCCGGCCTACGTTGGGGGTCAGGGGGAAGGAAGGGAGGCCGCCATGTCGCCTTCGGCAGTGGTCATCGGGGTCGGCAACATCTACCGTCAGGACGACGGGGCGGGGCCGGCCGCGGTCGACCTGCTCCGGGAGTCGGTGAGCCCGCCGGGGGTGACGTTCGCCGTCTGCGACGGCGAGCCCTCGCGGCTCATCGAGCTGTGGTCGAGGTCGGAGCTGGCGATCGTGATCGACGCGCTGTCGGTCCGCTCGCCGCGGCCCGGGGCGATCCACCGGCTCGACATCGAGGCCGTGGAGGCCTCCGCCGAACCGCCGTCCACTTCGCACGGACTCGGCCTGGGGACCGCGGTCCGGCTGGCGCGCGAGCTCGACCGGATGCCCGAGCGGCTCATCGTGTACGCGATCGAGATCGAAGAGTACGGGTTCGGCCCGCGCATGTCCGGACCCGTCCAGCGGGCCGTCGAGCACGTGGCCGAGCACGTCTGGGCCGACCTCGCCGAGCTCGCCGCCGAGCGGATCGCGGCCTGAACCCGCGGCGCGGGGCCGGCCCTCCGG
>NZ_QFRW01000165.1 GCF_003265355.1 Glycomyces dulcitolivorans | reverse complement strand
GGCTCGACCGCACCAGCGCGGCCGCCGTCGTCGGCGCCGCGGTCGGCGCCGTCAGCGCCGCCGCCATGGCCAGCCTCCGCGACGGCGACGACCCCGCCACCACCGCGGCCGACATGCGCCGCGCCGCCGACATCGCCCTGACCGCCCTCGACGCCCTCTGACCGACCGCCCGATGGTGGCCGCCGTCATCGGCGATCCGCCGAATCCGCCGGTAGACTCGGTCTTTCGCGATCGCGACATCGGGGGATCAATGCAACAGGACGAACTCAGCGGGCTGCCGCCGGCAGGCCGCGCGCGGTACCTGGTGCTCGGCGTCCTCCAACGCGCCCGGAACGCCCACCACGACTGGGTCGACGCCGCCTCCGACCTCGAAGGCGCCTCCGACGACGCGGGCTGGCCCGCCGCGCTGGCGCGCGCCTTCGGCGAACTCGGCGACGACGCGGTCCTGCGCGCCTGGGAGTGGGGCTGGATGCCCCGCGAGGTGTCCAGCACCCTGAAGAAGTCGCTCAGCGCCGAGGCCGCGCAGGCCGGGGCCGTGCTGATGCGCGGCCAGCTCAAGCGCTACGACGAGACGCAGCTGAGCGACCGCTGGAACGTCCACCGCGAAGAGCTCGCCGCCACCGTCTCCGACGCGGGCGTCGCCGAGGCGTGCGCTGGCCTGGGCCGCTGGGACCGGATCGTCCTGTGGGCCGCCGTCCTCGAAGCCCTCGACCTGCTCAGCGCGCTCCCGAAGATCCCGCGCGTCGAGCCGCTGCCCGGCACGCCCTTGATCGCGCACGCCCTGGGCGTGGCCGAGTCCTCCCGCGAGTACCAGAAGATCCGGGCGCTCCTGGCGAAGGCCGAGTCCACGGACTCGGACGCCGAGGCCGAGGCGTTCACCGCCAAGGCCCAGCAGCTCATCGCCCGGCACAGCATCAACGAGGCCCTGCTCGCCGAGACCGTCGAGGAGAAGCGCGAGCCCGAGGCGCTGCGCGTGGTCATCGAGCGGCCTTACGAGCAGCCCAAGTCCGAGCTGATCGCGCAGATCGCCGACGCCAACCACTGCCGGTCCGTGTACTGGCCCGACGGCGGCTTCACCACCCTCATCGGCGACCGCGCCGACCTGCGCTCGGTCGAGCTGCTGTACCACTCGCTGCTGGTCCAGGCGACCGCCGCGATGGCCCGGGTCGGCTCCGTCTCGGCCAAGCGCGGCAAGTCGCAGACCCGCTCGTTCCGGCAGTCGTTCCTCGCCTCGTTCGCGATGCGCATCGGCGAGCGGCTGCGCGAGTCGGCCGAGGACACCGAGCGCGAGGTCGCCGAGGAGACCGGCACCGACCTCGTCCCGGTGATGCGCGACCGCGACCAGCGCGTCGACGCCCGCACCGAGGAGCTGTTCCCGCGCTTGAAGTTCGGGCGCTCCACCCGCATCACCAACTACGAGGGCCACGTGGCGGGCCTGGCCGCGGCCGACGCCGCCCGCCTCCACGCGCAGGAGCCGATCGGCCGGCGCTAACGCGCCAGGTGCGCGGTGTCGTTGAGGCGTTCGAGGCGCCAGCGCGCGGGCGGCCACGGGGACGCCGCGGCGTCCCATTCGGCGGCCGGGTCGTCGGTGGTCGTCCACTCGGTGATCGAGGCGTAGTCGACCGCGATGTCGAAGGCCCGCAGCAGCGGCAGCGCCCCGAAGACCACAAGGGACGCCTCGACGACGCAGTCGTGGGCGACGATCGCCGTCGTCGTCCCCGAATGGCGCGCGGCGATGCGCGAGAGCGCCTTGCCGACCCGGTTGACCAGGTCGCTCCACGATTCGTTGCCCTGCTCGAACGGCAGGTACACCCCGCCGCCGGTGGCCGGGACGAGCTCGGCCGGGAGGTGGTAGGTGCACAGGTCGCAGTCCTGGATCACGTCGTCGGCGCCCTGCCGCAGCCCCGCGGCCACGAACTCCGCCGTCTCCACCGCGCGCGGCAGCAGGCTGCTGTAGACCGCGAGCGTGCCCCGTTCGAGCGCGTACTCGCGGCGCAGCCGGTGCCGCAGCGCCTCGGCCTGCGCCCGGCCCTCGGCGGTGAGCCCGCGGTCGAGCCCCTCGGTGCGCCGCCCGTGGCGGATCATCAGGAGCCGCGTCGTCGCAGTCGGCAATTCCGTTCCCCTTCCGTCGGGGTTCAGTATCCGTTCTCGGTGGTGTGCTCCAGGGGCTCCCCGGCCGCGAGGTGACGGATCTGTTCGCCCACAAGGGGATAGACGCGTTCGATGAACCCCTCGACGGCGCCGCCGACGTGCGGCGTGATGAGCGCGCCCTCCAGGCCCCACAGCTCGTGGTCGGCGGGGAGCGGCTCGGGCTCGGTCACGTCGAGCGCGCACCGCAGGCGCCCCGCCGCGACCTCGCGGGTGAGCGCTTCGGTGTTGACCACGCGGCCGCGGGCGGCGTTCACCAGGAGCGCGCCGTCCTTCATCTGCGCGAGGAACGCCGCGTCCACCAGGTTCTCGGTCTCGGGCGTGAGCGGCACGATGATCACGACGACATCCGCCTTCGGCAGCAGGTCGGGCAGGTCGTCGAGGGTGTGCACGCCGGCCCGCGCGGTGCGGGCGATCTTGAGGATCTCGGTGTCGCTCGCCGCGAAGCGCCTGGCCACGGACTCGCCGATCGACCCGGCGCCGACGATGAGCGCGGTCGCCCCGGTCAGCGTCCCGGTGCGCCTGGGCGTCCACTCGCGGCCGGTCTGGAGCCGCGCGAACGCGTCGAACCGCCGGATGGAGGCGAGCGTCGCGGTCTGGATCCACTCGGCGGTCGCCTCGGTGTGCGCACCCCGGTTGTCGCACAAGGCGATCCCGTCGGGCATGGACGGCACCCACTGCTCGGCGCCGGCACTCAGCAACTGCACGGCGTCGAGCCCGGGGAGATCGGCGAACACCTGCTCGGGCGTCACGCCGCCGGGCGGGACCAGCAGCCGGACGCCGGCCGGGTCGGAGGGGAACTCACCGCCCTCCCAGATCTCGACGTCGACGCCTGCGGGGAGGTCGCCGAGGTATGCCAGCCCTGCCTCGTGGGGGATCCAGACCTTCATGGCGCAATCGTAAAACCCCCGCTCGCCTCCGCCACCCGGCCGACCGGCTAGTCAGAGGATCGGTCACATCCGGTTCTAACCCGGTCAGCAGGTCGCGCACGGCGTCGACGTCGCCGGGTTCGAGCAGGCGCTCGGTCGCCAGGACGCGGTACCAGATGAGGCCGAACACCAGGTCCGCGGCGAGCCCGGCCGTCAAGTGGGCGGGCCGGTCGCCGCGCGCCTCGGCGCGGTCGACGACTGTCTCCAATGCGGCCCTTCGCTTCGCGAGGAAGCCGTCCTGGAAGCGGACCCGGAACTCCGGGTCCCGCTGGGCCTCGGCCATGACCGAGCGCAGGATCGGCACCACCCCGGGGAACGCCATCAGCGCCGCCGAGTCGAGCAGGAAGGTGTCCAGCTCCGCGGCGAACGAGCCCTGGTCGGCGGTCGAGACCTTCAGGTCCGCCTTGAGGACCAGGGCCTCCAGCAGGACGTCGGCCTTGGTCGGCCACCAGCGGTAGACCGTCTGCTTGCCCGAGCCGGCGCGGGCGGCGATCCGCTCCACGGTGACGTCCTGGTAGCCGAGCTCGGCGGTGAGTTCGTAAGCGGCGGTGAGGATCGCGAGCCGCGCCTCCTCGTTGCGCCGGCGGCCGGAGGCGGCCCTGGTGGCGTTCGTCATGACGCCAGCCTACCCGTTGCCGAGACGGCGCGTCTAGGAAAGGTGCTACGGTTGTCGAGACGCTACGTCTCGAAAAAGGAGTTCTCATGTCCACAGCACTGGTCATCGGCGGCACGTCGGGCGTCGGTCTGGCGGTCGCGCAGCAGCTCAAGGCCCGCGGCGACGCGGTCCACATCGCCGGCCGGAACAAGGAGCGGCTCGACGAGGCCGTCGCCGCGACCGGCGCCGAGGGCCACGTCCTCGACGCCGCCGACGCCGACGCGGTCGCCGCGCTGGCGGCGGGCATCGGCCCGGTCGACCGCCTCGTCCTGACCCTCTCGGGCAACCGCG
>NZ_QFRW01000164.1 GCF_003265355.1 Glycomyces dulcitolivorans | reverse complement strand
GTCGCGCCCGGTGGGCCGATGCGCACCACCGGCGCCCACCCGCGGCCCGCCCCGGCCCCGGTGCGGCCGCCGCAGCGCTGGGAGGGCGTCGGGTTCCGGCCCGACATCCAGGGCCTGCGCGCCATCGCGGTCGCCCTCGTGCTCCTGTCCCACGTCGGGTTCTCGTTCGCCGCAGGCGGGTACGTCGGCGTCGACGTGTTCTTCGTCGTCTCCGGGTTCCTCATCACCTCCCTGCTCGTCAAGGAGGTCTTCGACACCGGGAAGATCTCGATCGCCGGGTTCTACGCCCGCCGCGCCCGCCGCATCCTCCCCGCCGCCAGCGCCGTCACGATCGCGACGGTGATCGGCGCGTGGCTGTGGTTCCCCGTGACCCGCCTCGAAGCGGTCATGCAGGACGCGTTCACCGTCATCGTCTACGCCGTGAACTACCGGTTCGTCGCCACCGAGACCGAGTACCTCAACGCCGACCAGATGCCCTCGCCGTTCCAGCAGTACTGGTCCCTGGCGGTCGAGGAGCAGTTCTACGTCGTGTGGCCGCTGCTGCTCATCGGCCTGCTGCTGCTCGCCAAGCGCAGCCCCCGCAAGCTCGTGAGCGCCGCGCTCGCCGCGTGCGCGGGGATCTTCGCGCTCAGCCTGGTCCTGTCGGTGCTCACCACCCAGGTGTCGCAGCCGACCGCGTACTACGCGGCCCACACGCGCATCTGGGAGCTGGCCGCGGGCGCGCTGCTGGCGCTCATGCTGCCGACGCTCAAGCGCATCCCGAAGGTCCTCGCGTGGGTCCTCGGCCTCGCCGGGCTCGCCGCGATCCTCGCCGCCGGGGTCTTCTACGACGACTCGACGCCGTTCCCGGGGTACACCGCGCTCCTGCCGGTCCTCGGCACCGCGGCCGTGATCGCCGCCGGCTCGGGCGCGAAGAACCCGTCCAGCTCGCTGCTGGCGACCGGCCCGTTCCAGTACGTCGGGAAGATCTCCTACAGCCTCTACCTGTGGCACTGGCCGATCCTCATCCTGATCCCGCTCGCGGTCGACGCCGAGCCCACCGTCGGGCTGAACACGGTCCTGCTGCTCGCCACGATCGCGGTCGCGCAGCTGTCCTACCTGTACATCGAGGAGCCGATCCGCAACGTCCGGCCGCTGAAGACGAGCAACATGTGGGGCCTGGTCACCGGCGTCGCCTGCTCGCTGCTGGGGATCGCGATGGTCCTGGTGCTCACGGTCGGCTTCGGGAAGGTCCCGCCGGAGGAGGACCAGGTCGACCTCGAAGCGGTCGAGGAGGTCCAGGACGTCTCCGAGATCGAGCTGCGGCTCCAGGAGGGCCTGGCGGTCACCTCGGTGCCCGCCGACCTCGAACCGTCCCTGACCTCGGTGACCACCGACGAGCCGGAGATCTACGGGAACGGCTGCCACCTCGACGCGTGGACCGAGGAGCTCCCCGCCGACTGCATGTTCGGCGACGCGTCCAGCGCGACCACCGTCATGCTCGTGGGCGACTCCCATGCGGCCCAGTGGTTCCCGGCCCTGGAGCCGATCGCGCGCGAGCAGGGCTGGAAGCTCGTCACGCGCACCAAGAGCGCGTGCACGCCCGCGACGGTGACGGTCTACAACGGCGACGTCGGCGGCGAGTACACCAGCTGCCAGGAGTGGCGCGACAACGTCCTCGCCGAGATCGACGAGGTCAAGCCCGCCATGGTGATCCTCAGCGGCGAGGACACGCCGCCGCTGGTCGAGTGGGAGGACGGCAGCCCCGAGCGCTGGGCGCAGGGCTGGACCGACACGCTCGCGCGCGTCACCGCCTCGGCCGGGCAGACCGTCGTCCTCACCGACACGCCCCGCAGCCCCAGCGGCGAGCCCATCCCCGAATGCGTGGCGCTGCACCAGGACGAGGTCGAGCAGTGCGTCATGCAGCGCTCCGAGGCCGTCGACGACTCGGGCAACCGCGAGGCCGCCATGACCGCGCAGCAGGAGGCCGGAGCCACCGTGGTGGAGACGATCGGCTGGTTCTGCTACGCCGGCGCCTGCCCGGTCATCACCGGCAACACGCTCGTGTACCGCGACTCCCACCACATGAGCACCCCGTACGCGCGGTCGCTCACGCAGCTGTTGGAGGAGCGGCTTCCGGCGCTGTGAGCTGTGGCGCAGACGCATCGATGCCCTGCTCGCGGGCCTCGGCCCTGGACCGCGCTTGGTACAGTGTGTATCGATCCCTTCCCCGTCGGGAGCCCAGCCCCCTTGAGAGGAACGCCCCATGCGCAGGCTGACCGCACTCGCCGCACTCGTGCTGCTGTTCGCCGCAGGCTGCACCACCGGGGACGACCCGGGCACCGGCGACGACACCGGCACCGACGAGTCGACCGCGCCCGCGGCCCCGACCGCGCCGGTGGAGCTGACGCTGACGGCCCCGGCCGGGTTCACCCTCGACGGCTCGGGCGCCGACCGCGACGTCCTCTTCGCGAACGACCACCTGACGTACACGTTCTACGTCGCCGGCGCCGAAGGCGGCTTCGACCGCATCCAGGTCACCTCGTACCTGCTCAGCGAGGGCGCCGACACGTCCTCCTACGACGCCCAGGCCAACCAGGTCACCGACTACTTCGGGAAGCTGAACCAGCTCATCTCGCTGGACAACTACTACCCGACGATCGTCCACCGCGAGGACGGCATCTACCGCTACGGCGAGGTCGTCGTGGACGGCATCGAGGTCAAGTGGCAGGACCACTTCGTGTTCGCCGGCCAGTACCTCATCAACATCACGTGCTCGTGGGACGCGCACTACGCCCAGGTCGACGCCGCGTGCGGCGAGATGACCTCGACGTTCCCGTTCCCCGAGGACTTCACCGCCGCCGCGTAGGACCCTTAGAGCTCCAGGCCGAGCGCGCGGAAGCGCTCGGCGTGGGCCTCGTGGCTGAACAGCCGCCTGGTCGTCGCGAAGCCCGCCTCGCGCTGCTCCAGGTACCGGTCGTGGTCCCCGGTCAGCTCGGTGACGAGCGCGGCCACGTCGGCCGGCTCGGCGTACAGCGCCCCGGACCCGAACGCGGGCTTGAACACCGGCGGCAGGACCACCGGGACGCCCGCGGCCATCGCCTCGACCGGCGCCCGCCCGAACGCCTCCAGCCACGACGAGCACGTGTAGTACACGTACACGTCGAGCCCTTGCAGGAACTCCCCGACCGCAACCTCGTCGAACTCGTAGCCCGTCCAGTTCGACGGCAGCCTGCCCAGCGTCCGCCGCGGCACCTCGACGCCGCCGAGCGCGCGGATCTCGAACCCGGGCCCCGCCGGGTAGGCGGCCCGCAGCTGCGTCGCGAGCTCGGGCCACTTCGACAGGTGGTCGCGCGAGTGCCGCCCGATCCTGACGACGTCCCCGACGGGGTGGTCGCCGCGGACCGCGGTGGCCTTCAAGTCGATCGACGGGTACCAGAAGTCCGCGGCCAGGTCCACGCCTTCGAGCTCGTCGGCGTGGTGGTCCAGCAGCGCCTGGTGCACGAGCGGCCCCACCGTCACCCACCGGTGCTCGCCGATCCAGTCGGTGAGCTTGCGGTGCACGCGGTCGACGTCCCACACGCGCTTGCGGCCCACGCCGCCTTCGTAGTACGTCATCGGCGCCTGGTTGACCACGAGCATCCGCTGGCCCGCGACGATCTCGGGCAGGTCGTCGCGCAGCTGCGAGGCGAACGGCGGGAACCGCATGAGCAGCAGGTCGCACGCGACCTTCGCGCGGTCGCCGACGATCCGGACCCGGTCGCCGTCCACGGCGTCGAGGACCTTCCCGTTCAGCGGCCGCCCCGGGTGCATCTCGAACAGCGGGTTGTGGACCAGGCCCACGCGCAGGCCCGCGGCCTTGAGCATGGCGATCTCGTTCAGGTTCGACGAGGTCGTGCCGCCCGGCAGGTTGAAGTTCGAGGCGATGACGACGTCATAGCGCTCCTCGGCGGCCCGCGGCGCGGTCCGCGAGTGCGCGAGCGCGGCGGCCGCGGCGCGCCGCACCGTCCGCGTGT
>NZ_QFRW01000163.1 GCF_003265355.1 Glycomyces dulcitolivorans | reverse complement strand
GCCGCGGCCGGCGCCGTGGTCGGTGCGGTCGTCGCGGCCGAGCTGGCGGCGATCGCCGTCCTCCTCGCCGCGGTCGCCCGGCGGTCCCGGAACGTGGAGGTGCGGCGCGGTCTCGACCGGGTCGCGGCCGCCGCCGAGGCGCCCGTGCCGGAGGCCGAGGACGACGCCGACGAGAAGGCCCTGTACCACGACAAGTGGGCCGGGCGGCTCCAGAGCGGCTTCGCCGCGACCGCGGTCGAGCCGCTGCTGCGAACCGCCCGCAACCGCGCGAACCCGCCGGAGCACCGGATGCGGACCCTGCGGACGCTCGACGCGTGGCTCCAGGCCGAGGAGCGCGCGCACAGCGCCCGCGTCCACCACTCCCTGGACGTGCTGATCGTGTCCCACTTCGGGCTCCCGGGCGGGAACACCTCGGCGAACGTCGCCGACATCACCGCGCTCACCCGCGCCGGGCTCCGCGTCGGCCTGCTGCACCACCCGGTCTACAAGTGGGACGTGACGACCCCGGTCAACCCGAAGATCGCCGAACTCGTCGACGACGACCTGGTCGTCATGGTGACCGGGCACGACAGCGTCCGCTGCGACCTCGCCATCGTCCGGCTCCCCACGATCATGGGCAGGCTCATGGACGAGCTCCCCGAGATCGAGGCCGGCCGCACGGTGCTCCTGGTCAACCAGCCGCCGTTCACGTTCTACGACGCCGACGGCGGGCGCCGCGAGCAGTGGAGCGTGCGGACCGTCTTCGAGACGGTCCAGAACTGGCTCGGCGACCACACCTGGTACACCATCGGCCCGGCCGTGCGCGAGACCCTGGAGCGCCACCACGGGCACGAGCTCGACGGCATCGACATCGCCGACGAGTACTGGTACGAGATCATCGACGTCGCCGACTGGCTGCGCCCCGAGCAGCGCCCCGGCGACGGGCCGGTCCGCATCGGCCGCCACGCCCGCGACGCGCCGCAGAAGTGGCCGGACACTCCGGAGGAGATGCTCGGCTGCTACCCGGCCTCGCCGGAGTTCGAGGTCCACTCGCTCGGCGGCGCCGAGACCGCCCGGGAGATGCTCGGGTCGCTCCCCGGCAACTGGGTCGACCACCCGTTCGGCTCGGTCGAGGTGCGGGAGTTCCTGCACGGCCTCGACGTCCACGTCTACTTCACCTCCCGCGAGTACGTGGAGGCGTTCGGCCGCTCCCCCATGGAGGCCATGGCGGTCGGCCTGCCGTGCGTCATGGACCCCAGGTTCGAGGCGCTGTTCGGCGACGGGGCGCTCTACTGCGAGCCTCACGAGGTCGCGGGCGTGATCCGCGGGCTCGTCGACGAGCCGGGCCGGTACGAGGAGCAGGTCCGGCGCGCCCAGCGCAAGGTCGAGGAGGACTTCTCGCCCGCCGCGCTCGTCCGCCGCGTCGTGCGCCTCGGGGTCCGGCCGCCGCTGGCGGACGCCCCGTGACCGGGCTCGACCGCTCCGCGCGGACCGCGGCTGAGCAGCGCGTGCGTGTTAAGATCGGCCCGGTTCGACGCCGATCTGCTTCCCGGTTCCTCCCAATTCCTTTGGTTGGCTGACTACCTCGATGACCTCCACCGCTTCCCGCACTCCCGTCACGGCCCCGGCCTCCGCGCCCGTGCTGGACGGACTCGACCCGGAATCGGCGGCGCTGCTGCTGAGCGAGGCCCGGAACCAGTCCGTGCAGGCGCTCTACGCGACCGCGGTCCGCACCCGGTCCACTCTCGCGCTCCGGATCGCCGAGACGCTCGCGAGCCCCGGACTCGACCGGGAGGCGCTGCTCGAACTCGCGGACGACCCGGCGGCGGACCCCTCCGGGATCGACGCCGGTCGGCTCGCCGGGTATGCCGCCGCGCTCGCGCGCAGGCGGGAGTATCAGGATGCGTATGCGCTGTTCAGGCTCGCCGAGAGGCTGGAGCCGAAGTCGGTGCTGCCGGAGTTTCAGATCAGGTACGGCGAGGCGGCGCTGGCGGTGACGGGGTCTGCGGCGGGGGTGCTGGCGCGGTACGGGGACGTGGTGCCGCGGTGGCGGGACGCGTTCGAGGCCGATGCGGCGCATCCGGAGCGGGGTGGGGACGAGCGGGCATGGCTGGAGCGGTTCCGGGTGTTCACCGGGATGGCGGACCTCGAAGTCGCCGAGGGCGAAGGGGTGCGGTTCGACCGGTTGAAGGCCGGGGAGACGGCGCCGGTGAACGGGCAGCGGCGGATCTCGGTCGTGATGACCTGCTTCAGGCCCGATGAGACGCTGTTCACGGCGATCGGGTCGGTGATCGCGCAGAGCTGGCAGAACTGGGAGCTGCTGCTCGTCGACGACGCGTCCGGGCCCGAGTACGGGGAGGTCCTGGCGAGGGCCGCCGGGATGGACGAGCGGATCCGGTTGTTCCGGCTGCCGGAGAACTCGGGCACGTACCGGGCGAGGAACCGGGCGCTGCTGGAGTGCAAGGGCGTGTTCGCGACCGGGCTGGACTCCGACGACTGGGCGCACCCGAGGTGGCTGGAGCGGCAGGTCGCGCCGATGCTCGCCGATCCGACGCTGGTGATGACGTTCGCGAACTGCATCCGGGTGAGGGAGGACCTCACGGTCGTCCACACCGGACGGCCCGTGCAGGGGCCGCGGTCGACGTCGGTGATGTTCCGGACCGAGCCGGTGCGCGAGCGCATGGGCTACTTCGACAACCTGCGCAAGGGCGCCGACACCGAGTTCCACTTCCGGTTCAAGGCCGTGTTCGGGAACCGGGCCGTGCACAAGCTCCAGGGCGAGGTGTTCACCCTGGTGCGCCTCAGCGGGGACACCCTGACGTCGAGCGAGATCGACAACGGCTGGCAGCACCCGGCGAGGTCGGCGTACCAGTCCGCGCATCAGCACTGGCGCGAGGCGATCCGCCGCGGCCAGGCCAGCGGGTTCATCGAGGCCGACCAGCCGGTGCGGGAGCTGTACGCGCCCAGCCTGAGCCGGGGCGTCCGGCTCGACGGGCGGGCCTTCGACGAGCTGTACGTCGTCGACTGCCGGTTCTGGGAGGACGGCCAGAGCCGCGCGGTCGAGCAGGCGCGCGAGGCCGCCACCGCGGGGCGGTCGGTGGGGATCGTGCACGTCGAGTCGCTGCTGCGGCTGCGCGCCGAGCTTCGGCACCTGCGGCCCGAGATCCTGGACTTCTTGAATGAGAGCCTGCGCGGGCCCAACCCGGTCGAGTTCGTCGCTCCCGTCGACCTCGTGTCGGCCGAGAAAGTGGTCGTCACCGATGCTTCTCTCTGGGAGGGGCGTTCCGACGAGTTCTCCTTCACGGCGATCGGAAGTACCGAGGTGTGGGAGCGGACCATCCGTCCCACCTCCTCGCAGTCGGTCGGTGCCCTGTTGGCGGCCAAGCGGTCCGGGGCTCCGCGGGCCGAAGCGCCCGAGCGCAACACGGGTTCTCGGCGCTTGATGGCCGCCGCTTTCGCCGCCGTCTTCGTCTTGCTTTGGGTCGCCGCGGTCCTGTCCTGGTTCGCCGCCGGGACCGGTACCGCTGCGGCACTGACGTTCACGGCCCTGTCCGTCACGGGCGCGCTCGCGGTAGCGGCGCTGTCCTCGGCCGGGTTCCCCAGGTTCAAGGCCCTGCTGCGGCGGGCGGCCCGGCGATGATCGGAGCACGCATGCGCACCGCGAAGAGGCTCGCGCTGGCCGCGGCCGGGTTCGGGGCGGTCACGGCCGCCGCCGCGGGCGCCGCGTTCACGGCCCCGCCCGAGGTGTACCTGCCGGGCATGGCGGCCGTCCTCGTAGCCGAGGCCGCGCTCACGGTCTACCTGCTGCGCAACCGGATGCGCGATTCCGGGGTCGCGAGCCCGTTGCAGCTGCTGTCGCGGCGGCGCCTGCGGGCGGCGCAGCGGGAGACGCGGGCGCTCGCGAACGTCCGCAAGTGGGAGGAGCGCCTCGGCGCGGGCTTCACGTCCGCGGCGACGCCGGCGCTGCGGTCGATCGCCGCCGACGGGGCGCACACGCGGACGGTGCGGCGCGCCG
>NZ_QFRW01000162.1 GCF_003265355.1 Glycomyces dulcitolivorans | reverse complement strand
CCGGAGCCGAAAGGCTCCGGGCGCCGCCGCATGCCCTGGGCGGGCGTGGCCGACGAAGGGGCGAGACGGGAACGGACCCGCCGCCGCGCGTCTGCGGCCGGAAATCGAATATCCTATCGGATATAGGACTCTGTGGACGGTCCTTAGACGGTGGCGGTGTCGCCGTTCTCGATGCGGCGGTAGGCGTCGCCGACCAGGAGCGGGAACAGGCGGTCGGGGAGGCCGCGGCCGATGTCGCTGAGGACGGCGTCGTGGATGGGGTGGATTGCGGGGGCGTCGATGTCGCGGGCGAAGTCGATCGCTTCGGCGAGTTTGAGCCAGGGTGCGGCGACGGGCACGAGGAGGGTCCGCACGGGCTGGTCGGGGACGGTGAGGGAGTCGCCGGGGTGGTAGACGCCGTCGACGAGGTAGGCGACGTTCTGCACGATGGGGATGTCGGGGTGGATGACGGCGTGGTGCTCGCCGAAGACCTTGACCTCGGTGCCCGCCACCGGGATCGCGTCGCCGGCGCTGACGGTGGTGAACGGCAGGTCGCCGAGGGTGGAGGCGATGGCGGCGGGCCCGTAGACGGGGACGTCGGGGCGGGCCTTGCGCAGGGCCCGGACGGCGTCGGGGTCGCAGTGGTCGAGGTGCTCGTGGGTGATGAAGATGGCGTCGGCCCCGTCGAGGGCCGCCGGGTCGGAGTAGGCGCCGGGGTCGATGACGATGAGGCCCTGGCCGGTGTCGAGGCGGACGCAGGAGTGGCCGAACTTGGTGAGTCGCATGGGACCACCGTAGAACCCGCGGCCACCGCGCAGGGCCCGGTTCCAGCAATGCTCCGTGCCGGTGGCCGGTCCCCCTTCTGACCGAGGAACTTCATCCGTGCGGTGGGTGCGGCGGCAGCCCTCGCGACGGCTCCGGCGACGTGCGCGAGGCCGACGGACAGGGTGTTGTCCGTCGGCGACGCTTCAGACCGTGAACACCCCGGCCGACGCGCTCGCGACGACGGCCGCGGCCGCCACTGCGGCGGCCAGCGAGATGAGCGTCCAGTCGGCGGGGCGCATGCGCTGCTCGCGGGCGTGGGTGCGGGGGATCTCGGTGTCGAAGCCGCGGGCGTCCATGGCGGCGGCGAGGCGGCCGGCGCGGCGGATGGCGCCGACGAGGAGCGCGAACATGGTGGAGGCGAAGAGCCTGGTGCGGCGCAGGGGGTTCCAGCCGCCTTCGAGGCCGCGGGCGCGGCGGGCGGTGGTGATCTGGCGCCATTCGGCGGCCAGGAGCGGCAGGAGCCGCAGGGCGGCGAGGGAGCCGATGGTGAAGCGGGGCGGGGCTTTGAGCTGCTGGGTCAGGGCGTCGGCGAGGTCGGTGGGGTCGGTGGTCGCGAAGACGAGGACTCCGGCGGTGGCGGCGACGCACACGCGCAGGCCGATCGCCGTGCCGCCCAACAGGGCTCCGGTGGAGACGTGGATCGGGCCGAGGTCGAGGAGGGTGCGGCCGGTCTGCTCGGCGGCGAAGACGGCGTTGACGACCACGACCGCGGCGGCGGCGAACCACAGCCAGCGCAGGCGTCTGGTGAGCGGTCCGATGCGGATGCCGGTGAAGGGCAGGACGGCCAGGAGTGCGGCGAGCAGGAGCAGCGGGGTGAGCCAGTCGGCGGCGACGAGGGCGACGGTGGTCACGAGGACGACGGCGGCGAGTTTGGCGACGGGGTTGGCGCGGGCGATGGGCGCGTCGGGGCCGCAGACGGGGACGGGGGTCAGCACGGGGCCTCCGCGCGGCCGTCCTTGAGGGCGAGTTCGGTGGCGCCCAAGGCGGTGGCGAAGTCGCGGTCGTGGGTGACGGCGAGGAGGGCGGTGCCCTCGTCTCGGATGTCGGCGGTGAGGTCGACGAGTTCGCCCCAGGTGCGGCGGTCCTGGCCGAAGGTGGGTTCGTCGAGGATGAGGACGCCGGGGGCGGCGGCGAGGGCGCCGGCGACGGAGAGGCGGCGGGCCTCGCCGCCGGAGAGGGTGTGTGGGTTGGCGGCGGCGAGGGGGGCGAGGCGCAGGCGGTCGAGGAGTTCGCCGACGCGGGCGTCGATGCGGTCTTGAGTCCATCCGGCCTGCTTGGGGCCGAAGGCGAGTTCGTCGCGGACGGTGGCGGTGACGAACTGGTGCTCGGGGTCCTGGAAGACCGAGCCGACGCGTTCGGCGAGGCGGCGGGCGGGCAGGCGGTGGAGGGGGCGGCGCTCGCCGGGGACGGTGGCGGTCCCGGCGTCGGGGGCGGCGAGGCCGCCCGCGAGGAGTGCCAATGTGGACTTGCCGGAGCCGTTGGGGCCGGTGACGGCGACCAGTTCGCCTTGGCGCAGTGCGAAGGTGACGCCGTCGAGGGCGGGCCGGGTGGCGCCGGGGTAGGCGAGCGCGAGGCCGTCGCCGCGCAAGGCCGTGGCGCCTGGGGCGGGCGGCGGGCGGTGGGGCAGGGGTGCGCCGGGGACCCAGACGCCTTGGGCGGCAAGGGTGTCGCCGTGTTCGGTGAGGACGCGTGCGGCGGGGCCGTCGGCGAGGAGGGTGCCGTCGGGCCCGAGGGCGATGACGCGGTCGACGAGGTCGAGGATGTCGGCGACGCGGTGCTCGACGACGATGAGCGTGGCGTCGGTGTCGGTGAGCGCGGTGCGGAGGGCGTCGCGGACGTCTTGGGCGCCTTGGGGGTCGAGGTTGGCGGTGGGCTCGTCGAGGAGGATGAGCTCGGGGCGGCGGGCGAGGACGCCGGCGAGGGCGAGGCGCTGCTGCTCGCCGCCGGAGAGGGCGTGGGTGTCCCGGTCGAGTCCATAAGGGAATCCGACGGCGCGCAACGACTCGTCCACGCGCGGCCAGATCTCGGCGCGGGGGACGGCCTGGTTCTCCAGTCCGAAGGCGACGTCGTCGCCGGCGCGGGCCATGACGAGCTGCGTCTCGGGGTCCTGGAAGAGGATGCCGACGCGGCTGCGCTGGTCGGCGGCGGGCTTGCCGTCGAGGAGGACCTCGCCGTCCTGGTCCCCGGCGTCCTCGGTGAGGAGCCCGGCGAGCGCGGCGAGCAGGGTGGACTTGCCCGACCCGGAGGGGCCGAGCAGGAGCACCCGCTCGCCGGGCTCGACGCGGAGGTCGACGCCCGTGACGGCCTGGGCTCTGCGTCCGGCGTGGCGCCAGGCGAAGCCGCGGAACTCGACCGGGATCATGCGGTCAGATCCGGGCCCGTTCGCGGCCGGCGGGGAACCGGTCGAGGACGCCGGTGGGGAGCATGGCGGCGACGAGGGCCTTGGAGCCGAGGCCGGCGACGAGGGCGCCGGAGAGGGCGGCGAAGGCGATGTAGGGGATCTTGAAGGCCCACAGCGCGGTGTCGGGGTACCAGACGACGACGTCGAAGAGGGTGGCGGCGATGCAGGCGAGGGCGCCGGCGGCGACGGCGGTGGGGGTGCCGAAGCGGCGGTAGCGTCCGGCGGCGAAGGCGAGCTCGCCGCCGAGGCCCTGGATGAGGCCCTGGTAGATGACCAGGACGCCCCACACGGAGCCGAGGAGGGCCGAGACGGTGGCGGCGAGGGCTTCGGTGAGGAGGCCGGCGCCGACGCGGCGGACGATGAGCGGGGCGAGGACGGCGGGGATGAGCCAGACGCCGTAGAGGACGCCCTTGAGCGGGGGCAGGAACGCGAGGACGGGGTCGAGCCCGGCCCACACGAAGTTCCAGGCCCAGAAGACGACGCCGAAGGCGACGGCGAGGACGGCGCAGGTGAGGATGTCGACGGTGCGCCAGCGGCCGGGGGCGGCGAGGGCGGTGCTGTCGGGCATGGGCGTGCCTTTCAAGAGGGCGATTACACGGCGCGACAGCGGCACACTTCGACTCCCTACGCCGGTATTACCCGGATCAGGTGTGAGGGTCTGCGGTCGGTTCCGCACTCTCAGCCGTTCGGCTCCCCTGTCTGCTTCGACGTTAACACCAAGTGCGGACCCCGTAGCGGGGCGCGGGTGCGGCGGTGGCGCGGCGCGCCCGCGCCGGGCCGCGG
>NZ_QFRW01000161.1 GCF_003265355.1 Glycomyces dulcitolivorans | reverse complement strand
GCCGCCCCAGCACCCCCACCAGTCCCCGCAGCAGCCCTACGGCCAGCCCCCGCAGCCGCCCCAGGGACCCCCGCAGCCCTACGGCCAGCCCGCGCCGTCGGGCCAGCCCAATCCCTCGGCGCAGCCGAGCCAGCAGCATTACCAGCCGCAGACGCCGCCCCCGCCGCCCGCGGTCGCGCCCCCCGTGCCGCAGACCGTCGGCAGCCCGGGCCAGGTCCCGCAGGCGCCGTACGCGACCCGCGTCGAACCGGGCCGCGACATGCCGATGGCCGGGCAGTCCCCGATCCGCCGGAACATGGACGACACCGCCGAGCTGCCCGCGTTCCTCGACTCCGCGCGCAGCGACGAGGGCCCGCTCGACGAGACCCGCAACGCCGAGGTCAAGCCGCTCAAGCGGAAGTTCCCGCTGACGACCGGCTTCACCGCGCTCCTGCGCCACCGGTACGCCCTGTCGGTCCTGGTCCGCCGCGACCTCGCCGTCAAGTACCAGGCCACCGTCATGGGCTACGTCTGGTCGCTCATCGAGCCGCTGGGCCTGACCCTCATCTACTGGTTCGTGTTCGACCTCGTCTTCGGCGGCGGCCGCTCGATGCCGAACGACCCGGGTACGCCGCAGGCCGGCTACCTCGTCTTCATCGTCTCCGGCATCTTCGCCTACCAGTGGTTCTCCTCCGCGGTCGGCGAAGGCCAGAAGGCCCTCGGCGGGCAGGCCAGCCTCATCACGGTCATGAAGGTCCCCCGAGAGGTCTTCCCCGTCTCGAAGGTCTTCGCGCGCTTCGCCGAGTACGTGGTCGGCTTCCCGATCCTCATCGGCGTCGCGCTCCTGGACGGCGGCACGTTCGGCCTCAACCTGCTCTGGCTGTTCCCGGCGATCCTGGTGCAGGCCATGCTCACCACCGGCATGGTGTTCGTGCTCGCCGCCGCCAACGTCCTCTACAAGGACGTCTCGCGGTTCATGCCGCTGGTCATGCGCGTCCTGTTCTATGGCTCCGCGATCATCTACCCGGTCAGCAAGGTCGCCGACGCGGACACGATGAAGGAGCACCCGTGGCTGTTCGACGTGTTCTCGTCGAACCCCCTGGTCGGCATCTTCTCGATGCACCGCGGCGCCTTCATCCCCGAACTCGCCCCGAACATGTACCAGGTCGGCGTCGCCGTCGGATTCTCCGTCTTCCTGCTGTTCTTCGGGCGCTGGATCTTCTACCGCCTCGAACCGCGCGTCCTCAAGGCGCTCTAGCGCACACTGAGCACATTCACGGCTCGCAAGCGTCGCCGTGTCGGCCCCGACCCGCAGGTCGGGGCCGTTTTGTTTCCCCCGCGTCCGCGCCCCGTTCACCGCCGCGCCTCCTGACTCGTGGACACTGTCCCGATGCCTTCGACGGGGCCTCTGACGACCTCCGCTCCCCATGCCCGCACCGACACCCTGCTGCTCCCGCGCGTCAGCGCCGCGCTTGCGCCCGACCGCTGGACCCCGATGGGCTTCCGCCCCGACATCCAGGGCCTGCGCGCGGTCGCCGTCGGCCTGGTCCTGTTCTCCCACGCCGGGTTTCCGCACTCCGAAGGCGGCTACGTCGGCGTCGACGTCTTCTTCGTCCTCTCGGGCTTCCTCATCACCTCGCTCCTGGTCAAGGAGGTCTTCGACACCGGGAAGATCTCGATCGCCGGGTTCTACGCCCGCCGCGCCCGGCGGATCCTGCCCGCCGCCAGTGCCGTCACGATCGCGACCGCCTTGGGCGCGTGGCTGTTCTTCCCCGTCACCCGCCTCGACGCGGTCCTCCAGGACGCGTTCGCGGTCATCGTCTACGTCGTCAACTACCGCTTCGTCGCCGAGCAGACCGAGTACCTGAACGCCGACCAGATGCCCTCGCCGTTCCAGCAGTTCTGGTCCCTCGCGGTCGAGGAGCAGTTCTACGTCGTGTGGCCGCTGCTCCTGCTCGTGCTGCTCCTGTGCACCGGACGCAGGCCCCGCCGCCTCGTGACGGCCGCGATCGTCGCCTCCGTCCTGGTCTTCGCCGCGACCCTCGTCCTGTCGGTCCTGGTCACCGCGCAGTCGCAGCCGACCGCCTACTACGCGGCCCACACCCGCGCCTGGGAGCTCGCGGGCGGCGCGCTCCTGGCCCTGGCCCTCCCGGCGCTCAAAAAGACCCCGCGCCCCCTCGCCTGGGTCCTCGGCCTCGGCGGCCTGGCCGCGATCCTGTTGTCGGGCTTCATGTTCACCGACGAGACGGCCTTCCCCGGATACGCCGCCCTCGCCCCGGTCCTCGGCACGATGGCCGTCATCGCGGCCGGTTCGGGCCCGAGCCCGGGCCCCGTCTCCGCGCTCCTGGGCACCGCCCCGTTCCAGTTCTTCGGCCGCATCTCCTACAGCCTCTATCTCTGGCACTGGCCGATCCTCATCCTCGCCCCGCTCGCGCTCGGCGTCGACCCCACGCTCCGCCTCAACCTGATCCTCCTCGTCACCACCGTCGCGGTCGCCCAGCTCAGCTACGCGTACATCGAAGAGCCCGTGCGCAACTGGCGCCCCCTCAAGCGCTCCGACGGCGCCGGCCTGCTCCTCGGCTTCGCCGCCTCGGTCGCCGGCGCGGCCGTCGTCCTCGCCCTCGTCCAGGGCTTCCCGAAGGTCCCCGACGGCACCGAACCGGTCGATCTGACGCAGGTCGAGGCGGTCGAGGAGTTCTCGGCCCTGGAGCAGCGCCTGCGCGACGGCCTCGCGGTCGAGTCCGTCCCGGACGACCTGTCGCCGCCGCTCGCGGGATCCGACTCGGACCGGCCCGAGACCTACGGCGACGACTGCCACCTGGACTTCGAGGTGGTCGCGCTGCCCAGCGGCTGCTCCTACGGCGACACGGCCTCCGACATCGAGGTGATGCTCGTGGGCGACTCCCATGCGGCGCAGTGGTTCCCGGCCCTCGACGTCCTCGCCGACCGCAACGGCTGGGAGCTGATCAGCCGCACCAAGAGCTCCTGCACGCCCGTGTCGGTGCACGTCGACAGCACCATGCACGAGGGCGAGTACACCGAGTGCTGGGACTGGAAGCAGGAGGTCTTCGCCGAGATCGACGCCCTCGAACCGGAACTGGTCGTCTACGGGACCTCCGACAAGACCGGCGTCACGGGCCTCGAAGGCGAGGCCGCCGCCGAGGCGTGGAACGCGGGGTGGACGCAGACGCTCCTGGCCTCGACGTCGGCCCAGAACGTCGCGGTCCTCACCGACACTCCCTGGGCCACCGGCGAAGCCGCCCCCGAGTGCCTGGCGCTGCACCTGGATGCGGTGCGGCAGTGCGTGAGCGAGGACCCGTACGCGGTCACGTACGTCGACCGCCGCGCGGCGGGCCTGGAGGCCCAGGAGGTCTGGGGCGCGCACATCGTCGACACCGAGCCGTGGTTCTGCGTCGACGGGCGGTGCCCGCTCATCGTGGACGGCATGGCGGTCTACCGCGACGGCCACCACGTGAGCACCCCGTACATCGCGTCCCTCGTCGTGCTCCTCGGCGAAGCCCTCCCGAACCTCCGATAGCGTTGCAAGGGCGTCATTTCGGGCGCGTCCTCCGTGTGCGGCACCGCACGGCGGGACCGCCGTCGGTACGATGTGAGGAAGGCCCGCAACCAGTTGCGTGTCCGGATAGTCGGATTGGTCACCGCCGAGTCCGCGAGTGAGCCGGATGCGCCTAGTATGGGGCGACCCCGCCCCCCGGCATTCCTAGACGGAGACTCTCGGACCATGACCTCGCCCCAGCCCCCGCGGCCCCAGACCAGAGCCGCTGCCGGGGGCGGCGTCAACGAGGAGACCCTCCACCTGCCGACCACCACGCCCGGTGCGGCCTCGGGCCCGGCGGGCCAGACGCAGCGCACCGCGCCCAGCCCGTACCCGGTCCGGCCCCCGTTCCGCGCCCCCGCGCCGCCGCCTCCCACGGCCCCGGTCGCGCCCGGTGGGCCGAT
>NZ_QFRW01000160.1 GCF_003265355.1 Glycomyces dulcitolivorans | reverse complement strand
GACGGCCGCGGGGTCGGCGGGGTCGGTCAGCGGGGCGGGCAGGAGCCGCCGGGCCTGGAGCGGGTCGGCCGGGGCGAGGACGCGGGCGGGGTCGGGGCTGACGGCGCTGGCGTAGGCCCCGCGTTCAGGTCCGAAGTGGGCGGACACGGCCGGGTAGGGGGTCTCGTCGAGTCCGGCGCGGATCTGGCGCAGGACGCCGGTGAGCTGGTCGGCCATGTCGGCGGCGGACTCGAAGCGCTCGCGCGGGTCGGCGTGGCAGGCGCGCTGGAGGAGCAGGTAGAGGGATTCGTCGTAGCCGGGCGGGCGCGCCGGGAGCGGCGCGGTGGCGATGGCGCCGGCGGCGGTGCGGACGGCGGGGCTGAAGGCGAGGGTGAGGACGGCGAGGGTGCGGCCGACCGTGTAGAGGTCGGAGCCGACGTCGGGGAAGCGGTCGCCGGTGACCTCGGGGGCCTGGTAGCCGCTGGTGCCCCACACGTCGCCGCCAGTGTCGCCGATGCGGCGCATGGCGCCGAGGTCGATGAGGCGGATGCGGTCGCCGACCTGGATCAGGTTGGCGGGCTTGAGGTCGCAGTAGACCATGTCGGCGGCGTGGAGGTGGCCGAAGGCGGCGAGCGTTTCGAGGACGCACGGGATGGCCCACTCGGGGGGCATGGGGCCCTCGCGCTTGGCGATGCGGGTCTTGAGCTGGTCGCCGAGGGAGACGCCGCCGATGTACTCCATGACGAGGTAGCCGGAGAGGGTGCCGTCGCGCTTGTCGCGGTGCTGGACGAAGTTGTGGATCTTGACGATCCCGGGGTGGTCGACGGCGATGAGGTAGCGGCGCTCGGCCTCGGCGGCGGCGAGGGCGGCCGGGTCGGTGGTGTTCAGCAGTCCCTTGAGGACGACCCATTTGCCGTCGAGGTTGCGGTCGGCGGCGAGGTAGATCCAGCCGAGGCCGCCGTGGGCGAGGCAGCCGCGGATCTCGTACTGGCCGGCGACGAGGTCGCCGGGTTTGAGCGCGGGTGTGAAGTCGAACTTCGCGCCGCACTCGGGGCAGAAGCCGGCGGCGCGGCCGACGTGTCCGAGCTGATGGCCGTTGGCGCAGCGCCGGTCCGCTTCGGGGACGGCCGGATCGGTCATAAGCGCCGAGACGGGGTCGGTGATCGGGACCGAGGGCAGGTCGGCCAGGCCGGTGCCGAGGCGGCCGACGCTGCGGCGCGAGGAGGTCGAGGTGCGGCCCGAGGTCGTGGTCCGGACGGGCGCGGGGGCGGCGGCCGGGGCGGCGCGCAGGCCGCAGTCGTCGCAGAAGCCGTCCGAGTCGATGGAGCCGCCGCAGTGGACGCAGCGGGCGGGACCGGCGACGGGTGGGGCGGGTGCGGGCGCGGGGGTCATCCGACCGGTGGCGAACGGCGCGGCGGGCGGGGCCTGGAGGCCGCAGTCCTCGCAGTAGCCCTCGGGGTCGATGGCACCGCCGCAGCGGAAGCAGGGGTCGGTCATGTGCGGTCTCCGTTCACACTCGCGAGGGGGATGTGGAGGGCCGTGCGGGCCGGGGGAAGTCCGTTCGGATTGCGGAGGCCGGTCATGCGCGGTCTCCGTTCACAGTGGCGGCGAGCTCGTCGACCGCCTCGCGGGCTTCGGCGAGCGAACACGGTGCGGTCCAGAGGATCGCGCGGGCTCGCTGCCAGGCGTCCCGCACCTTCGGCTCGGTGTCGCGGCCGAGCCGTTCGGCCCGCGCAACGTATGCCTGAGCCTCGCTGCGGAGCCGGTTGCGCCGGTGCAGCGGCTCGTTGCACGCCTCCAGCGCCGCCTCGGCGCGGTGCTCGGCGGCCTCGACCGCGTGGGCGAGGCGCCTGCGCACCTCCGTGGTCTCGGTCCAGCCCGTCTCGCCGAGTGCCGGGATACGCCCCAGGCGCTCCCGCAGCGATCCGGACACGGTGCCGGGCTTGGGAACCCGCGGGTCGCTGATCCGCTCCCGGGTCTCGGCCCAGCGGGCGAGGAGCCGCTGCTCGCTCGCTTCGAGGGCGTCGAGGCGGGCCGCCAGCGGATCGGTTCCGGCGGCCTCCGCGAAGGCCGCATCGATCTCGTCGAGCAGCGCCGCCACGGCCGCGTGGCGGTGTTCCAGGGCCGCAAGGACATCAGCGTGTTGGAGTTCGTTGCCGGGCCCGGGGTCGTGAACCGTGCCGTCCAGCATGAATGAGGCGTCCTCGGCCGCGCCCCGACCAAGCCGGCCTTTGCCGTCGCGCAGGGCCGCGATCTCTTTCAACCGTGCGTCCCAAGAGCGGAACAGGCCCCACAGCCCTTCCCACTCCAGCAGCGCGGCGTCGCAGCGGCCGCCCGGCACCGCCGCCGCTTCGAGGCGGATCCAGCCGAAGGCGGCGCGGGACTCGCAGTCGAGCAGGCGTGCGGCGACGAAGTCGCGGGTGGCGAGGCGGTCGCCGAGCTCGCGTTCCACGTCGTCGCGGTCCACTGGTGCCATGTCGACCTCCTTCCCCTGCAACCGGTTCCTGGGCCCTTTGCGACAGCGTAGTGCGAGGGGGCCCGGGAGGGGTACCGGCGAATTCAGCCGCTACCTGGGCGAACTGGGCATTCCTCTGGGGCGCAGGGGGTGCGCTGTGAAGAAATCATGAGCCCGCCATGCGCCGCAGGCTCGCCCGCGAACTGGTGTGGCGGCCCCAGGCGCGGTAGACCTCGGCGAGGTGCGCGTGGACCTCGCGGGCCATGGCCGCGTCGCCGCCGCGTTCGAAGCGCGTCAGTGCGGCTTCGAGAGCCTGTTCGGCGGCGGCGAAGTCCCGCATGCGGTAGTGGAGCCAGCCGAGGGTCATGCCCATGACGGCCGCGTCGCCGTCGCGTCCGGCCGCCAGGGCCGCGTCAAGCGCGGCCGTCAAGAGCGGCAACGCTTCCTGCTCGCGGCCGAGCCGGGCCAGGGCGGTGGCGAGGTTCGCGCGGGCGCTGCCGAAGCGGTCGCCGTGCTCGGTGCGTTCCATCGCTTCCAGTGCGCCCCTGCCGTACTCCTCGGCCTTGGCGAGCGCGCCGCGCGCGTAGGCGGCGACGGCGACGAGGTTGCGGTGCCGGGCCAGGTGGACCGGGTCGGGTCCGGCGGCGGCGAGTGCGGCCTTGCCGAGCGTCTCCAGTTCTTCGGGCCGGTGGCCGCGCTTGGCGAAGGCGCACAGGACGTCGGCGAGGACCGCGCCCTCGGGGTGGGCGGCCCAGGCGCGGTAGGCGGCGGTGAGGAACCCGTAGTCCTCCAAGGGGGCCGGGGCGCGCAGGTCGCGGAACTCGGCGACGGTGCGTTCGCGAAGGGCGCGTTGCTCGTCGGCGGTCGCGGGCTCCTTGGCGCGGGCGTACTCGGCGACCAGGCGGTGGAGCCGGTAGCGGCCGTCGGTCCCGGCGCGCACGAGGTAGGCGGAGACGAGGCCGCCGAGGACGCGTTCGCCGTCGGCGCCGGAGGCGGAGGCGAGGCGCAGGGCGGTGCGCTCGCCGATGTCGGGGACCGGGAGCAGCGCGAGGTCGCGGAGGCACCGGCGCTCGTCCTCGTCGAGTTCGGCGTGGGAGAGGTCGAAGACGCGGGCGATCTGGTCGCGTTCGCCGGCCTGCCAGAGGCGGCCGTCGCCGAGGTGCTTCGCCAAGCCCGCCAAGCCGAGTGAGGGCCGGTCGTCGAGGAGTCCGGCGGCGATGCGCAGGGCCAGGGGCAGGCCGCCGCAGTGGGCGGCCACGGCGGCGGCGTCGGCGTCCTTGGCGGTGGTGTCGCCGGTGAGGCCGCGCAGGAGCGCGACGGCGTCCGCTTCGGGCAGTTCGGCGAGCTCGACGGCGACGGCGTCGCTGATGTGGCGCAGGCGGTCGAGGCGGCCGCGGCCGGTGACGACGACGGCCGAGCCGCCCGCGCCGGGCAGGAGCGGGCGCACCTGGTCGGCGTCGCGGGCGTTGTCGAGGAACACCAGGACGCGGCG
>NZ_QFRW01000159.1 GCF_003265355.1 Glycomyces dulcitolivorans | reverse complement strand
GGCCGCGAAGGCGGCGACGGCGAGCGCCGCCAGCGAACCGGCGGCGGCGGTGCGGGCGAGCGCTGCGGCGGTGCGCCGCAGCGGCGTTCTGGTCGTCTGGTCAGTCATGCAAGCCAACGTATGCGGGCCCGCTCACGCGGGGCGCACACCGCGCTCCCGCGCGGCGCACGTCCCGCGCACGTCAGGCGTTGCGGTCCCAGATCATCCTGAGGCCGTGCAGGGTCAGGTTCGGCTCGTAGTGCGTGATCGTCTCGCACTCCTCGATGACGACCGGCGCGAGGCCGCCGGTGGCGACGACCGCCGTCGGGTCGGCGCCCAGCTCGGCCGTGATGCGCCGGACCAGGCCGTCGACCTGGGCGGCGGTGCCGTAGACCATGCCCGACTGGAGGCATTCGACGGTGTTCTTCCCGATGACGCTGCGCGGCTTGACGAGCGGGATCTTCAGCAGGTTCGCGGCCCGCGAGGCGAGCGCGTCGATGGAGATCTCGATGCCCGGAGCGAAAGCGCCGCCGAGGAAGTCGCCGGTCTCGGAGATCACGTCGATGTTCGTGGACGTTCCGAAGTCGACGGTGATGCATGGGCCGCCGTACAGGTGGAACGCCGCGTACGTGTTCGCGATCCGGTCGGGCCCGGCCTCGCGCGGGTTGTCGATGGCAAGGCGCACACCGGTCTTCACGCCGGGCGCGATCTGCACGAGGCTCGCGTGCGGGTAGTACCGCTGCGCCATCTTCGCGACCTCCGCGCCCTGCTGGGGCACGGTGGAGGACAGGCTGATGCCCGACAGGTCGACGCCGTCGCCGTCGAGGAGGGCCCGGAACGTCAGGCCCAGCTCGTCGGCGGTGGCGTGCGGGTCGGTGCGGATGCGCCAGGAGTGCTTGAGGGTCTCGCCCTCGAACACGGCCAGCACGGTGTTGGTGTTCCCGATGTCGACGCACAAGAGCACGGGTCTACTCCTCGAAGTCCAGGCCGATGTCCAGAATGGGCGAGGAGTGGGTGAGGGCCCCGACCGAGATGTAGTCGACGCCGGTGGCGGCGTAGTCGACCGCGGTGTCGAGGGTGATCGTCCCGGTCGCCTCCAGTTCGGCGCGCTCGCCGACGGCCTCGACGACCTCGCTGAGCTCCTTGGGGCTCATGTTGTCGCACAGGAGGAACACGGCGCCGGCGCCGACCGCTTCGAGGGCCTCTTCGAGGGTCTCGACCTCGACCTGGATGTCCACGTCGGGTTCGGCGGAGCGGACGGCGGCGAACGCCTCGCTGATGGAGCCCGCGGCCTCCTTGTGGTTGTCCTTGATCATGGCGACGTCGTACAGGCCCATGCGCTTGTTGTCGCCGCCGCCGCAGCGCACCGCGTACTTCTCGAAGGCGCGCAGGCCGGGCGTGGTCTTGCGGGTGTCGAGGACGGTGGTGTGCCAGTCGGCGAGGACGTCGGCGAAGCGGCGGGTGTGGGTGGCGACGCCGCTGATGCGGCACAGCAGGTTCAGGGCGGTGCGCTCGGCGGCGAGGAGCGACCGGGTGGGGCCGGTGACGCGGGCGAGGACCTGGCCGGCGCGGATGCGCGCGCCTTCCCTTGCGAGGTATTCGAACTCGACGTCGCCGGGCATGGCGTGGAAGACCGCGTGGGCGACTGGGAGGCCCGCGAGGAGGCCGTCGGCGCGGGCGGTGACGGCCACGGTGGAGGTGTGCCCGGGGCCGAAGATCGACTCGGAGGTCACGTCGCGGCGCGCGTGGGAGAGGTCCTCGTCGAGGTAATCCTGGACGGCGACGTACACGTCCTCGGGGTCGAGGCGGCAGGCGAGCAGGCGCTCGTCCAGTCCGGCCCCGCCGGGCGCTTCGGCGAATCTGCTCATGCGATGGGCTCCCAGGTGGTGTCGAGCTCCCCGTCGGAGCTGATGGAGAGGCACAGGTGGCCGAGCCAGGCGTCGGCGGCCTCGGGGTGGTCCTCGCGCCAGTGGCTGCCGCGCGTCTCGCGGCGGCGGTGGGCGGCGGCGGTGACTGCGGCGGCGACGGTGAGGAGGTTCGTGGCCTCCCATGTGGCCGGTCGAGGACGTCCGGACACATTGTCCCCCAAAGCCGTCAGCGACGCAGCGGTGGCCTCCAGTGACGCTTCGGAGCGGAGGACGCCGGCGCCGGAGGTCATGGCCTCCTGGAGGGGCGCGCGGGAGGTCGTGGAGCAGACGGTGCCCTCGCCCTCGGGCAGCTCGGGGAGGCCGGGGCTGGGCTTGTGCTCGGCGAGGTCGTCGGCGATGCGCTGGGCGAACACGAGCGCTTCGACGAGCGAGTTGGAGGCGAGGCGGTTGGCGCCGTGGAGGCCGGTGCAGGCGGCCTCGCCGGCGGCGTAGAGCCCGGGGACGCTGGTGCGCCCGTGCAGGTCGGTGCGGACGCCGCCGGAGGAGTAGTGGGCGGCGGGCGCGACGGGGATGAGGTCGGCGACGGGGTCGACGCCGAGGGACCGGCAGGTCGCGGTGATCGTCGGGAACCGCTGTTCGAGCATGTCGCGGCCGAGGTGGCGGGCGTCGAGCCACATGTGCGCCTTGCCTTCGGCGATCATCCGGTTGGTGATGGCCTTGGCGACGACGTCGCGGGGGGCGAGCTCGGCGAGCTCGTGGACGCCGACCATGAACCGGTCGCCGGAGAAGTCCCGCAGGTGGGCGCCTTCGCCGCGGAGGGCCTCGGAGATGAGCGGCTGCTGGTCGCCGCCGGTCCGGGACGCGGCATCAGTGGATTGTCGGTCCCCGGGGATACGTTCATGGTCCAGTTCGGTGCCCCCGGTTTCGGAGCCGCCGCCGAGACCGGGGGTCCCGGGCACGTACAGCGACGTCGGGTGGAACTGGACGAATTCGAGGTCGGTGACCTGGGCGCCGGCCCGCAGCGCCAGCGCCACCCCGTCGCCGATGGACACGGAGGGGTTGGTGGTCGACTGGAAGATCTGACCGAGGCCGCCGGTGGCGAGCACGACCGCGCGGGCCTCGACGCCGCCGACGCCGTGCTCGACGCCCTCGCCGAGGACGTGGAGGCTGACGCCGGCCGCGTGGCCGCGGGCGTCGGTGAGCAGGTCGAGGACCATGGCGTTCTCGATGATGCGGATCCACGGGTCGCGCAGGACCGCGGCGTGGAGCGCGCGCTGGATCTCGGCGCCGGTGGCGTCGCCGCCGGCGTGGACGATCCGGCGGGCGCGGTGGCCGCCTTCGCGGGTGAGCTGGAGCGAGCCGTCGGGGTCGCGGTCGAACTCGGTGCCGAGGTGGATGAGGTCGGCGATGCGCTGGGGGCCTTCGGTGACGGTGACGTCGACGGCCGCGCTGTCGCACAGGCCGACGCCGGCGATCCTGGTGTCGCGGGCGTGCGCTTCGGGGCTGTCGTGGGGGTCGAGGACGGCGGCGACGCCGCCTTGGGCCCAGCGGGTGGAGCCGTCGTCGATGTGGACCTTGGTGACGACGGTGACGTGGAATCCGGCCCGGCGCAGGTTGAGCGCGCAGGTGAGTCCGGCGACGCCGGAGCCGATGACGCACACGTCGGTGGTCTCGGTCCAGGACGGCGCTTCGGCGCGCAGGCGCCGCGGCAGGCGCGGCAGGTGCGGGAGCGCCCCGGCCTCCGGCCCAGTGAACACGGGTGGCACGTGCCGTCGCCCTTCTAGCCCGGTCCCGGTCGCCCGGGGGCCGGATAGGTGTGCGCGCCCGTTGCGAGCGGCGCGCGGTTCGGATCAACTGTGCACCGCGGACGCGTCCGCGCGCCAGAAGAAGTGACGACCGCGTCACACGGAAGAGCGCGGATGTGAGGGATGCGCGGATTCATCGGCGCCCCCGCTTTCAAGCGTGTCCGGGGGGACCGACAGCGGCGCCGGGCCCGGCCGGCGCCGCGTGGTGCGGTGCCGG
>NZ_QFRW01000158.1 GCF_003265355.1 Glycomyces dulcitolivorans | reverse complement strand
GCCGTCCTCGCGGCCGCCTACCCGCACCCCGCCCCCGACGCCCCCGCACTCGACGCCGCCCCCGCCGCGGCCCTCGCCGGCGGCGACTCGATCCTCAACATGTTCGAGTGGACCTGGAACTCCATCGCCGCCGAATGCGACGGCGCGCTCGCCGACTCCGGCTACACGTACGTCCAGACCTCCCCGCCCAACGAGCACATCCTCGGCGCCGACGCCACCTCCGGCGAAGAGGACGCCTGGTACATCCACTACCAGCCCGTCAGCTACGAGATCGAGTCCCGCCTCGGCACCCGCGCCGAATACGCGAACATGGTCGCGACCTGCGAGGCCAACGGCATCGGCGTCATCGCCGACGTCGTCATCAACCACATGGCCGCCGGCTCCGCCACCGAGACCCGCTACGGCTGGAACGGCAGCGAATACCGCCAGTTCTATTACCCCGACGCCGGCTACGACGCCTCCGACTTCCACAACACCGGCTCCTCCTACTGCGAGATCGACAACTACCAGGACCGCAATGAGGTCCAGACCTGCCACCTGGTCGGCCTCAACGACCTCGACACCTCCCAGACCGACGTCCGCGAGACCATCGCCGCCTACCTCGACGACCTCACGAGCCTCGGCGTCGCCGGCTTCCGCGTCGACGCCGCCAAGCACATCTCCGCGACCGACCTCGCCGCCATCATGAACCTCGTCGACGGCGACCCCTACATCGTCCAAGAGGTCATCGGCGCCTCCGGCGAACCGATCACCGAGGCCGAGTACACCGGCATCGGCGACGTCCAGGAGTTCTCCTACTCCTACGACCTCAAGAACCACATCAACGGCTCCTCCGAGGCCCGCTACCTCACCACCATGGGCACCGGCTGGGGCTACACCTCGCCCGCGGGCGTCTTCGTCGCCAACCACGACACCGAGCGCGGCTCGCTCACCATGAGCTACAAGAACGGCCAGGACTACCTCCTCGGCGAGGCCTTCATGCTCGCCTACCCGTTCGGCACCCCCGCCTCCTACACCGGGTACTCCTTCTCCGCCAACCACTCCGGGCCTCCGCTCAACGCCGACGGCTCGGTCGCCGACGTCAACTGCGGCTCCGACGCGTTCACCTGCATCCACCGCTCCCCGTACATGAGCGGCATGGCCGGCTTCCGCGCCGCCACCGCCGGCGACGCGGTCGTCAACACCTGGGGCTCGGGCGACGCGCTCGCCTTCGGCCGCGGCGACAGCGGACACGTCGTCATCAACGCCGGGACCTCCTCGATCACCCAGACGTTCACGACCTCGCTCCCCAACGGGTCCTACGTCGACGTCATCTCCGGCTCCACCGTGACCGTCTCCGGCGGGACCTTCACCGCCACGGTCGCGGCGAAGGCGGCGCTGGCGATCCACGTCGGCAACACGGGCGGCGGCAGCGGCGGCGGTTCGTCCAACTGCGTCGACGTGAGCGCGTACGTGACCGGCACGGCGGTCGGCGACGAGGTGTACATCGTCGGCTCGATCCCGCAGCTCGGCAACTGGACCGCGATCTCCTCGGCCCACCTCTCGGGTACCACGTACCCGAACTGGAAGGGCACGGTCACGGTCCCGGCCGGGACCACCTTCCAGTACAAGTACGTGATCGTGCGGTCCAACGGGACCTACACCTGGGAGTCCATCGGCAACCGGACGGCCACCGTCCCGAGCACCGGATGCCTTGCACTGAACCAGACCTGGAACACCGCCTGACCCGACGACGAAGGCCCCGGGCGCGCAGCGCCCGGGGCCTCTCGCCTTACCTGAAGTCCACTAGCAGCCGCACTTGGCGACGGCGGTCGCGATCTCGTCCATCGCCGTCTCGACCGCGGTCTCGCCGGTGGTGTCCCCGTTGCTGATGAGCGAGAACACCAGTTGGCGGCCGTCGGCCGTGGTCAGGGTGCCGGTGAGGGAGCTGACGCCGCTGAGCGTGCCGGTCTTGGCACGCACCACGCCCTTGCCGTCCTCGGCGGTGCCGAACCGGTCGTCGAGCGTCCCCGAGTACCCCGCGACCGGGAGCGACTCGAAGACCGTGGCGGACTGCGAGGTCGCGGCGCCCAGCAGCAGCTGCGTGAACGCGTTCGCGGTCATGCGGTTGCTGGGGGAGAGGCCCGACCCGTCGTAGAACACCAGCCCGGTGTTGTCGACGCCCAGGCCCTCCAGGGTCGCCAGGTGCACGGTCGAGAGCGACGCCCAGGTCATCGCGCCGTCGACGACCAGCGCGGTCTGGAGCGCGACGGCGTCGGCGAGCAGGTTGTCGGAGGTGAGGATGAACGAGTCGACCAGGGCCGCCAGCGGCGCCGAGTAGACCACGGCCAGCTCGGCCGCGCCCGCCTCGGCGGTCCCGGCGACCACGTCGGGGGCCGCGCCCCCGCCGAGGAGCTCGGCGAACTGCTGGGCCGCGACCATGGCCGGGTCCGCGTAGTGCTGGGCGTACTTCTGGGTGTTGTCCATGCGGCCGCCGTCGACCATGAGCGGCGCCATCGGCGCGGTCATGTAGGTCAGGTCCTCGTTCGGGACGCCTTCGGCCTTCGTCTTGTCGGTGAACACGCTCGTGTCCAGGTAGACCGTGGCCGGCGCGACGCCGCCGCGCGCCTCCAGCACCAGGTCGGCGAGCTCCTGGAGGCTCGCGCCGTCCGCGTAGTCGGTGTAGTAGCCCTTGCCGTCGACGGTGAGCGTCACGTCGCCCCCGGCCACGAGCACCACGCTGTCCTCGGTCGGGCCCTCGACCACGGTCGTGGGGATCCGGTACTCCGCGCCCAGGTGCTCCAGCGCCGCGACCGCGGTGACGACCTTCATCGACGACGCCGGCGTCAGCGGCGCCGCGCCGTTCTGCTCGAACAGGACCTCCCCGGTCAGCACGTCGGTGAACGCCGCCGACAGGCTCCCGTTGAGCCGGTCGTCGGCGAGCACCCCGGGCAGGACCGACTGGAGGTCCGGGACCGGCGCGTTCGCGTCCGACGAGGCCAGCACCGGCGCGGGTGCGGCCGGCGGGTACGCCTCCGGGGTGGTGATCGTCCCTGTCCGCGGGGCGGCGACCGCCGAGATCTGCCACACCAGGCCGCCGGCGGCGGCTACGGTGACCAGGACGGCGAGGGCCGCGAGCACGCCGGTGAGGACCCGGCGGCGGCGCCGCGGGCCCTGCTTCTGGGGCCGTGCCGGGGCTGGCGCGGCGGGCCGGGCGTGTGGCGTACTACTCGCGACCTTGGGGTCGGCGTTGTCGCTGAGGGACATGCACAGAGACTAGGCCATGGAGACACTGCACAGGAGCCTGGAGGAGGTCGGCCGATGGAGTTCGACGTGACCGTCGAAATCCCCAAGGGGAGCGCCAACAAGTACGAGATCGACCACGAGACCGGTCGCATCCGCCTGGACCGGACGCTGTTCACCGCCACGGTGTACCCGGCCGACTACGGTTTCATCGACGACACCCTGGGCCAGGACGGCGACCCGCTGGACGCGCTGGTGCTGGTGGAGCCCACGTTCCCCGGCTGCGTGATCCGCGCCCGCGCGATCGGCATGTTCCGCATGCGGGACGAGAAGGGCGTCGACGACAAGGTCCTGTGCGTCCCCGCGGAGGACCCGCGCAAGGACCGCTTCAAGGACATCGCCGACGTCCCCGAGTTCGACCGGCTCGAGATCCAGCACTTCTTCACGGTGTACAAGGACCTCGAACCCGGCAAGAGCGTCGAGGGCGCCACCTGGACCGGCCGCGCCGAGGCCGAGGAGGAGGTCCGCCGCTCCTTCGAGCGCGCGAAGGCCGCCGGATACCACTCGAACCACCACTAGACGACGTACGAACGGGGCGGCCCGGGCGAAAGCCCGGGCC
>NZ_QFRW01000157.1 GCF_003265355.1 Glycomyces dulcitolivorans | reverse complement strand
GGTTCAGAGGTCAGACGTAGTAGGTCAGATAGAGGTCCCAGCCCGCGTCGGTCGCGTCGCAGTAGTAGCCGTCGGCGTTCCCGGAGGCCTCCTTCTGCTTCCCGACCGAGACGCATTCGCCCTGCGTCGCATAGGTGTCGAAGTAGACGGGGAAGCCGTCGGCGGCCTGCGCGGCCGCCGGGGCCGCGGCGAGCGCGAGTCCGGCGGCGGCCGCCGCGACGATGTTGCGAATTTTCATAGGGGTCCGCTTTCGTGACAGAGGAGTTTCATGAACTGCCCATGATCATCGTCCATCCCGGACCGGTTGTCCAGATCCCTTGCGTCACTGAAGAACACTCACGCCTGAAGCGCGAGCGTCAGCGGGTGCACCGCCGCCGCCCCGGCCTCGCGCAGCCGCATCGCCGCCACCGTGGCCGTCCAGCCGCTGTCGCGCACGTCGTCGACCAGCAGCACGCTCGCCGCCGGGACCGCGAAGTCCACAGTGAACGCGTCCAGCACCTGGTGCAGCCGCTGCGCCGAGTTCGCCCGGGGAGCGCCCGAGACCGCGCTCGGTGTTCTGCCCAGCGCCCCCAGGTACTCCATGCGCCCGAGCTTGGCGATCCGCTCGGCGAGCCCGTTCACCAATCGCGGGCGCGACAGCGACCCGGTCGAGACCACGACCGAGGGCCGCTCGGCCCAGTCCCACGCCGCCAGCACCTTCACGACCGCGCCGAACACGTCGTCGGGCACGTCCCGGTCGGCCCCGTCCGACAGGAGCGCGCGCAGCGGCCCGCCCCAGCCGATGTCCGACAGCCGCGCCAGCGCCCGCCCCGGCTCGGCCCCCAGCTCCGGGGCGATCTTCCCCTTCACGTCCACTCCGAGCGCCTGCATCCCCGTGGGCCACATGCGCTTCGGCTCCACGGTGACGCCCGGCTTCGACAGCGCCGCCGCCGCGCCCTCGGCCGCCTCCGACGACACCTTCGACTCCGCGCGCGTCCCGGTGCAGTTGTCGCATCGTCCACAGGGGACGGCTCCGTCGTCGTCGAGCTCGGCGCGCAGGAACTCCAGGCGGCACTTGTCGGTCGCCTCGTACGCGAGCATCCGCTGCTGCTCGTGACGGCGCGCGGCCGCCACCTTCGCGTACCGCTCGGCGTCGTAGGTCCACGGCATTCCCGTGGCCTCCCAGCCGCCCTTGACCCGCCGCACCGCCCCGTCCACGTCCAGGACCTTGAGCATCATCTCCAACCTGGTGCGCCGCAGGTCGACCCGCGTCTCCAGCGCCGCGGTCGACAGGGCCCGGCCCTCGGCGGCGAGCGCGTCGAGCGTGCGCCGCACCGCCTCCTCGGCCGGGAACGACAGCGACCCGAAGTAGTCCCAGATCGCGCGGTCCTCGGCCCCCGGCAGCAGCACCACCTCGGCCCGGTCGCGGGCGCGCCCGGCGCGGCCGATCTGCTGGTAGTACGCCACCGGCGACGACGGCGCTCCCAAGTGGACGACGAACCCGAGGTCGGGCTTGTCGAAGCCCATGCCGAGCGCGCTGGTGGCCACGAGCGCCTTGATGCGGTCGCCCAGCAGGTCCTCCTCGCGGGCGAGGCGCTCGGCGTTGTCGGTGCGGCCGGTGTAGGAGGCGACGGCGTGGCCGCGGCTGCCGAGGTAGTCGCTGACCTCCTCGGCGGCGGCGACGGTGAGCGTGTAGACGATGCCGGAGCCGTTGAACCGCGGCAGGGCCTCGTCGAGCCAGGCGAGGCGGTGGGCGTTGTCGGGCAGGTCGGCCACCGCCAGGTGCAGCGACTCGCGGTCGAGCGTGCCGCGCAGCACGAGGGTGGGCGTGCCGGGCCGGTCGAGCTGCTCCGCGATGTCGTCGGAGACGCGGGCGTTCGCGGTGGCGGTGGTGGCCAGGACCGGGACGCGCTCGGGCAGGTCGTCGATGAAGGTGGCGATGCGCCGGTAGTCGGGCCGGAAGTCGTGGCCCCAGTCGGAGATGCAGTGCGCCTCGTCGACCACGAGCATCCCGCACCCGGCGGCGAGCTTCGGCAGCTGGTAGTCGCGGAAGGCGGGGTTGTTCAGGCGCTCGGGGCTGATGAGGAGGACGTCGACGGCGTCCTCGGCGATCGCCTCGCTGATGGCGTCCCAGTCCTCGGGGTTCGCGGAGTTGATGGTGCGGGCGCGGATGCCGGCGCGCTCGGCGGCCTCGATCTGGTTGCGCATGAGCGCCAGCAGCGGCGAGACGATGACGGTGGGGCCGGCGCCGCGGCGGCGCAGCAGCGCGGTGGAGGTGAAGTAGACGGCGGACTTGCCGAACCCGGTGCGCTGCACCAGCAGCACGCGCCGCCCTGCCTCGTCCGCCCCGGCCGTGCAGAGCGCTTCGATCGCGCGCCACTGGTCGTCGCGCAGCCGGGCGTGCTCCCCGGCGAGTGCGCGCAGCAGCGCTTCGGCTTCGTCCCTGAGCGTTTCGGTGGTTTCCCCCATGGGCCCTGTTCTACAGCACTGGTGTGACAGCCGCCCCGCCGCTAGGCTCGGACCGATGCACACCGACGCACCGATCGAAGTCCCATGGAAGTCCGGCGCCTGGACGGCGCTGCCGGTGGCGGCCGAGGAGGCCGGCGGGCGGCTGCGGGTCACCGCGGCCGAGGGCAGCGACGCGTGGCGGCACACCGCCTACGGGTTCGTCCACGACAACGAGCACGCCCTTCTGGAGGAGTGGGACCGCGGCCAGGCCGTCGAGGTCTCTTTTCTCGCCGACTACGACGCCCAGTTCGACCAGGCCGGGCTCATGGTCCGCATCGACGACGAGCACTGGATCAAGACCGGCGTCGAGTACGCCGACGGCGCCCTCCAGCTCGGCGCGGTCGTCACCGACGGCCGCTCGGACTGGTCGACCGCCCCGGTCCCCGAATGGGCCGGGCGGGAGGTGACGATGCGCGCCACCCGCTTCAACGACGCGGTCATCGTGCGCGCCCGCGCGGGGGAGGACGACCCGTGGCGCCTGGTGCGCCTCGCCCCGCTCGACCCCGACGCGACGGTCACCGCCGGCCCGTACTGCGCCGCGCCCTCGCGCGCGGGGCTCACGGTCGAGTTCACCTCCTGGCGCCTGACCGAACCGGACGCCGACCTGCACTGACGAACGCCGCTCGCGTCCGCGCGGCGCGGGAATGTCGGACCCCTGGTGTACTTTTGCGCCAGGGGTCCCTTAGACCGGAAATATCATGATTTATCGGGTTATTCCCGGTCTTCCGTGTCTTCCGGTGCCGCATCGTCCAGCTCCGCGGCGAGGAGCTTCAGGTCGTAGACCGACATCCGCTGCGACCGGTCGGCCCTGCCGCCGGTGCTCACCCTCACACCGTCCTCGCGCAGGAGGTCGGGGACGTCCTTCCCCGAGCGGCCGTCGCCCCAGCGGAAGCCCTCCGAGACCGTGCCGCCCGCCGTCAGCACCCGGTAGGCGCGCGTCACGTCCCCGTCCTTCATGTACGCGCCCACCTGGCGCGGGCCCGTGCCGATGAGCTCGGCCAGGTCGCCGTACGAGGTCCAGGTGCCCTCCGGCAGCGCCTCCACGACCCGCTTCACCAGGTCCCAATCCTGCTCGCTCGTCATGCCCGCGAGCCTAACCGGCGCGGGCGACGCACCCGCCCCGGCGGCCGCGGGCGGCCCCGCCCAGGCC
>NZ_QFRW01000156.1 GCF_003265355.1 Glycomyces dulcitolivorans | reverse complement strand
GGCGGGGCCTGGGGGCCGCCGGGCGGCGGCGAGAACGGGCCGCCGGACGGCGGGCCGGAGGCCGGGCCCTGGCGGGTCGGGGAGATGACGTTCTCCTCGACGGTGCCGGTCCCGGGGGTGCCCTGGAGGTGCCCGGGGATGATCAGCTCGGTCGGCTGGTCGCCGCCGGGGATCGGGCCGGAGTCCATCACGCCGGCCATCTCTCCCTTCGCGGCCTCCTCGGCGGCCTTCTTCGCGGCCTGCTCGGCGAGGAACTCCGGCGGGGCCTCGGTCTTCATGAGGCCGAAGGAGGCCTGCCACGGCTTGCGGGCGTCGTCCGAGACGCGCACGAACAGGCCGATGAGCAGCCACGAGCCGACGAGCGAGGAGCCGCCCGCGGCGAGGAACGTCGTGGTCTGGCCGGTCATCGGGATGAGCCCGGTGACGCCGCCGAACACCACGAACAGCTGGAACGCGACCAGGAACGCCAGGCCGCCGGCCATGAGCGTCCCGAACAGGTCCCGCGACATGATGCCGGTCTTGAAGCCGCGCTGGACGAGGATCGCGTACAGCAGCAGGATCGCGGTGAGGCCGATCAGGCCGACCTCCTCGCCGATCGCGGCGAGGATGAAGTCCGATTCGGAGGCCGGGATGCGGTTCGGGTTGCCCGAGCCGGGGCCGTTCCCGAGCAGGCCGCCCGAGTTGAGCGCCACCAGGCCCTGGACGAGCTGGTACGAGGAGGTCACCGGGTCGTCGACGTACGCCCACGGGTCGAGCCAGATCGCCACGCGCACTTGGAGGTGCGAGAAGAACGGGTAGATCGCGACGCAGCCGCCGATGAACATCGTCAGACCGATGATGATCCACGAGGCCCGGCGCGTCGCCATGTACAGCATCGACAGGAAGATCGAGAACAGCAGCAGCGAGGTGCCGAGGTCGCGCTCCATGACGAGGATGACGAGGCTGGCGGCCCACACGATCACGATGGGGCCCAGGTCCTTCATGCGCGGCAACTGGAGCCCGAGGATCTTCTTCCCGGCCACCGACAGCATGTCCCGCTTGCGCACCAGGTACACCGCGAAGAAGATCAGCAGCATCAGCTTGGCGAACTCGCTGGGCTGGATCGAGAAGCCCCCCAGGCGGATCCAGTTCTTCGAGCCGCCCGACCCCGAGATCGAGTACGGCAGGAAGCCCGGCAGCGCCGCGAGCGCGATGCCCGCGAACAGGAGGATATACGCGTACCCGCGGAGCATCCGGTGGTTGCGCACGACCGCGAGCAGGACCGTCATCAGGACGACTGCCGCCATGTAGTACATGAGCTGGCGCCCGCCCTGGCCGCCGAAGATCCCGGCGGACTCGGGCAGCGGATCGGCGTCGAGGAGGGCCGTCCGGTCGATCCGGCGGATGTAGACGATGCCGATGCCGGTGAGGAACGCGGCGATCGGCACGAACAGCGGGTCGGCGTAGGGCGCCAGGAACTTCACGGAAGCCCACGCGCACATGGACACCAGGAAGATCGAAAGCGGCAGCAGGTACGTGGTGTCCGTGGTCCGCTGGGCCAGCGCCAGGTCGATCGTCAGCTGGAAGCAGAAGATCCCGATGCCGCCCATGACCAGCATGGTGATCTCGCGGCCGATCCGCTTGGGCATCCCCGACAGCGGCGTGAGCGGCGCCTCGGACGGCGCCACCGCCCGGGCTGTCGCCGACATGGGCTGGGCCATCGGTTCCCCTCGGTCTGCTGTGTTCTAGGGCGCCTTCGCGCTCGGCCCCCGCGCACTCGGGGGTCGGTCGCTGTGAGCGTACAACGGTGACGCTCAGTCGTCGCGGCAGTCCTTTGAAGCCGTAGGCACCGCCTCAGTGTCCGAAACGGAGCACAGCGGGTCCAGGTTCTCGTTGCCGGCGGCCGGGTCGATCAGCTCGTCCAGCTCGGACTCGGCGCCGGACCGCCCGTCGACGCGGATGCCGTCCTTCAGGTCGGCCTCGACGTCGTCGGTGGCCTCCGACGCGGGGCGCTCGGACTCCATCTCCAGCCAGGCCGCGCGCAGCCCGGCCACCTCAAAAGGGAGGCCCCGGTAGACGCTGATGTTGCCCGCGTCGGAGACCCCGAGGAAGTACTGCGTCCGCACCCAGTAGGCGCCCGCGCCGGCCGCGAGGACCAGGACGATCAGGCAGGACAGGACGGTGCGCCACACGCGCCCGCCCTTCTTCTTCTTTTTCTTGCCGGACTCGGCGCCGTCGGCGCGGAGGTTCACCGTGGCGTCGCCCTCGGGCTCCTCGCCGTCCTCGCGGATCGCCCGCAGCACGGCGGTGTCGGACTCGGCCAGCCGCTGGTCGGCGGCCGCGCCGCCGATGATCTGCCGCTGCTCGCCCGGGTGCTCCTCGACGACGTCGGCGACGAGCACCGTCACGTTGTCGGGGGCGCCCGCGTCGAGCGCCTGCTGCACCAGGGACTCGGCGGCCTCCTGCGGCGACGCCGACGTCTGGAGGGTCCGCGCGATGTCGGCGTCCGACACCGGGCCCGAGAGGCCGTCGGAGCACAGCAGCAGCCGGTCCCCGGCCACGCCCTTGATCGTCTGGAACGCCGGCTCGACCTCGGAGGCGCCCAGGGCCCGCAGCAGCAGCGAGCGCTGCGGGTGCCGCTCGGCCTCCTCTGCGGTGATGCGGCCTTCGTCGACGAGCATCTGCACGTACGTGTCGTCGACCGTGACCTGCTCGAACCCGCCCTCGCGCATCCGGTAGGCGCGCGAGTCGCCGATGTGCACCAGGTTGAACCACTCGCCGTCGAACCACAGGGCCGTGAGCGTGGTGCCCATGCCCTCCTTCTGCGGGTCGTCGGCCACGCACCGGCGGATCGCCCGGTTCGCGTCCGCGACGGCGTCGGCGAGCTCGTCAACGACCGAGTCCGACGGCGGGGGGACGTCCAGCCGGGCCACGGTGTTGATCACGATCGCCGAGGCCAGGTCGCCGGCGGCCATGCCGCCCATGCCGTCGGCCACGGCGATGAAGTGGGACCCGGCGAACACCGAGTCCTGATTGCCTTGCCTCACCACGCCGCGGTCGGAGATGGCCGCATATCGCAGGAACAAACTCATGTATCAACCGCCGTAGCGCGGGGCACGCCCGCTGATCGATGCCGACAACGCCGCGTCGTGCTCGGGCTTCACGGGCGCAGCTCGAAGGAGGAGCGACCGATCCGGATGGGCACCCCGAGCGGGACCGGCGTGGGTCTGGTGACTCTAGCGCGCCCCAGGTACGTGCCGTTCGTGGAGCCCAGGTCCTCGACCATCCACTGCCCGTCCATGGGGACCACGCGCGCGTGCCGGTTCGACGCGAAGTCGTCCCGGATCACGATCGTCGAGTCCGCCGCGCGCCCGATCGAGATCGGCTGGCCCGACAGCACGAACCGGCGGCCCTGGAGCTCGCCCGTGGTCACCACCAGCCACTGCGCCGCGTGCGCGCCCTGCGGCGGGCCGCCGCGGCCGCCGGGGGCCGGGG
>NZ_QFRW01000155.1 GCF_003265355.1 Glycomyces dulcitolivorans | reverse complement strand
GGCGAGCCCGAGGGCCCGGCGCCGCCGCCGGTCGACCGGGACCGCTTCCGCCGCAGCGGTGTCCGCCGTGGCCCGCGCGGGCCGGGCGCCGGTCATGCCGCGAGCGCCTGCTCGACGACTTCGAGGAACGCGAGCTGGCCGCTGGGGGAGCCGAAGGTCATCTCGAACTCGTAGCCGACGATGCCGTCGTTCTGGACGAAGTCGAGGTCGCCCCACAGCGGGTTCTGGGCGGCGTCGTCGAGGAGCTGCTGGAACACCGCTTCTTCCTCGTCGCCGAGGCCGCGGATCATGAACGCGTAGTCGATCCCGTCCATCTTGCCGATCTGCTCGCCGCTGAGCGCCTCGCCTTCGCGGTCGTTCTCCAGGGAGGTCGGGGCGATGGTGAGGCCGAGGTCGGCGAAGACCTGGCATTCGACGCCGGCGTAGCAGCCGGTCTGGAACTGGTCCTCCCAGTAGCCGACGGGGGCGACGGTGATGGACGCCGGGTCCTCGATCCGGGCGGCGACCTCGGCGATGCGGGCGTCGTAGACGGCCTTCCACTCCTCGTAGTACCGGGTGCGGCCGAGGGCGGCGGCGGTCTCCTCGAAGTGTTCCATCCAGGAGCGGCCGTCGAAGGCGTCGACGCTGTAGGTGGGGGCGATCTCGGGGAGGCGCTCGACGACGTCGGGGTCGTAGCCGAGGCCGTTGAGGATGAAGTCGGGTTCGGCGAGGAGGATCGACTCGTAGTCGTACTCGGGGAAGTTCGCGAAGGTCGAGACGTCGGCGAGGGCTTCCTGCGGGAAGAAGCACGGGAACGTGGTGTACCCGGCGTCGCCGCGGATGGGCTGCGAGCTGGCGAGCGGGTAGCGCAGCCAGGTGAGGATGTCGACGTCGGTGGTGTACATGCCGAGTGCGGCCTGGGGCGCGACGGGCAGGTCGACGTCGCCGAACTGGGTGGCCACGGTCTGGGTGCCGGTGCCTTCGGCGACGGGCGGGAGCTCGGGCAGCTCGGGGACGACGGCCTCCTGGCACTGCTCGCTGAGCCGGTCCTCGCGCTCGGCGGTGTCGTCGGCCGCCTCGGTGGGGGCGTCGGTGGTGCAGGAGGCGGCCATCATGAGTCCGGCCACGCTCGCCAGGATCGCGGTCGCCCTGCGGCGCAACGTCTTTCGGGGGGTCAACGTCTTCCTCCTTGTTTAGGTAAGCCTTACCTTAGAGGACGTCGAGCCTCACTCGCAACAGCGGCCTTGCGGTGTGACCCGCCCTTGCGCGGCCGCACTCCGATTATGTAAATTGATGAAAGTAAATAGTCACCGCCTTCGATACCCGGCATGACGAGGGACGTGACCCGAACTCCGACAAGGAGACCCACGACCATGAACTCCATACCGGCGCGCCTGCGCCGACCCGTCCTCGCCCTCGCAGTCCTCCTGGCCGCCGCCCTCGCCGCGACCTCCATCAGCCTCTGGCAGACCGCCAAGGCCGAAGCCGTCGAGGCCGGCACCTGGTACAACCTCGAATCCCGCCACTCGGGCCTCGTGCTCGGCATCCGCGCGGCGTCCACCGCGAGCGGTGCCGAGCTCGTCCAGTGGTCGAGCAACGGCTCGACCGACCAGCAGTTCCGTTTCGTCGACGTCGGCGGGGGCTATTTCCGGATCGAGAACCGGCTGTCGGGTCTGGTCCTGGACGTGGCGTCCGGTTCGACCGCCGACGGCGCGAAGGTCCAGCAGTGGGGCTGGTCGGGCGCCACGAACCAGCAGTGGCGCGTCACCGAATCGGGCGGGTACGCGACCATCGTCAACCGCGCCTCAGGCAAGGCCCTGGACGTCTGGGAGTGGTCGACGGCCAACGGCGGCAGGATCTCCCAGTACACGCCCACCGGCGCCGTCAACCAGCAGTGGGAACTCATCCCCGCCGAAGGCGCCCGCCCCGCCAACGTCGACCGCCTCGAAGGCTTCGCCCAAGGCGTCACCGGAGGCCAAGGCGGCACCACCGTCACCGTCACCACCCAGGCCGACCTCGAACGCTACGCCGCCGCCTCCGGCGCCTACACCGTCAAGGTCGCGGCCACGATCAACATCAGCCCCAAGGGCAAGGAGATCAGCGTCGGCTCCAACAAGACCATCATCGGCGTCGGCACCTCCGGCCAGATCGTCGGCGGCGGCTTCTTCCTCGGCGCCGGCACGAACAACGTCATCATCCGCAACCTCACCATCCGCGACACCCTCATGGCCGACGACGACCCCGGCGACGACGCCTACGACTACGACGGCATCCAGATGGACACCGCCTCCAACGTCTGGATCGACCACAACCGCATCTACAACATGAACGACGGCCTCATCGACTCCAGAAAGGACACCACCAACCTCACGGTCTCCTGGAACGAGCTGGGGCCGAACAACAAGTCCTTCGGCATCGGCTGGACCACCAACGTCACCTCGCGGATCACCATCCACCACAACTGGATCCACGGCACCAACCAGCGCAACCCCAGCACCGACAACGTCGCGCTGGCGCACCTGTACAACAACTACCTCCAGGACATCTCCGGGTACGGGAACTACTCGCGCGGCTCCACCAAGATGGTCCTGGAGAACTCGTACTTCGACTCCGTGAACGACCCGTACTACCCGGACGCGACCGCGCAGCTGCGCCAGAGCGGCAGCATCTGCGTCGACTGCACGGGCGACCGCGTGACCAGCGGCTCCGCCTTCACGCCGTCGGACTACTACTCGTACACACTGGACGCCGCGAGCGCCCTGCCGACCCTCCTCGACACCTACGCCGGCCCCCAGTCCTGGCTCGGCGTCTAGCCTTCCGGTCCCCGGAGGCTCCGGTCTCCGGGGACTACCCGACCGGCCCCCGCGCCCGGAACGCCGTGGGCGTCAACCCGTGCTGGCGCGCGAACTGCCGCGAGAAGTACATCGGGTCCTCGTACCCGGCCTCCCGCGCCACCGCCGCGACCGGCAGCGCCGTCCCGTCCAGCAGCTCGCGCGCCCGCGCCATCCGCAACTGCACCTGAAACTTCAACGGCGACAGGCCGAGCCGCTCCCGGAACAACGCACTCAACTGCGAGGCGCTCAGCCCCACCATCGCCGCCAGCGCCGTCACCGACGTGCGGCGCGGCGCGGTCTCCCGCAAGTGCTCCACCGCCCGCTCCAGCGGGCTCAGGCTCGGCCCCGGCGCGCGCCGCCCCGTGGCCGCCACCTGCGCGAGCGCATGCCACGCGGC
>NZ_QFRW01000154.1 GCF_003265355.1 Glycomyces dulcitolivorans | reverse complement strand
GGCTGGGGCGGCTGCTGGCCGCCCTGCCGGGCGCCGTAGACCGGGCCCTGCTGGCTCTGCGCGGGCTGCTGCCCCGTCTGGCCGGGCTGGCCGTACACCGGGGCCGGCGGGCGCGCTTGCGGACCCGCGGGAGGCTGAGGCGGAGAGGCGGGGGGCTGCTGGCCGGCGCGGGGCACGTTCAGGGTGCCGCCCTGGTCGTCGTCGACCGGGCGCTGGTCCTCGTCCTCGTCGTCGGAGTGGCGACCGCCGGGGCGGTAGTTCCCGCCCTGGTACCCGCCCCCCTGGTAGGTGCCGCCGCCGTAGACGTTGCCGCGGTCGGTCATCGGGGTCCTCCTCCGGTCGGAGCGGATGCGTAGGCGGCGGGCCCGTGCTCGCCGTCGAGGCGCTGGAGACGGACGCCGAGCTGGTCGGCGACGTTCAGCAGCTGGTTCTGCGCCGACTCCCACGACGCCTGGTCGAGCGCGAGGCGCACGATCGCGTCGACGGCGAGCTGGCGCCCGGTGACGCGGCCGTCGGGGTTGACCTTGCCGTTCGCGCCCGCCGTGACCACCGTCGAGACGGTCACGAAGGCGGCGGGGACGCCCGAGAGGGCGTCGACGGTGCGGTGCAGGGCCACGGCGTCGGTGGGCCACTTGGTGACCCGGTAGGCGACGTGGCGCAGGCCGTCGGCGTACCAGTGGTTCCACTCCTCGGCCGTCCGCTCGCCGGGGACCGGCGCGAACGCGACGCCGAGGGACTGCTGGACCGCTTCGCGGACCCCCTCCGCGTCGAGGATGCGGTTGGGGACGCCGACGTTCCCCAGGAGCTTGCTGACGCGCTGCGCGGTCGAGGCCAGCGCCTTGTAGACGCCGTCGACCTCGCCGCCGCGCTCGGCGGTGGCCTCGCGGGCGTCGCGGGCGCCGAGGCGCACGGCGAGCCAGGCCTTGTGGTGGACGACGGCGGGGTAGTCGCCGAGGAGTTCGCGGTAGGACCGCGAGGAGGGGCTGTTGTCGTAGGCGGCCAGGCCGACCGGGGTGGTGTGGCCGACGAGCTGGACGGCGGAGACGGGGACGGAGGTCTCGTCGAAGAGGCGTTCCAGGCGCTCCAGCGGGACGGCCTTGGTGCCCTCGTCGGTGGAGCCGATCTCGATGACGGTGAACCATCCGCCGTTGTCGTGGCCGATGCCGACGTTCTCGTCGCGGTCCTCGACGCCGGTGATGCCCAGGTCGGGGGCGATGCGGTGGAGGACCTCGGTGAGCTGCTGCGGGTCGAGGGCGCGGATACGCCGGCGCATGCGGGACTTGAGCGGCCAGGTCTGGTACCACCAGTAGTCGCCCTTGCGCCAGAAGACGACGATCAGCACGATGAGCGCGACGCCCCCGCCCGCGGCGAGCGCGATCATCCCGAACGCCAGGCTCGCCAAGGCGATCGTGAGCGCGAGCTCGACCGCGATGAGCTGGGCGACGGTGAGCGGGCCGAGCCGTCCCGAGGAGCGGGTCGTGAACACGACCGACTCGCCGGCGACGGGCCCGCCTTGCTGCTGGGCCTGCACGGACGCGGTGCCGCGCGCTTGCTGCTGCCCCTGAAGCATCGTCATTGGCGACGTCTCCATCATGAAGGTGAGTGGTCGTACCTATCGTAAGCGGACGAGTCCACCTCTTGGTCCCCCGCCCTTGCGGTGTTTCGGCCCGGTATACGGCGGACCGGCCCTTTGGCGCTGCGGCGTTAGACTGAGCGGGTGCGATTCCTCCCGCGTATTCCTCTCTATTCCGCCGCTGTCGCGATGGCGACCGCCGGAACGGTACTGCTCGCGACCACCCCGGCGCAAGCCCAGTTCGCGCTGGAGCATGCACCCGCGGACGAGCAGCTTCCCTGCGAGTCGGTCGCCAGCGACGGTGAAACACTGAACACCCGGCCGTGGGCGAAGAACTTCATCGGCCTCGACGACGCGCAGCAGTACAACCGCGGCACGTTCGAGAAGGGCGAGAAGGCCGGTCAGCCGGTCACGATCGCGGTCATCGACTCGGGCGTGGAGGCGGGGAGGTCGGACGTGTTCGGCGACCGGCTGCTGCCGGGCTACGACTGGTGGGACCCCAGCGGCAACGGCCAGTGCGACTCCTTCTACCACGGCACGGGGGTGGCGGCGATCGCCGCGGGCGGCAACGTCGGCGACGGCGCCTTCATCGGGGTCGCGCCGGAGGCGAACATCCTGCCGATCAGGGTGTTCTCGGGCGCGGCCGACGAGGGCGGCGACGAGCAGAAGAGCCGGATCCTCGCGGGGGCGATCACCGATGCGGTGGCCAACGGCGCCGACGTCATCAACCTGTCGCTCGTGGTGGTGCCGACCGACGAGCTCCAGTCGGCCGTCGAGGCGGCGCTCGATGCGGGCGTGGTGCTGGTGGGGGCCACCGGCAACGAGACCAAGAACATGGACAGCAAGTCGATCGAGTTCGACCAGCAGACGTTCTACCCGGCGAACTATCCGGGCGTCATCGCGGTCGCGGCGCACAACGAGTCCGGGAACTGGTACGCGAGCAGCAACTTCGGGGACAACATCGACCTGCTCGCCCCGGGTCAGAACGTGGTCTTCCCGTTCGCGGGCGGTGACTGGCGGACGGACGAGGGCACGAGCTTCGCGGCCCCGTTCGTGGCGGGTGCGGCGGCGCTGCTGAAGGGCGAGTTCGGGTCGGAGGCGACTCCCGAGTGGATCCAGACCCGGTTGCAGGAGACCGCGATCCACCCGCCGGACGGCTTCAACATCTACCAGGGCTACGGGGTGCTGAACGTGGCCGAGGCGCTGACGGCACCGTTCGACGAGGCCGAGGTGACCTCCACCGCGGTGGAGGCGGCGCCGACCGATGACGCCACGTCCGGTCCGGCGCTGACGGAGGAGAACCGGGAAGAGATCGGCGCACTGGACGTCGACTACGACCCGCTGGGGCTGGAGAAGACCATTGCCTGGGCGAGCGTGGGCGGTTCGATCGTCCTGGTCGCGCTGGTGCTGGTGCTCCGCACGATCATCCCGAAGGGCCGCCGGCGGCGCTGGCGGGCCGGGACGCGGGAGCAGGAGCGGTCGCCGGTGAAGGCGGACAGCAGTGCTTAGCGCGCAGCGCATGTGAGAAGACGTGGAGAGCGGGGTGCGGGCCGATGGGCCCGCACCCCGCTCTTCGTTCATCCGTTCTTCCGCGAGGTTTCACCTCGGGGAACGGCGAAG
>NZ_QFRW01000153.1 GCF_003265355.1 Glycomyces dulcitolivorans | reverse complement strand
CCGCATCGCGGCCGGGCCCTCGCTGCTAGTCGTCCTTCGCGAGCAGTTCGAGCAGCTCGCGGTTCTCGGTGATGCCCTTCTCCAGGAGCTCATCGAAACGGCGCTGCTGCTCGGCCGAGCGTTTGGGCCGCTTCCCGAACGAGGCCCGGTAGAGGTCGCGCAGCAGGCAGATCTCTGCGCCGTGGGCCATGACCTCACGGTTGAGGTGGAGGACCAGGGCGCCCATGGAGTCGCGGTCGTATGCCTCGCCCTTGGGGCCGAGCGGCGCCTCGAACTCGACGTCGGAGAGGGCGGCGATCGCGCCGCGCCAGTGGCCGTAGGCCGCTTCGAGCATCGCGACGGCGCCGTCGGCGGTGGCCGGGAGCGGCTCTGGCCACAGGCGCCGGTCGAACATGCCGGCGTCCTCAAGTCCCTCGTGGGGGCCGAAGAAGGCGCGGGCGCGGATGCCGAGGACGTCGCGGCCGACGTGGGTCATCCGCCAGGCGATGGTGGTGACCGGCGGCGGCACCGGCTCGGGCCGGGCCTCGTCCATGACCAGGGCGCCCGAGTCGTCGGGGCGGAGGCTCCAGCAGCCGTCGACCGGCTCCCAGAGGTACTCGTCGTCGGTCAGGCCCTCCAGGCGCGGGCGGAGGTGGAAGTCCCAGTAGAACTCCAGCTGTCCGAGGACCGCTTCGTGCCAGTTCACGCTCATGGCTCCGAGCATAGGGAGGACCCCCGACAACGGGGGCCTCCCCACGTGCGCCGGCGGCTAGTCGTGGCCCCAGCGGCGGCCGGCTCCGGCGATGGCGCCGCCGATCAGGAGGTAGACCAGGGCGGCGAGGCCGTAGTTGACGACGGCGCGGACTTTGGCGTCGTCGATGGTGAACATGTCCCGGAACAGCCAGGAGAACCAGTTGGCCATGTCCCCGATGAAGTGCACCAGCGGGTTGCCGGGGTTCGCTTCCAGGAGCACGAACGCGAGGTACAGCAGGATGATCAGGGCGATGAGGCCGAACACGATCGTGATGACGTGCGCGATCAGCGAGTTGTGGCGCGAGGCTACGTAAGGCATGACCTGTCCTTCCACATTGGCTCGTCAAGGTCGATGTTGGACTCCGTGTTCCCCGACCTGCGGTTGTTCAAACCGCCGGGCCTTCAGGCAAGCGGTTCCGAGGAGCGGAAACGGAGGAGGCGTCACAGCCGGTCGGCAGGTAAGCTTCCGTTCCATGCCCCCAGAACCCCGGCCGCTCACACCCATGCGGCTGTTCCTCAGGCAGGCGCGGTCCCACCGGGCGCGCCTCGCGCTCGGTTTCCTGTTCTACGCGGGCGCCGCATGTACCTCCATGCCGCAGCTGTGGATCATCGGGAAGATCATCGACGACGGCCTCCTCGCCCGCTCCGCAACAACGTTCGGGCTCTGGCTCGCGGCCGCCGCCGTCCTGGTCGTGGCCCAGCCGATCTTCTTCGCCTGCGGGTTCCGGCAGTTCTCGCACGTCGAGGCGTACAACCAGCGCGAGCTCGTGCGGAGCATCACCGACCGGCTGAACAGCTCGGGACCGGCTGTGGGCGAACGGGTCTCGGCCGGGGAGCTGCTCAACCTGCCGAGCGAGGACGCGCGCCGCGCCGCGCGGGTGACCAGCGACGCCGGGTTCTTCTTCAACAACCTGGCGATGTTCACCGTGGGCGCGGTGCTGATGTGGACGATCCATCCGCTGCTGGGAGTCGTGCTCATCTGCGGCAGCGTGGTCACCGCCCTCATCGCCGGCCCGCTCCTGGGGCGACTCCAGACGCGCCAGTCGGACTACCGGGCCCGGATCGGCGAGCTCTCGGCGCACGCGGCCGACATCGTCGGCGGCCTGCGGGTCCTGCGCGGCATCGGCGGCGACCTGCTGTTCGCGGCGCGCTACCGGAAGCACTCGACCGAGTTGCAGCGCAAGGGGTACGAGGTCGCGGGCCCGAGTTCGTGGATCCACGCGCTGCGCCACTCGATGCCGATCGTGTTCGTCGCGGTCATCACCTGGGTCGGCGCGCTCCTGGCCGTGGACGGGGCGATCACCATGGGCGGACTCGCCTCGGCGTTCAGCTTCGCGACGATCTTCATCGCCGTCTCGGGGAACTTCATCGGCACTTCGCAGCTCATCGTCGCGGCCTGGGTGGCGGCCAAGCGGATCGTGCGGGTCCTCGGCATCGGGCCCGACCTCGCCGACGACGGGACCGCGCACGGCGCGGCCGGGGAGCTGCGCGACCCCGAGTCCGGGCTCGCGGTCCCGACCGCGGGTCTGACGGTGGTCGTGACCGCCGAGACCGCGCCCGCGGCCGAGGCGTGCGAACGCCTGGCGCGCTACCGCGACTCGGAGGCACTGTGGGGCGAGCGGCCCATCGCCGAGTTCGCGCTCGGCGAGGTCCGGTCGCGGATCATGCTGCTCACCGACGAGGACTACCTGTTCACCGGGACGCTCGCCGAGGCGATGCGCGTGCCCGAGACCCAAGCGCTGCGGGCGATCGAGGCCGCGTGCGCCGACGACGTCGCCTCCCAGGGCATGGACCTCCTCGTCGAGGAGGGCGGCCGGAACCTCTCCGGCGGCCAGCGCCAGCGCCTGCGCCTGGCCAGAGCCCTTGCGGCCGAACCGGAGACGCTGCTCGCAGTCGAGCCGACGTCGGCCGTCGACGCCCACACCGAGTCGCTCATCGCCGCGCGCGTGGCACAGGCGCGCGCGGGGCGGGCGACGCTCGTGGTCACCGCCTCGCCGCTGTGGCTCGCGCACGCCGACCTGGCGGTGTGGATGGTCGACGGCAAGGTCCACGCCGCCGGGACCCACGCCGAGCTCCTCGCCGAGCCCGCCTACCGCCGCCTCGCCTCGCACAGCGTCGACTGACGCGGGCGCCATGAAGGAAGAGAACGCATGAGCACCATGGAGACCGCGGCCCCGCCGCAAGGGCGGCTGCCGGTCGCGGGCGCGGCCGAGGTCCGCCGGGCCGTGGGCCGGCTGCT
>NZ_QFRW01000152.1 GCF_003265355.1 Glycomyces dulcitolivorans | reverse complement strand
GCCCGGTCCGGCGGGGGCGCGCCACTGCGGCGGCGGGGCCTGGGGCGCGAGCGGGGCGCCGGGGGCCGGTTCCTGTGCGGCGCTGCGGGGACGGTTGCCGGGGCGGTCCTGGAGCCAGGCGCGCACGGGCTTGGTGAAGGCGAGCACGAGGACGAGCAGCGCGGCGGCGATCTGGACGAGCGCGGGCACGACCGTGAAGACGTTGAGGACGCGGATCAGAGCGATGATCGTCAATGCCCCGAGTCCGATATAGATCGGAAGTCGCGGGTTGTCGGATCCGAAGCGGCCCAGCTGTTCTCGGGCCACGGCCCAGATGAGCACCAGGTTCACGGCCGCGGCGAGGACGCCGAGGGCGATCGTCAGGACCGTGTTCCCGGTGAGCCCCAGGAGGGTCGCGGCCAGGACGGCGGCCAGGTGGATCCACAGCGTCTGGAGGATCACCGTGACCTGCCGGGGGCGGTCGCCCGTCGGGAGCAGGCCCCAGCGCTGGCCCCAGGTGGGCGGCGGCGGGAGGACCGGGCCCGACGGCTGTCCGTACTGGACGGCGCCGGGGTCCTGCGGCCGGTACTGGAACGACTGGGCCGCAGGCGGTTGCGGCGGCAGGTTCGGGTCGGGCGCGGGCCCGGGAGTATAGGGAGAGTGGGTCATCGATCGGCTCCGAGGCGTGCTTTCTGTAAGGCGACAGGGTACCTCAAGGGTCCGACAAGTCCCTCAGTCGACCGGTTCGAACAGGGCGACGGTCTCGAAGTGCTGGGTCATCGGGAACGCGTCGAACGCGCGGATCCGCTTGAGCGCGTAGCCTTCGACGGCCAGGTCGCTCGCGTCGCGGGCCAGCGCGCCCGCGTCGCAGGCGACGTAGCAGATCGCGCGGGGGCGGGCCTCGCCGAGCGCGACGACCACTTCGGGTCCGGCGCCGCTGCGGGGCGGGTCGAGGACGACGAGGTCGACCGAGCCGAGGTCGGGGGTGACGGCGGCGACGTCGCCTTCGATGGCGCCGGCGTTCTTGAACGCGGCGAGGTTCGCGGCGGTGCGGGAGGCGGCGGCGTTCTCGACGGCGATGACGCGGCCGGTGTCGCCGACGGCGTCGGCGAGGCCGGTGGCGAAGAGTCCGGCGCCGGCGTAGAGGTCCCACGCGGACTCGCCTTCGCGCGGGGCGAGGAATTCGAGCGCGGTCGCGAGGAACGTGGGGGCGGCGGCGGGGTGGACCTGCCAGAACGCGTCGAAGCCGACTTCGAACTCGGTGTCGGCGACGGTCTGGTGGACGAGTTTGGGGCCGCTCTTGTGGTGGGGGCGGGCGGTGCGGCGCAGCTGGGTGTAGACGGCGAGCTGGTCGTCGTCGGCGTCGACGACCCCGACGGCGCCCATACCGTCCCAGTTCGCGGTGAGGACGTCGGCCTCGCGGATGCGCTCGGTGGCGATGCGGCACCAGTCGATGTGGACGAGTTCGTGCGACTTGTGCTGCCGCAGACCGGGTCTGCCGTGCTGGTCGACGGCGTACTGCATGCGGGTGCGCCAGCCGAGGGCGCCTTCGGGCCACGGGAGGGCCTCGACCTCGACGCCGTCGAGGAGGGCGGGGTCGATGCCGCCGATGCGGGTGAGCTGGTCGAACAGGACCTTGGCCTTGAGGCGGCGCTGGGCTTCGGGGGTGGCGTGCTGGAAGTCGCAGCCGCCGCACTTGCCGGGGCCGGCCCACGGGCAGGGGGGTTCGACGCGGTCGGGCGAGGCCTCGATGACCTCGACGGCGTCGGCGAACGCGAAGCGCTTCTTGCGGTCGGTGATCTCGATGCGGACCTTCTCGCCCGGGAGGGCGTGGCGCACGAAGTACACCTCGCCGTCGACTCGGGCCACGCAGTGGCCTCCGGCCGCGACGTCTCCGACGGTGACGATCATCGATTCACACTCTCCCCGCAGTTCGGCGCGCTGGGTGCAGCGGGCCGGACGCCAGGATACGGGACGGCCCGGCGGGGGCGCAGGTTACCGCGGGGGTGTGACATCGGCGGGTGGGGCCCCTGGCCGGACCGTAGCGCGGGGGTGTGACATCCGGGGCCGGCCCACCGGTTCCGACCGTAGCGCGGGGGACCGACAGTGGCCTGGGGTCGGGGCCTGGGGTCGGGTCATTTGGGGATGCGGCGGAGCGGGGGCGGTTCGGTGCCGTCGCCGAGGATCCAGGGGACGGTGCAGACCATGACGCCGGGCTCGTACTTGAGCTGGCGGCGCAGGGCCTTGGTGGTCTGGTTGTGGAGGAGGCTGGTCGACCAGTTGAAGTAGCCGCGGGAGAGGCGGCCCCGCTGGGGGCCGAGGCCGACGACGTATTCGGGGAGGTAGACGGTGACGACGTCGCGGGGGGCGTCGCGGCGGCGGGCCTTGACGTAGTCGGCGATCGGGCCGGTGATCTCGCGGTACGGGGAGTCGAGGACGGTGAGCGGGACGCCGATGCGGCGGCGGTCCCATTCGGCGACGAGGCGCCGGGACGCGGCGGCGTCGACGTTGACGGTGAGCGCGGTGATGGTGTCGGGCCGGGTGGCCTTGGCGTAGGAGAGCATCCGCATGAGCGGCAGGTTGACGCTGGAGGCGAGGACGATCGCGTGGCTGCGGGCGGGCAGGCGCGGTTTCCCTTGCGGCAGTTCGATCTCGTCGCGCACGGCCGCGTAGTGCCTGGCGATGGAGCGCATGAGCAGGTAGCAGCCGCCGATGATGAGGACGGCGATCCAGCCGCCGCGCCCGACGGCGGTGGTGGCGACGATGACGAGGACGGCGGTGCAGGCGAGGACGGCGACGGCGGCGGTGGCGCGGGCCCGGCGGGCGCGGGCGCGCCGGCCG
>NZ_QFRW01000151.1 GCF_003265355.1 Glycomyces dulcitolivorans | reverse complement strand
GGTGGGTGCGACCGGTGCGGTCGCCGCGCCGGCCTTCGCGGCGGACGCCGACGGTTCGGCGGCCTCGGCGCGCTGGGGCCGGGGCCCGCGGGGCCTGGACTTCGACGCGGTGGCGCCCAACCGCGAGGACGCCGTCGTGACCCCCGAGGGGTACGTGCAGCAGGTCGTGATCGCCTGGGGCGACCCGGTCCTGGAGGGCGCGCCGGAGTTCGACCCCGAGAACCAGACGCCGGAGTCGCAGGCCGGGCAGTTCGGGTACAACAACGACTACACGGCGCTGCTCCCCCACCCCGACGGCGGCCGCAAGAAGGTGCTCGTGGCGAACCACGAGTACACCACCGAGTCCTCGATGCTCCCGGACTACGACGGCGACGCGCCGACCGAGGACCAGATCCGCATCGGCCTGGCCGCGCACGGCCTGTCGGTCGTGACGCTCAAGGAGGACCGGCGCACCGGGGCGCTGACCCCGGTCGTCGGCGACGAGCTCAACCGCCGCATCACCGCCGAGACGCCGTTCGTCATCGCGGGCCCGGCCGCCGGCTCGGACCTGCTGAAGACCTCCGCGGACCCCGAGGGCACGACCGCGCTCGGCACGCTGAACAACTGCGCGGGCGGGACGACCCCGTGGGGCACGATCCTGTCGGGCGAGGAGAACTTCAACCAGTACTTCGCGAACTTCGCGTCGGTGACCGACGCCGACCGGAAGGCGAAGCTGGCGCGCTACGGGTTCTCCGGCGGGGCCTCGGCCCGCAAGTGGGAGACCTACGACAAGCGCTTCGACCTGGTGCAGGAGCCGAACGAGCCCAACCGGTTCGGGTACATCGTCGAGCTCGACCCGTACGACCCGGACTGGGCGCCGCGCAAGCGGACCGCGCTGGGTCGCTTCAAGCACGAGGGCGCGGGCCCGCGCCTGGCGCGCGACGGCCGCGTCGTGGTCTACATGGGCGACGACGAGCGCTTCGACTACATGTACAAGTTCGTGTCCAAGAACAAGATGCGGACGGGGAGCTCGCGCAGCGCCCGCAACCACAACCGGACGCTCCTGGACGAGGGCACGCTGTACGTCGCGCGGTTCACCGGCGACAGCCCGGCCGCGGAGATCGACGGCTCGGGCGCGCTGCCCGCGGACGGCGTCTTCGACGGCTCCGGCGAGTGGATCAAGCTCGCGTCCGGTGACGAGTCGTTCGTGGACGGCTTCTCGGCCGAAGAGGTGTACGTGCACACCCGCCAGGCCGCGGACAAGGTCGGCGCGACCAAGATGGACCGCCCCGAGGACGTCGAGCCGAGCCCGAAGACCGGGAAGGTGTACGTGGCGCTGACGAACAACACCAACCGCGGCACCGGCTCGAACGCGAAGGCCGACGAGGCGAACCCGCGCAACGCGAACAAGCACGGCCAGGTCCTGGAGCTGACCGAGCGCCGCGACGACCCGACGTCGCTGTCGTTCGGCTGGAACCTGCTGCTGGTGTGCGGCGACCCGGCCGCGGCCGACACGTACTTCGGCGGGTTCCCCAAGGACCAGGTCTCCCCGATCTCGTGCCCGGACAACGTGGCGTTCGACCCGTACGGGAACCTGTGGATCTCCACCGACGGCAACGCGCTCGGTTCGAACGACGGCCTGTTCGCCGTCGCGCTGGAGGGCCGCTACCGCGGTCAGACCAAGCAGTTCCTGACGGTGCCGATCGGCGCGGAGACGTGCGGTCCGGTCGTGCAGGAGAAGCACATCCTGGTGGCGGCGCAGCACCCGGGCGAGCTGTCCGGCGCCAGCTACGAGAACCCGCTCTCGCAGTGGCCCGACGGCCCCGGCTCGCTCCCGCGGCCGGCGATCGTGAACGTGACCAAGGAGGGCTTCGACAGCATCGGCTGCTAGAGGCTGCATGAACGGCGGCGTCCCTGGCCGGGCGCCGCCGTTCGGCGTTCCCGGGGTTGCCGGACCGGTGCGGCCGGGCCTAGGTTTGACCGGGCCGAGACGCGGCCGTTGGAGGTTCGCCGTATATGTCTGTCGCTTTCGTCTCCGGTGCTTCGCGCGGTCTGGGCGCGGTGATCGCCCGGCGCCTGGCCGCCGACGGGTTCGCCGTCGCGGTCAACTACGGCTCCAGTCGTGAAGGGGCCGAACGGGTCGTGGCGGACATCCGGTCGGCGGGCGGGACGGCGGCGGCGTTCGGCGCGGACGTCACCGACGAGGCCGCGGTCGCGGATCTGGCCGAGCGGGTGCGCTCCGAGCTGGGTCCGGTGACGGTGCTGGTGGCGAACGCGACCGGCCCGCAGCCGGAGGTCCGCGTCGACGACCTCGAATGGGCCGACCACCTCGCGCAGCTGGAGTTCTTCGTGAAGAGCCCGACGCTGCTGCTCAAGGCGTTCCTGCCGGACATGCGCGCGGCCGGGGGCGGGCGGGTGGTGCAGATCGGCTCGGACATGTTCGAGCGGGCCCTCGCGGGCTGGTCGGCGTACGTGGCCGCGAAGGGCGCGCAGTGGGGCCTGACCCGCTCGTGGGCGCGGGAGCTGGGCCCGGACGGGATCACGGTGAACCTGGTGGCGCCGGGGTGGATCCCGGTGGAGCGCCACGGCGAGCTCCTCGACGCCGACCTGGCCGGGTACCTCGCGGACCTGCCGCTGGGCCGCATCGGCGTTCCCGACGACATCGCCGCCGCGGTGTCCTACCTGGCCTCCGACGCGGCGGCGTTCGTCACCGGCCAGCGCTTGACCGTGAACGGCGGCCACACCATCGACTAGCGCGTTCGGGACGGCCGGGCCGGCCGCGGGGG
>NZ_QFRW01000150.1 GCF_003265355.1 Glycomyces dulcitolivorans | reverse complement strand
GCCGCACCGACACCTGCACCGCCCGGACCGGACCCGAGGCCGCCCGCGCCGAGCCCGGCGCCGCCGACTCCACCGCCGACGCCGCCACCCAGGCCGCCGCCTGACGCGAGGCCGCCGGAGAGGTCGTCGGGGTCGGGGAGTTCGGAGGCGTCCCAAGGGTTCTCAAGGTCGGGGGTCTCGGGCTGGGCGAGGCCCTCCATGCCCGAGGGCGTCTCGGGCGAGGTCGGTTCCTGGGACTCCGACTGCGGCGATTCCTCCTTGCCCTGCTCCTCCTTCTTCTCCTCTTCCTCCTCTTTAGACTCCTCTTCCTCGGACTCCTCGCTGCCGCCACCCGAGTGGTCCTCGGCCGTGGCGTGCACGGATTCATCGCCCGTGCCCGTCTTGTCCTCCAAGGGCTTCAGCAGGTCGGCGGCCGCCGAGACGGCGGCTCCCGCCGTCGCGTCGGCGGCGTTGACGAGGGTGGTGAGGGCCTGGAGGCCGAGCGTCCCGGCGAGGGCCTGGGCCTGGAGGGCGGCCTCGATGAGGCCGCCGAACGGGCCGGCCATCGCGATCGCGGTGCGCTGCAACGCCCCGAGGGTCACCATCGGCGCGGGCTGGATGTAGAAGCCGGCCACCTTCAAAGCGGCGTCGGCCGCCTTGAGGAGCGTGCACTCGGTGAGCATCTGCGACCCGGCCGCCGCGAGGCTCCCGGCCGTGGTCGTGATCTCGCCGATGACCTGCGTCAGGTGGGCGTTGACGGTGCCGACCTCGCCGTTGAAGGCGTCGTTCGCGGTGTCGCGCCAGTGGACGTTGATGTCGGCGACCCTGGCGCCGTAGTCGGTCTGCTGGGCCGCGAGATCCGCTGCGGCCGAAGTCATCTCGGTCGCATAGGCAAGGAACTGGGAGGGGTCGGCCGCGAGGGCGTCCTGATAGGTGGGCATCGGCTGCTCCTATCGCTTCGGGCCGGTCTGGATGCGGTTCTGGATGTCGCCGAAGCGGGTCCCGGTCGCCTGGTCGGTCGACTCGGCGTCGTCGGCGCTGCCGACGACCTGGTCGCCCTGCCAGGTGAGGCGGCGTTCGACGCCGGTGGCGACCGCCGCGAGCGAGGCCTGCCAGCGCCGACCGGCGTCGCCGGTGGCGAAGCCGCGGTTGCCTTCGGCCGCGGTCGCCGCCGGGCGCTCCACCCGCCTGGATGCGTTCTGGCAGTTGGGTGCCAGGGCGCGCAGGCCGGTGCCGCCCGCTCGTACGTCGTCGACGTCCATGTGCACGGTCATGGGTTCCTCCTTCGCTTCCGCACTCCCGGACGGGCGCCCGGCGGCGTTCCCGGCATCGTGGCGGCCGAGGTCACCGATCGGTCACCGCTGCGGCGCGGGCGCCCGATGACGGATGTGTGACGGGGCGGTCTTCCATGGGCCGCATACGAGGACCGCCGGGTCCCCCTGAGGAGGTGCGCTGCGATGACCGACCACCTGTTCGCGGCCGACGACGAGGCCGCGCTGGAGCTGCCGGTGTTCGAGTTCACGATCGCGTTCGGCGACACCAAGACCGGCGGCCGGGCCGGGTGCTCGGCCGGGGCGTGCCCTCATCCGGTGGCGCATCCGGCGGAGGAGGCCTGGGTGCAGCTGGCGTCGGCGGTCCCGGTCGAGGGGCAGCTGCACCGCCTCAAGCCGCGCTGCGAGGGCATGGCGTATCCGACGGAGGACGACTTCCGGGCCGCGGTCACGGCGGTCCGTCCGGAGGACTCGGATGCGTTCTCGTTGCAGCGGCTGAGGAACGGTTGGACGGGTGAGGTCGGGGACCGGTTGGCGGCCTGGCCGGAGCGGTTGCGGTCGAAGCTCGCGGTGCTCGCGGAGGGCTGGGCGGGGAGCGACTTCGACGCGTTCGCCGAGCAGGCCGACCTGGCGCGGGCGCTGGTGGAGGGTGCGCTCGACGACCTGGAGGCGACGGCCGCGGAGCTGGAGCGGCGCGAGGCGGCGGTGTACACGCTCCAGGGCGGCGATTCGGGTGAGATCCCTTATCCGGCAGCGCTGGTGGGGGTCGAGGGCGAGTGGTCGAACCTGTCGGCGCTGCATGTGCGCCCGGCGTGGTGGCACGGGGACTGCATCACGATGACCTGCGAGGAGGCCGAGCGGGCGATGGAGCTCGCGGGGGCCGACGCGGGGCTGGCGACCGAGGTGCGGGAGTTCATCGAGGAGAAGGTGGGCGAGGGCCTGTCGGGGCTGGGGGCGCTGGTCGCGGACGTCAGGTCGCTGGCGGGCCAGGAGGCGAAGGACGTCTTCGGGGAGCGGGTCGCGGCCGAGCTGGCGGCGTACGAGGAGCGGCAGGCGGCGATCGACGAGTCGATCGCGGCGAAGCGGGACGGCCAGAGCGAGGAGCTGGCGGCCGTGCAGGCGAGCGGGTCTGATCGGCCGTACCCGGCGAGTGCCGATTCGTCCTATATGGATCTGGCGGTGCCGGAGGCGGAGCAGCCCGCCGCGCCTGTCGCGCCGCAGACCACGCAGGATCCGAGTCCGGTGCCGCCGGGCGGGGACGGGTCGGTGCGGGTGGAGGAGACCGCTTGGGAGGCATCGGATCACGGTGACGTGTCGATCTGGGGCGGCGGCGGCCTCGCGTCCGGCGGCGGCACCGTCGGCGGGTCGCTGGGCTCGGACCTCGGCGGCCGGACGGCCGCGGCGGCGGTCGCGGGCGGGTCGGGTGGCAGCCCGCAG
>NZ_QFRW01000149.1 GCF_003265355.1 Glycomyces dulcitolivorans | reverse complement strand
CCGCCCGCGGCCTCCTCGCCGAGGCCCTCGGCCTGTGGCGCGGCCCCGCGCTCGCCGACACCCCCGACGCCCTCAGCGCCATCGCCGCTCTCGACGAGGCCCGCCTCGCCGCCGTCGAAGACTGGGCCGAGGCCGAACTCGCCTCCAGCGCAACCGGTGCCGCACTCCTGCCCGCGCTCGCCGAGGCCGCCGTCGCGCACCCCCTCCGGGAACGCCTGCACGCCTTGTACTTCCGCGCCCTCCTCGCCGCCGGCCAAGGGGCCGAAGCGCTCGCCCGCTTCGAGGCCCTGCGCCGCCGCCTCGCCGACGAGCTCGGCGCCGACCCCGGCCCCGCTCTCACTTCAGTCCACATGAGACTCCTCGAACCGGCTCCGACCCCCGTCCGCGTCCGCGGCAACCTCCGCGCCCCGCTCACCAGCTTCGTCGGCCGCGAACCCGAACGCGCCCAGATCGCCGCCGCCCTCAGCACCTCCCGGCTCGTCACCCTCTGCGGCCCCGGCGGCGTCGGCAAGACCCGCCTCGCCACCTCCGTCGCCGCCTCCACCGCCCCGCCCGGCGGCACCTGGATCGCCGAGCTCGCCAGCATCACCGACCCCGAAGGCGTCGCCCGCGTCGCCGCGGAAGCCGTGGGCGCCTTCGACGACGAGCCCGCCGACCGCCGCGCCCCCGGTGACACCTTCGAGCGCCTCGCCGACGCCCTCGCCGCCCGCCCGGTCCTCCTCGTCCTCGACAACTGCGAGCACGTCATCGGCGCCGCCGCCGACCTCGCCGACCGCCTCCTCGGCCGCTGCCCCGACCTGCGCATCCTCGCCACCAGCCGCGAACCCCTCGCCATCACCGGCGAGACCGTCTGCCATATCGGCCCCCTCGGCACCCGCGCCGCGCCGCGTCTCTTCGCCGACCGCGCCGCCGCCGCCCGCCCCGGATTCACCGTCACCGAAACGAACGCCGACGTCGTCGCGGCCCTCTGCGACCGCCTCGACCGCCTCCCCCTCGCGATCGAACTCGCCGCCGCGAAGCTCCGCACCCTCGACCTCGCGCAGGTCGCCGAGCGCCTCGACGACCGCTTCCTGCTCCTCACCGGCGGCTCCCGCACCGCCCTCCCGCGCCACCAGACCCTCCGCGCCGTCGTCGCCTGGAGCTGGGACCTCCTCGAACCCGCCGAACGCGACCTCGCCGAAGCCGCCTCCGTCTTCGCCGGAGGCCTGTCCATCGACGCCGCCGCATGGCTCGGCGCCTCCCTCGACACCCTGACCGCGTTGGCCGACAAGTCGATCCTCCAGCCCGGCGCCGCCGGCCGCTTCCACATGCTGGAGACCATCCGCGAGTACGGCCAGGACCGCCTCGCCGAGACCGGCCGCCTCGTCAAGGCCCACGAGGCCCACGCCGCGTACGCCCTCGACCTCGCCGAGAGCGCCGCCCCGCACCTGCGCGGCGCCGACCAGGTCGTCTGGATGCGCCGCCTCGAAGCCGAACGCGGGAACCTCCTGGCCGCCTTCCACTTCGCCGTCGGCGGCGGCGACGCCGACACCGCGGTCCGCCTCGCCGCGGCCATGTGCGTCTACTGGCTCTACACCGGCGCCAGCCTGGAGATCTCCGGCCGGCTCGAAGCCGCGCTCGCCGTCCCCGGCCCCGCGCCCGCCGAATCGCGGGTCGTCGTGCAGGGCATGGCGGTCGTCAACCGGATGCTGTGCGGCTCGTTCCAGGCCGACGGGATCATCGCCGAGTTCGAGGAGGTCGCGCGCGCCGCCGAGCCGTACCGGGACCACCCGCTGCTCGCCATCGCCGATCCCTTGCTGCGCATGTTCATCGACGACCACGACGGCGGCTTCACGTCCATTCAGGAGCGTATGGGGCACCCCGACCCGTGGGTGCGCGCCGTCATGTGGCTGCTGCGCGCGCTCCTCCTCGAAGACCGCGGCGAGATGACCGCCATGCGCGTCGACCTCGCCCGCGCCGCCGTCGGCTTCAAAGAGGTCGGCGACCGCTACGGCCGCTACCACTCCCTCACCTGGCTCGCCCAGGTCGGCTTGATGTTCGGCGACCTCGAACCCGCCGTCGCCGCCCTTGAGGAGTCGATCCGGCTCCAGCGCGAACTCAGCCCCGGCGCGGCCGCCGTCCAGACCCGCACCATCCTCGCCAGCGCACTCCTTCGCCAGGGCCGCAACGCGGAGGCGCGCGCCGCCATGGAGGAGGTCATCGCCGAGGCCGAAGCCGACCACGACCACCCGTCCTCGGCCCGCCAGGCGCTGTTCGCGCACTTGGGGCTCGGCGACCTGGCCCGCCTCGAAGGCCGCCTGGAGGACGCCGAGCAGCACTACGCCGCTGCGAACTGGCTGCGCGAGGACTCCGGCGGCATCGTCCCTCCCCAGTGGACCGCGCTGATGTCGCGGGCCCGGATCTTCACGGCCCTCGCGAAGGGCGACGAGGACGGCGCGCGCCGCCTGCTCGCCGACTCCTTCGACTCGGCGCTGGAGGCGCTCGACATGCCGGTCCTCGCGAAGGTCGCGATCGCGGCCGGGTCCTTCGCGGCCGCCGGCGGCGACGACGGCGCCGCGGCCGAGCTGCTCGGCGTCGCCGACCAGCTGCGCGGCGCGCCCGACCGGTTCGACGTGGACGCGGCGATCCTCGAACGCGCCCT
>NZ_QFRW01000148.1 GCF_003265355.1 Glycomyces dulcitolivorans | reverse complement strand
GCCGCCGCCGGGGGCGGCGTCGCCGCGGCCCAGGCCGAGACCGCCGGAGTGCGCCTGCGCTGGCTGGGCACCAACGCGTGGGAGTTCACCACCGAGACCGCGACCGTCCTCATCGACCCGTGGGTGAGCCGCTTCCCGACCGGGGCCTACACCAGCGGCGGCGCCGACCCCGCGACCCGCATCGAGGTCCACGAGGACGTCGTCGACGAGCACCTGCCGAAGGCCGACACGATCCTCGTCACCCACGGGCACTGGGACCACATCGCCGACGTCCCCTACCTCGCGAAGCAGACGGGTGCCACGGTGCTCGGCACCGAGACGCACCTGAACCTGCTGCGCGCCATGGACGCCCCCGACGCGCAGCTGTCGCAGGTCGGCGGCGGGGAGCTGTACCGGTTCGAGGGCTACACCGTCGAGGTGTTCCGCTCCTCCCACTCCACCACCGGCGAGCACAAGAGGATCCTCTTCGGCGGCACCCGCCCCGGGAAGGTCCCCTCGCGGCCCAAGAAAATCAAGGACCTCATCGAGGGCGGCTCCCTCACCTACCTGATCGACTTCGGCTCCGTCTCCTTCTTCAACATGGGGTCGGCGAGCTTCCACGAGCACGAGATCGAAGGCGTGCGGCCCACGGTGCTGTTCCTCCAGCCCGGCGGCGGCCACACCCCGGACTTCGTCGAGCGCGCGCTGGCCGCGACCGGGTTCCCGCCGTACGTGGTCGCCTCCCACTGGGACGACTTCGACAAGCCGCTGACCGAGCCGGCCGTCAAGGGCGGCGACTGGGAGGCCCTGCGCGACCGCGTGGCCGCCGCGAGCCCCGACACAGAGTTCCTGCTCATCGACCACCTGGAGAGCCATGAGTTCTGAGGTCACCGTCCGCTGGCTCGGCACCAACGCCTGGGAGATCACCTCGGACGGGACCACCGTCCTGGTCGACCCGTACGTCTCGCGCACCTACACCGGCGCCACGGTCCCCGGCCAGTTCAACCCGGACACGCCGATCACCGTGGACGAGACCGCGATCGAGGCCTACATCGGCACCGCCGACTCGATCCTGGTCACGCACGCGCACTTCGACCACATCGCCGACGTCCCGGCCGTGGCCGCCAAGACCGGCGCCACGGTGCTCGGCACCGAGACGCACCTGAACCTGCTGCGCGCCATGGGCACTCCGGACGCGCAGCTGTCGCAGGTCGGCGGCGGGGAGCTGTATCAGTTCGAGGGCTACACCGTCGAGGTGTTCCGCTCCTCGCACGGCGTCTCCGGCAAGCACAAGTCGCTGCTGTTCCCCGGCACCCGCCCGGGCCCGGTCCCGGCGAGACCCGAGGCCATCAAGGACCTCGTCGAGGGCGGGTCCCTCGCCTACCTGGTGACGTTCGGGGAGGTGTCGCTGTTCTTCAACGGCCTGCCGTCCTTCCACGAGCGCGAGGTCGCCGGGGTGCGGCCGACGGTGCTGTTCATGCAGGGCCCCAACCCGAACTACCCGGACTACGTGCCGCGGATGCTCGCGGCCACCAGGCACCCGCCGTACATCGTGCCGACGCACTGGGACGACTACGAAGCGCCCCTTGAGGAACCCGCGGTCGACCACTTCGGGGCCGCGGCGCTGGGGGAGCTGGTGGCCGAGGCGAGCCCGGAGTCGGAGTGGGTGCTCCTGGACCACCTGGAGTCCCACACGTTCAGCGCCTGACCCCGCTCAGCGGCGCGAGCGCCTGCTGCGGGAGCCGCGGACGCGCGGCGCCTGCCGCGGGCGGGGGACCGGTTTCGGCAGGGTCCCCTTGATGGTCCAGCGGTCGCCGTCGAGCGCGTGCTCGACGGTGCCGCCGGCCTCGCTGAAGCGCCGGGAGAGCATCGACAGGCCGTTGCCGCCCTCGGCGGGCTCGGCCGCGCCGTCGTTGACGACGGTGACGGTGACCTCCGCGTCGATCTCCACGATGGAGACGTTCGCGGCGGTCGGCTCGGCGTGGCGGATCAGGTTCGTGGTCGCCTCGCGCACCAGCAGCCCGAGCAGCCGCTCGGTGTCCTCGTCGAGGGTCGGCGCCGCGTCGGGCACGCTGGCCTCGACCCCGGCGGACTTGAGGATCCGTGCGGCCGAGTCGATCTCGTCGGCCAGGGCGGTCTTGCGGTAGCCGCCGACGACGGCGCGCATGTCGCGCAGGGCCTCGCGCGCGAGCTCCTCGACCGCGCGGACCTCGCTGGCGGCCAGCTCGGGGTCGGTGTCGGCGAACCGGCGCGCCACCTGGGCCTTGAGCATGATCGCCTGGAGGTGGCCGCCCTGGACGTCGTGCAGCTCGCCCGCGAACCGCAGGCGCTCCTCGGCGACGGCGAGGTCGGCGGCGAGCCCGCGGGCCTTCTCCAGCTCCCGGGCGACCTGGTAGTGCCACAGCTGGCACACGATGCCGACCGCGATGGAGGGGACGAGGATCGCGGAGGTGAGGGCGGCCGACGCGTCCATGTACCCCAGGCGCACCGTCACGACCGCCAAGGCGGTCCCGATGAGCGTGCCCGCGAGGACGGCCTGAGTGCGCCGCCCGGGCCGCGACCACAGCAGCGCGCCCTCGGCGGCGAGCAGTCCGGCCGGCGCCCCCCAGGCCGCGCTGACGTCGCCCGCGGTCGCCTCGGCGG
>NZ_QFRW01000147.1 GCF_003265355.1 Glycomyces dulcitolivorans | reverse complement strand
GTCGCGCGACGGCGCGGAGGCGAGGACCCGCTCGGCGCTCTCGCGCAGCGGCCCCGCGGGCAGGCGCCGCAGCGCGGTCCGCGCGGCCGCGAGGCGGTCCTCGTAGTCGTCGGGTACGGCGATGCGCTCCATGGCGGCCCCTCCTCGGCTCGTCCGGTCTGCTCGAATCCTCGACCCGCGCCTCACGGATCGGTCCTCGGATCGTCATGCCGAACGCGCCACCAGTCGCTGTGGGACACTGAAGCCCCAACCCGCGGTGAGGAAAGCGACGACGCCATGGCCCTCGACGTGCGCCTGCTCGGACCCCTGGAGGTCCGCGTGGACGGCGGCCAGGTCGCGATCCCGCGGGGCAACGCCACCACGATCCTCGCGCTCCTCCTCGACGACGCCGGGCGCGCCGTCCCCATCAGCGGCCTCGTCGCCGCCGTCTACGGCGACGACCTGCCCCTCGACCCCGAGACGCAGGTCCAGAACACCGTCGGCGTCCTGCGCCGCCAGCTCGGCGCCGCACGGACCCGCATCGAGACCGTCGGCCGCGCCTACCGCTTCCGCATCGGCGAGACCGAACTCGACACCCTGCGCTGCAAGGCGAAAGAAGCCGAAGCACGGGCCCTGCGCCGCGAGAACCAGGCCGAGAAGGCCGCCGCGGTCCTGCGCGAGGCCCTCGACGAATGGCGCGGCCCCGCCCTCGCCGACCTCCCCGGCCGCGCCGCCGGGGCGATCGGCCGCCGCCTCGACGAGTACCGCCTCACCCTCCTCGAACAGCGCATCGACGCCGACATCGACACCGGCCGCGCCGCCGGCGCCGTCGAGGAGCTGCGGCACATCATCGCCGCCCACGACACCCGCCAGCGCCTCACCGCCCTCCTCATGCGCGCCCTCCACGCCTCCGGCCGCACCGCCGAAGCCCTCGAAGCGTTTGCGGCCCTGAAGGACCGGCTCGCCGACGCGCTCGGCGCCGACCCCGACCGGGAGCTCGTCGCCCTCCACACCGCGATCCTCCGCGACCAGCCCGCGGACGTCGAGCCCCCGCCCGCGGTGCCGTCGGCGGTGCCCGCGATGCTGCCGCGCGCCACGCCCCGCTTCACCGGCCGCGAGACCGAGATCCGCGCCCTCGACCGGTTCCTCATGGACGCCGGCGCCGAGGCCGGTCTGGCCGCCGTCACGGGCATGGGCGGCATCGGGAAGACCGCGCTCGCAGTGCGGTGGGCCCACCGCGTCGCGCACCGGTTCCCGGACGGGCAGCTGTACTTCAACCTGCGCGGCTTTGACCCCGCCGCGCCGGGCGCGAGCCCCGAGGACGTCCTCGGGGAGGCCCTCGCGGCGTTCGGTGCGGGCGCGATCCCGGCCGGGCTCGACGAGCGTGCGGGCCTGTACCGGACGATCCTGTCGCAGCGGCGGGTCCTGGTGCTGCTGGACAACGCCCGCGACGCCGCGCACGTGCGGCCCCTGCTGCTCACGGCCCCGGGCAGTTTCACGATCGTGACCAGCCGGGACCGGCTCGTGGGCCTGGACATGAACGAAGGCGCCGAGGTCGTCCACTTGGGACCTATGCCGGTGCCGGAGTCGGAGGCGCTGCTGGCCCGCCGCATCGGGCCCGAACGCGCCGACGCCCACCGGGAGGCCGTGGGCCGCATCGCCGCCGCGTGCGGGCGGCTTCCCCTGGCGCTGACGCTCGTCGGGTCCTGGGCCGCCGCCGACCCGCGCCTGCCCCTCGACGCGCTCGCCGACAAGCTCGCGGGCGCCGCGAACGTCCTCAGCGTGCTCGTCTCCACCGACTTCGCGTCCGATCCGCGCACGGTCTTCGACTGCTCGTACCAGCTCCTCGACGAGCGGGACGCGGCGGCGTTCCGGCTGTTCGGGCTCCATCCCGGCCCCGACCTGACCCCGGCGGCGATGGCCAGCCTCATGGGCGCCCCGCCCGCCGAGGCGCGGGCCGCGCTCGAATCGCTCGCCGAGTTCAACCTCGTCGAACCGCTCCCGGGCGACCGGTACTCGATCCACGACCTGCTGCGCGCCTACGCGGCCGAGTGCTTCGAAGACGAAGTGCTGGAACCGGAGCGGCGCGCGGCCGCGCTGCGGATGCTGGAGCACTACCTGCACGCCGCGCTCCGCGCCGACCGCCTCCACCCCGCCAATGGCCTGGGCGGGCACGGGGTCGAGCCGGGGCCGACCGCGCCCGGCGTCCGGGTCGAGGCCTTCGCGGACGCGGCGGCCGCGGCGGCGTGGTTCGACGCCGAGCACCGGGTCCTCCACGGCCTCTTGCGGACCGAGGCCGGGTTCCAGGCGGACCTGCGGGTGTGGCAGCTGGGCCGGATCCTCGCCGAGCGCATGGTCGACCGCGCCTCCGGGCACGAGCTCCTGGAGGCGCAGACGCTCGCGCTCGCGGCGGCCGAGCGGCGCGGGCAGGGCCTGGAGCAGCTCATCTGCCTGGGCTACCTGGCGATCGCGCACCAGAAGTCGGGGAACGAGGGCCAGGCGCGGGACTGCGCCGACCGGGCGGCGGTCCTCGCGGCGCGCGTCGGCGGGCCGTGGGCGGCGGCGTTCGCGGCG
>NZ_QFRW01000146.1 GCF_003265355.1 Glycomyces dulcitolivorans | reverse complement strand
GTCCCCGGCGGGCCCGGCGGCGGGGGCGCGAAGCCCGGCTGCGGCGGCACGGGCGGCGGCGTGGACATGCGCCGGCGGACCGCGAGCGTGTCGGACTCCTCGGTCGGCGGCGGCTGCTGGTACTGGCCGGGCTGGTACCGCTGGGTGTGCTCGGGCGGCGGCTGCTGGTCGCTCATGCGGCTCCCCTTCTAGTCCCGGTACTGCGTGGTCAGGGCGGCCGCGTCCATCGCGAGCGGCTCGGCCAGCCACGTGTCGTAGGAGGCCTGCCAGCGGCCGTCGGCGATCATCGCCGCCAGCGCGCCGTTGACGAACCGCGCGAGGTCGGTGTCGCCCTTCTGGAACGCGATCCCGTACGACTCCACCGAGAACGCCTCGCCGACGACCTGGAGCGTCGGGTCCTGCACGGCCATGCCCGCCAGGATCGTGTCGTCGATGGCGACCGCGTCGACCGTGCCCTGCTGGAGCAGCACGAGGCAGTCGTTGAAGTCGGGGACCGTGACCGGCTGGACCTCGGGGTTCACCGCCGCGATGTTCCCGACCGAGGTCGAGCTCGCGCCGGTGCACACCAGCTGGTCGGCGGTCATCTCGGCGAGCCCGGGGATCCCGGAGTCCTTGGTGACCAGGAGGCGCTGGCCGGCGTGGTAGTACTCGGTGGAGAACTCGACGTTCTGCCAGCGCTCGCAGGTGATCGACATGGTGCGCACGACCATGTCGACGCGGTTCTCGGCGAGGGCCGGCTCGCGCTCGCCGGAGGTCATGGGCACCCAGCGGACCTTCGTCGCGTCGCCCATGATCGCCTGGACCATGGCCTTGGCGATGTCGATGTCGAAGCCGGCGAGCTCGTTCGTCTCGGGGTCGCGGTAGCCCATGAGGTTGGTGGACTGGCTGATGCCGATGCGGACCACGCCCGGGTCGTCGAGCGCGGCGCGGGCCTGGTCGGCGGTGACCGAGGCGGGGTTGTACGAGGCGAGCGGGTCGCAGCTGGTGTCCGCTGCGGCGGGGCTGGCGTCGGGGTCGAAGTCGATGCCCTCCGGCAGGGGGGTGGGGACGTCGACCTCCGGCGGCTCCATGTTGGCCGGGCCGGTGCAGGCGGCCAGGACGAGGCAGGCGGCGATGGCGGCGAGCGCCGGTTTCGCGATTCGGATCATGCGTAGTACTCCGCCACTCGCATCTGGATGCCGACGGCGGCGCTGATGAGCGCCGCCAGGGAGAGGGCCGCGAGGCCCGCCGCGGCGCCCGAGAGGGACCGCTGGGCGTCGATCGTGGCCTCGACGAACCGGTCGGCGCTGGTGTCGGTGGCCGACGTCAGCGCCTCGTTGAGGGCGTTGAACGAGGTCTGGAGGCTCGTCTCGTCGTCGCCGACGGCCAGTGCCACCGCCTCGGTGTAGCTGCCCTCCTGCGCGAGTTTGACGACCTCGCCGTGGCCGTTGCTCCAGGCGGTGGCCGCGTCGCGGGCGGCGTCGACGGACGCCGACAGGTCGGCGTCGCCGCTGAAGGCCTCGTCGAGCTGGTCGAGGAGGCCGCCTTCGGCGGCGAGCTCGCTCATGTGCTCGGCGTAGCGGTCGGCGGCCTGCTGGTCCTCGCCGCGGGCGATGAGCAGCAGCGACTCCTCGGCGCGGGCCTGCTGGGCGGCGATCTCGGCCTGCGCGAGCAGTTCGAGGGGCCGCGACCCGTCCTCGTGGGACCGGTCGGTGTGGCCCGCGGAGGCGACCGAAGCGAGCGCGAGCCATCCGGCGAAGACCACGAGCAGGACGGTGGCGCCGACGAGGCCGAGGTTGAACGTGCGGTTCGTCTTGCGCGAGAGCCACATCTGGGCCCACACGAGGGTGCCGAGCGCGGCCAGGACGAGCGCGGCGGCCGCGTACGGGAACGCCGCGGCGCCGTCGCGGGACTCGGTCAGCTGCGCGAGCGCGTTCTCCTGGAGCGTGTGCGCCGAGGGGAGCATCTGCTCGCGCATGAGCGTGGACGCCTGCTCCTGGTAGGTCGCGCCGACCGGCTCGCCGAGCCGGTTGAACGTGCGGGCGGACTCGACCAGGCCCGTGTACACCGGCAGCCGGGCGTTGAGCTCGGCGACCAGTTCGACGTCGGCGGCGTTCTCGACCTCGCCCGCGGCCGTCGCGAGCGCCACGGTGGCGTCGCGCAGCGCGGTCCGGTAGGCGTCGCTGGTCTCCTCCGAGGGCGTGCCCGCCGTCAGGTACGAGGAGGCCGCGGTCGCGTCGGCCTGCGAGAGCGCCTGGTACAGCTGGAGCGCGGCCACCGAGAGGCGCCCGGACTGGCTGGTGGTCTCCTCGATGACCGCGGACTTCGCGAGGATCGAGGTCATGCCGGTGATCCCGGCGCCGAGGATGAGCGCGGCCAGGACCGCGAGGACGCCCCGCAGCTGGCCGGGCGTCTGCCGCAGCGCGGCCGCGACCCGGTCGATCCGCCGACCGGGCGGCGCGCCGGGGGCGGGCTGCACGG
>NZ_QFRW01000145.1 GCF_003265355.1 Glycomyces dulcitolivorans | reverse complement strand
GGCGGCACTGCGACCGTCACGGGCGGCGCCCCGGGTTTCACGGGCGCGGGTCCGGGCGTGTTCGCGCCGGGCGCGACGGCCGGCCCGGCCGCTTCCGGTGGTTCTGGTTCGAGCGTGGGCGCGGCGCGGGGCGCGGTGGTCGGCGGGAGCCAGGCGGCGGCAGACGCTCGGAAGAAGGGCGAGAAGTCCGAAGAGGACGAGGAGCCGGAGGAGCAGGAGGACCTGCTGTTCCGCGAGACCGACAACGTCTGGGGCTATGTGCGGCCCGGCGACGACCCGTACAGCTAGGAGGGCGAGATGGCGCAGGAGCGAGTGTTCGACGCCGAGGCGGTCGAGGAGTACCGGGAGTTTCTGCTCGGGCTGCTCGATCAGCTTGAGGGCCAGGTGATCCCGGTGCTCGCCACGGGGACGCTCAGCCGGGCCCCGGCCTTCGGGACAGCCCCGGGCGCGGCCGACAACGCCGCCGGGCGGTACCAGGAGTTCCATGCCGCGACTTGGCGGAACCTCCAGTACCTGCGGGGCACGCTGCACGGCATGGAGGCGGCACTTGCGGAGATCGCTGGCGGCGGGGCCGACACGGACAACGAGGCCACGCTCGCGTTCGCCGATGCCGGGACCACTCCCGAAGGAACGGGCGGATCCTCATCGGACGGCTCGACCTCCGGGACGGTTCTGCTCGACGCCTCGGACTCCGGGACCGCGTTGATCGACGCCGGAGGCTCCGATTCCGGGACGGTGCTCTTCACCGCCGACGGCTCCGATCCGACCGCCTACACGGTCACCGCTGCGGAGGTGACCACCGCCGACTGAACCACCGCGGGACATGGGCCGGGCGCGAGCAGAAAGCATGAGCGCAGCTCGCAACGCCCGTTGCCATCCCTAGCCCCCACCCACCCAGAGGGGACCGAAATCGTCGCCGCGCTCGATCCTGCCAAAGGGGTCCGACAGGATCAACGCCGAAAACGGCCCGAGTGAACCAAAAGTCACCCGAAAGAGTGCGGCGATATGAGCGCCGGCCCGATCCAAAGCGCGGGCCGGCGCTTTCCCATGTCCGATGTCCCCCGACCGCCTCTCTCATACAACCGGGGTTCCGGCGTCGCCCCCGGCCGGTGATCGGATGCCCGCGGAGATGACCGATCAGTGACCGATCGGTGGCCGGGCCGCCGAAGCTGGCGGTCGTCAGCGCCATGAGGAGGTAAGCCCGATGAACCGGATCGAGATCCCCGAAGACTACGAGGACCGCGTCGAGGCCGCGCGCCGCGCCGCGAGGCGGCTCCCGGCCGGGCCGGTGCGCGACAACGTGGACCGGGCGCTCGCGGCGGCGCCCGCCAGGGACCGGTACGAGCAGGCCGCCGACCTCGCCGAGCGGGCGCAGGCGCTCACCGAGGAGCTCGCGACGCGCACGTTCGACGGCACCGACGCCGGCCGGGTCGCCTGGGTCCGGCTCGACTACCTCGGCCGCCTGCGCACGCTCGCGCTGAGCCCCACCGTCGACCGCCTCAGCAACCGCGCGGCCGCCGACGCGATCGAGGCCGCCTGGACCGGGGCCGAGAAGACCCGCTCGGAGCACGTGCTGAACCTCGAACGCGCCCACCCGGACCTGCTCGCCAGCCGCATGCCCGACCGCAAGGGCGACGAGCTGCGCGACCGCATCGCCGCCCGCGCCGCGGACCGCTTCGCGCACACCACCGACGACGACCTGTGCTCGGCCGAGGTCGACATCGAGGGCCGCCTCACCGGCTTCAAGTTCCTGGTCCCCAACGCGACCCTCGACACCGAGTGCGAGGAGCTGTCCGCCCGCGCCACCGCCACCGTCCAAGCGGCCCAAGCCGAAGCGCACGAAGCCCTCGCCGCCCTCCTCTCGCGCCCCGCAGCCTGACCCCACCGCGCCGAACCGCGCCACGCACGCAACGAGGCCCGGTCCCCCTGCCGGGACCGGGCCTCTGCTTGCGGCTCACCGGAACTGGATGAGACCTCCCGGCGGCGTGCCAGGGTGCTCGGCCGCGTAGTGGTCGATCATCGCCTCCTGGGCCGCCGACTCCGGCAGCCAGGCCGAGGTGAACTCGCACTCGCCGCAGCGGGTCTTGAACTTGTTGACGGCCTCGTCGCGGCGCTTCTCGCCGCGGCTGTAGAGCCACAGCGCGACCACGCCGACCACCACGAAGAAGCAGATGGTGCCGTTGTCCATCGCCGACTCCTCACTCGTAGAGGTCGTCGGCGGCTTTGCCGATGCCCCAGATGTCGTCGTCGTCCTCGATGAGCTTGGACTCGCGGGAGGTCTCGTCGTCGCCGACGCCGCCCGCCCCGCGGGCGCCGCCACCGCCGCCCATCATGCCTCCGCCCCTGCCGGGACCGGTCCCGGCCGCGACCGCCGCGCCGCCCGGCAG
>NZ_QFRW01000144.1 GCF_003265355.1 Glycomyces dulcitolivorans | reverse complement strand
GACCCGGAGCTTCGCCCGATGGAGCGAGCGCGGCTAGGGGCCGGACCGCGACGCGGTCCGGCCCCCGATCAGCTCTTACCCGATCTCGCGCAGGACCTTCACGTCCCACGGCCCCAGGCGCAGTGAAGTACCCGCCGCGTACTCGGCGTCGTCCAGGAGGTCGACCGCCGCGACCGGCAGTTCCACCGAAGTCTCGTCCCAGGACCAGTTGTGCACGAAGCGGACCGTGCCGCCGTCGCCCGCGGTGCCGCTCGTCGCCGTCACACTCGGGTTCGCCGGACGCCACGCGTCACCCGTTGCGGCCCAAGTGAAGAGCGCCTTCGCGAAGGCGTCGTTCGGGACCGTCCCGACATAGGTGACCCGGCCCCGGCCGTGCTCCCGCGTCGTCGCCGCCTTGAATTTGCCGAAGTGCGGGTGCGCGTACTCGGCCAGCGCCTCGGCGCCGTCGAGGTAGACCCCGTCGGCCCACTTCAGCGCCGCCGCATCGGGACCCAGGTCCAGCCCCGAGCCCTCGGCTGCGTGCACCGCGACCTCGCCGTCGAGGTTCGCGAACTCCTCGTACCAGGCCCCGGCCGCCTCGGTGAGCCGCGCGGGCTTGACCTCCAGGCGCGCCCGCGCCTCCTCGTCCGCGTAGCCCGTGCGCGGGCCCAGCACCAGGTGCCCGCCCGCCGCCGCGTACCGGTCGAGCCAGTCCAACAGCGCGTCGTCGGCCGTGTAGATCCCGGCCGCCACGAGCACCGGGAACTGCGCCACCGCCTCCTCCGGAGAGCCGAGCTGCTCAGTGTGGACGATGCGCACCTGGAGCCCGGCGTCGAAGGCGCCCTTGTAGAACGGCCCGCTGATCGACTCGAACGAGCGCCGGTCGGGCCCGCCCTCGGCATCCGCCAGAGCCGGCTGCGCCGCGAGCGCCCATTCGCTCGGCTTGGAGTACAGGACCGCGACGTCGGCATGCGGCACCAGCCCGTCCAGGGTCGCACCGGCCTTGCGGAACTCCGCGCCCAGCTGCGCGAGCTCGCGGTAGGTCCGGCCGGGCTGCTGGCTGTGGGGGAGGATGCCGCCCCAGTACGTCTCGGTTCCGAAGTGGAGGGTGTGCCAGTGCCAGTACTCGATCATCCTGGCCCCGCGAGACACCAGCGCCCATCCGGCCTGGCGCCACTGCCCGTCGTACGCGGGGTGGTTGTCCCAGGGCCCGCCGATGGCCTGCGCGTTCGTCTCGGTGACGAGGAACGGCTCCTGCCGCGAGGAGTACATCCGGTCGGCGGAGTGGTAGAGCGCCCACGTGCCGCGGGTGTTCCAGGCGGCGGCGTCGCCGGCGCTGTCGTGCGGGAGCGCGAAGGCGTCCTGCATGCGGTAGTACGGGTTCCCGGCGGTGATCGACAGGCGCGAGGCGAGCGCGCGGTCGTCGATGGCCGGGCGCGGGTAGGAGATGCAGGTGGTGACGAACTGGTCCTCGCGGGAGTACTCGCGGGCGATGTCGGCCTGCCAGCCGATGAAGTCGGTGGTCAGCTCGGTCTGGAAGCGCCGCCACGCCTGCTCGTACTGCGGCTGCGCGTTCCCGTCGGGGGTCCACAGGTCGGCCCAGGTCGAGAGCCGGTGGGACCAGTACACCAGGCCCCATTCGCGGTTGAGGGTCTCGACGTCGCCGTACTTGTGCCGCAGGTGGTCGGTGAACTGCTGGAACACGCCGTGGTTGTGGAAGAGGTGGAGGCCCGGCTCGTTGTCGACCTGGAAGCCGATGACGGCCGGGTGGTCGGCGTACCGGGCGAGGATCTTGCGGATGACGCGTTCGGCGTGGAACCGGAAGGCCGGGTGGGTGTAGTCGACCTCCTGCCTGCCGCCCCAGCCGATCCGCTCGCCGGTGCGGTGCTCGCCGGCGATCTCGGGGTAGAGGCGGGCGAGCCACGGCGGGACGGCGTACGTGGGCGTCCCGAGGACGACGGCGATGCCGCGCTCGTGCGCGCCGTCCAGGACCGGTTGCAGCCAGTCGAGGTCGAAGCGGCCGTTATCGGGTTCCCAAGTGCTCCAAACGGATTCGCCGACGCGGATGACGGAGAACCCGGCCTCGACCATGAGGTCGAGGTCGTGGATGAGGCGCTGGAGTCCGGCTTCGCCGTCGAGGCCGGGCGCGGCGGCGGGCTGGTACTCGTAGTAGTAGGCGGCGCCGAAGAGGATCGGGTTGGGCCAGTTGGACATTCGGTTTCCTTCAGATGGGTGGTTGACGGATGGCCGGTCCGGGCGCCGTCCTTGCACGGCGCCCGGACC
>NZ_QFRW01000143.1 GCF_003265355.1 Glycomyces dulcitolivorans | reverse complement strand
GTCCGCCGCGCCCTGGGCCCGGTGGCGGGCCGCGCTCGCCTGGCCGATCGCGGTGAACGCCACCGCGGTCGCGACCAGCGCTACCGCCACTCCGGCCGCCAGGACCGTCGCCGAGCCCTCCTCAGCGCCGGCACGTCCCTGCGGCCGACCGCGACCCGGCCTGTCCGGGCGGGGTCTTCCTCTGGTTCTCCTCATCGGTCCAGTCCCGGTTCGAGCGGGGCGACCGCCGTCGCCGTGATCGTCATCGACGGGGTCAACGGCCCGAGCGGCCGGGCCGCGGCCGTGACCACGGCCCGGGCCACCTCGCCGTCCTCGGAGACGGCGACCGACGCCCCGTCGGGCAGGTAGACCATCGCGACCGCTTGGGCGTCCTCGCCGCGGGCGGCGGCGATCGCGGCGCTGTTGGCCGCGTCGATCGCCCTGACCTTCAACCCGACCGCGGACACCGCCCACAACCCGAGGGCCAGCACCGCCACCACCGCGGGCAGTGCCGCCGCCATCTCGGCCGTGACAAATCCTCGTTGGCCTAGTGCGTCGCGGGCCCGGCGACTTTGATTGGGCGGGCGGCCCCGTTCCTGCTGGGATGGGCGCTCGTGCTTGCGGAGCGCGGTCCTGGGTCTCATGTCAGGGCCCTTTCGATCAGGGATTGCAGGGCGCTTTGGACCGTCCCCGAGGTCAGGACCTTCATCAGCACCCCGGCGAACGCGACGGCCGCCAAGGTCCCGAGGGCGTACTCAGCGGTGCTCATCCCGCTCTCGCCGCGCATCTTGGAGGCGAACCTGCCGCCCCAGCTCGGTTTCGCGCTGGCGCGCATGCGGCCCGGGCGCCATTCGTCGGGTTCGCCCGGGCCGGGGCGGCGGTAGCGGGAGGCCGGGCGGTCGTCGGGGACCTGCGGGGCCTCGGCGGTGATCGGCGTGCGGGCGCGGTTGCTGCCGGGGGACCAGGCCGGTTCGCTCACCGGGGCCAGGGTGAGGCGGACCGTGGGCTCCTCGACGTCGTCGTGCTCGGGTTCGGGTTCGTGGCGGGACGCCTTGCATCTCGGGGCGTTGCAGGTCGCGGTGCGGCAGGTGGGCCAGCGGATGGATTCGGGTCGGCAGGCGTCCTGGCGGGTGGCGGGGCGGCCCGGGGACGGGCGGCGGGTCGGGAGGGCGACGGTGGTCTCGGTGTGGGTTCGCATTGCGGTTCCTCTCTTCGGTTGTGGTGCAGGTCGGTCAGAGTCCGGGGCCCAGGGTCTCGGCGACGACGCCGAGGACGACCGGGCCGATTCCGGCGATGACGAACGCGGGCAGGAAGCACAGGCACAGCGGGCCCACGAGGGCGACTGCGGCGCGTCCGGCGCGTTCTTCGGTCTGGGTGCGCTGGTCGGCGCGGAGGGAGGCCGCGAGCTGTTCGAGTCCTCCCGCGATGGCCGCGCCGGTGTCGCCGGAGCGGTCGAGTTGGCGGGCGAGGCGTTCGGCGCCGGGGAGCCTCCCGAGTTCGGGGAGGGCTTCGGCGGCGGTGGCGCCGAGGCGGATCGCTCCGGCGAAGCGGCTGAGCCGGTCGCCTATATCCGATTCGTCGGTGTCGGCGACCGCGAAGGCGGCCTGCGGGAACGGGGCGCCGGAGCGCAGGCCCGCGGCGATCAGGTCGAGGGTCCAGGGCCAGTCGGGGGCGAGGCGCGCGGCGGCGGCCCGCTCCTTCCGGTCGGGGTCGGGGCGCAGGAGCCGGGCGGTGAGCCACCAGGTCGCGAAGCCGACGAGGATGCCGGTCGGTCCGCCGACGGCGATGGCGGCCCCGGTGCCCGCGAGCGGGCCGACGAGTCGTCGCAGCATCACGCGCCTCCCGTGCCGACGGAGCCGATGAGCAGGCCGGTCCAGGCGGCGCCCGCGGCCTGGAGCCCCATCGCTGTGGCCGCGGCGGCGATGCCGAGCGGGTTCGCGAGGAGGAACGCGACCGCCTCGGCCCCGAGCAGTTCGCCGAAGCCGATGCCGGCCAAGGGGAGTGCGATGAGCAGTGCGGCGGTGGTGCGGATCGACGCGGTCTGGGCGTGGGCCCGGGCGTTGGACTGCTCCGTCTCGCGGAGGTGCTCGGCGAGGCGGCGGCACAGTTCGGCCGCGGGGGCGCCGAGTTCGGCGGCGATGGTGAGGGCGGCCCGCAGGCGGGTCGCGGTGGCGGCGGCTTCTGCGGGCCAGTCGGGTTCGGCCGCGGCGAGGGCGCGGACCGGGTCGGTGCCCGCGGCCAGGTC
>NZ_QFRW01000142.1 GCF_003265355.1 Glycomyces dulcitolivorans | reverse complement strand
GCACGCGCGGCGCCGCCGCGCTCACCGCCGCCGCGGCGCTGGCCCTCGCGGGCTGCTCCGCCGCCGACACCGGGAGCGGTGAGTCCGACGTCCCCACCGGGTCCTACGCCGTCATGGGCGACTGGCTCGGCTGCGAGGTCTTCGGCGACTTCGCCGCCCTCCAGACCGAACTCGGGGTCGCCGCGGTCGACGGCGAGCTCCAGAGCACCCCGATCGGCGAGGGGATCGACGCCGAGTCCGCCGGGTGCGCGGGCCTGTTCGACCTCGCCACGTTCGAGGACGTCCAGGGCTCGTTCGAGTACTCCTCGACCGGCGACGCGGCCGTCCGCGGCGGCCTCGCCCCGTGGAACGACGAGGCCGAGGCCGAGGCGAACTTCGCCGAGCGCATCGCCCAGCGCCGCGAGAACGCCGCGGGCCTCGCCTACACCGGCGAGACCGAGGGCGAGCTCGGCGGCGACTGGGACGAGAGCCTGTACATCGCCGCCGACACCGAGAACCGGTACTACGTCGACGCTTACGGGCGCAAGGGCGACTGGGTCGTCTACCTGTCCGTCGACTTCCTGCACGACCCCGGGGCCGGGGCCTACGAGTCGGCGCCCGAGTTCTACCCGGACTCCAGCGCCGAGGAGATGGCCGTGTACCCGTTCACCACCGAATCGCTCGTCGCCTGGATCACCGGCGAGCACCTCACCCAGATCCAGACCGACATCCTCCAGCGAGCCGAGAGCGAGGCGGGCCAGTGACCGAAGCAGCCGAGATCGAGAAGGAAGACTACGGCAAGATCGAGGAGGGCCAGTCCTCCTCGCAGTTCACGGTGGCGCAGAACGACCTCCTGGTCAAGCCCTCGTGCGAGACCGGCGACTGCACCTGCAAGGTGGAGGAGCCCGCCGAGGCCGCGTGGGTCAAGCTCATGTCGGCCGTGCCGCAGGCGTCCCAGATCAACAGCCTCCGCGCCGCCCGCGAGGGCACCATGATGCTGCCCGAGGGCCAGACCATCCAGAGCATGGTCAAGTCGATCCGGCCCCAGCCCGAGGCCGACTACGCCATCGACACCATCCGCGACGCCTGGAAGGACTTCTTCGAGGACTTCCGGATCGTCGGCCCCAAACTGGAGCAGGGCCTGACGACGCTCTCGTCCACCTGGAAGGGCGACGACTTCGACGCCTTCGAGGAGCAGGTCGAGACGGTCCTGAAGAACTGCAAGACCATCCAGAACGACATCGGCGGCGAGGACGGCGCCGACGGCGTCGTCAAGGTCCTCGACACCAAGCAGGCGGAGATCTTCGAGCAGCAGGGCGGCACCGCGTGCGTCTACCCCGCGCCGAAGTTCTACATGGAGGGCACCAGCTGCGGCTCGCACCGCATCCACATCCGCCCGCCGTTCTTCCGCAACTGCGAGATCCGCGCCAACGACGAGACCAAGGCCGCGCTCGAACTCGCCGGGTTCGACCCGCAGATCGTCGACGAGGTCTCCGAGGGCCGCCAGCAGACGTACGACATGTGGAACGAGTACGTCACCGCGAACCCCGACTACGAGGAGAACGGCCTCAAGGGACAGGCGCTCGCCGAGTCCAAGGCCGAGGAGTACGCCAGCCGGCGCCTCGACACGCTCGGCACCCAGGGCTCCAGCCAGCTCGAAGAGGAGGCCGCGCGGGTCAACGAGGAGGTGACCGAGCGGCACTCGAACGTCGAGGCCCAGGTCACCGACATCGCGCCCGATTCGAAGCCGGGCGAGCAGACCACGTTCAACGACGGCCCCGACGTCGACATCCCCAAGCCCGACGGGCTCGACACCGGCGGCGGTGGCGGCATGCCCGACACCGGCGGCTCGGGCCTCGACGGCATGAGCGGCCCGGACGACCTGACGAACCTGAGCGACACCCCCGGCGGGCTGAACGGCAACGGCGGCCTCGACTCCACCGGCGGGCTCAACGGGACCGGCAACACGCCCGGCGACTACTCCGGAAGCGGCAACGGGCTCAACGGACTCGACGACGACAACCCGTTCGACGCCGCCCAGGACCCCGACAACCTCGCCAGCGCCTCGTACCCCGGCAGCGGCGGGACCCCGCCCGGCGGGCTCAACGGCGGCAGCGGCCTCGACTCGTACAACTCCCCCAGCCCCTACGGCTCCACCGAGAACCCGGACCTCGACGACGTCAGCGGCGGTCT
>NZ_QFRW01000141.1 GCF_003265355.1 Glycomyces dulcitolivorans | reverse complement strand
CGCTCGCCGAGCGGCTCGCCGCGCTGCCGGGGGTCGAGCGGGTGCGCTCGACCGGGCCGGGCGCGGTCCTGGTCGAGACCGGGCGCGGCGGGGCGGCGCTGCCGGTGCTGCGCACGCTCGTCGAAGCGGGCGTCACCGACGTCTCGACCGCGCCGCCGACGCTCGAAGAGGTCTACCTGCACCTCATCGGCGAGCGCGGGATGGCGGTGCGGCCGTGAACGCCTCCTCCCCCGCGTTCTGGGCCGCGGCCCGCTCCCAGCTCACGGAGTTCCGCCGCGACCCCGGGACGCTGCTGATGCTCGTCACCGCGCCGTTCTTCGCGGTGATCCTGCTGTCGGTCACCGAGCACGGCGGCCGCGCGGACCTGGCGTCCTACGCGCTGCTGGCGCCCGCGGTGATGGCCTCGATCGGCATGGCGGTCATGGAGGCCGGCGAGTCGATCTTCCGCGACCGCTCCACCGGGGTCCTGGAGGCGATCCTGACGACGCCGGCGCCGCTCGCGGCGGTCCTGTCGGGACGGATCGCGGCCATCACCGCGGTGAGCCTGGTCGGGATCGCCGAGTGCTGGCTCGTGGGCGCCCTCGGCTTCGGCGTCGTCGTCGCGGTCGCGCACCCGCTGGTCTTCGCGCTGACGCTCCTGGCGACCGCGGCGGGCGTCGCGGCGACCGGGGTGCTCATGGCCGCGGTGTTCGTGGTCGGGCGGAACGTGCGCAGCTTCCAGAACTCGCTGACGTTCCCGCTGTACCTGCTCGGCGGCGCGATGGTCCCGGTGGCGTTCCTGCCCGCGGGCTTCGAGGCGCTGTCGCGGCTGTTCTTCCTGTCGTGGGCGACCGACCTGCTCCGCGACAGCCTCGCACCCGGACCGGTGGCGGCCTTCTGGCCGCGCCTGGCGGCGGTGCTCGGCCTGACCGCGGTGATGTTCGCGGCCGGGTTCTGGCTCGCGCACCGCCTCGTGCGGCGCATCCGGCGCAACGGGACGGTGGGGTTCGCGTGAACGCGATCGCGGTGCTGCGGCAGACGATGTGGTCGGGCTGGACCGACCTGCGCATCGTGTACACGCCCACGACGTGGGCGTTCGGGTGGATGGTCCGGGTCCTGTGCCAGGTGGTCTTCTACTCGACCCTGGGGACGCTCCTGGGCGACCCCGAGCGGACCCGGTTCCTCCTGGTCGGCGCGGCGGTCTTCATCGCCGCCAACGAGACGATGATGGCCTCGGCGTCCACGACCTGGGAGCGCATGAGCGGCACCCTGTCGCTGCTGGCGGCGGCCCCCGCGGGGATGGTGGCGGTCCTGGCCGCCCGCAGCTGGTTCTGGATCGCGACCGGGACGCTCTCGTCGTCGATCGCGCTGCTGGCGCTCGCGCCGTTCTTCGACCTCGACCTCGGTCTCGGGGAGTCGGCCGCGGCGGTGGGCCTGATCTTCACGACGGCCGCGACGAACTACGCGGTCGGATTGTGCTGCGGGAGCCTCTCGCTGCGGTTCCACAAGCTGCGCAACGTCTTCTCCAACATCACGCTGCTGACGATGACCGCGTTCGGCGGCGTCATGGTCCCGGTGTCGTTCTGGCCCGGCGGGTTCCAGTGGTTCGCGGCGGCCTTCCCCGCCGTGCACGGACTGGAGGCGGTCCGCCTCGCGATCGGGGGCGGCGCTCCGGGCGCGGTCCTCGCCCAGGCGGGCCTCGCGGTCGCGACCGCCGCGGGATGGCTCGCCCTGGCGGCGGCGTCACTGTGGTGGTTCCAGCGCAACGCCAGGCGGACCGGCTCCATCGACTTCGGCGACTAGCGGGGCTTCGGAGCCGCGGTGCTGGCGCGGAGGACGAGTCTGGGGCGTTCTGAGGAGTAGCGGCGGTCCGCGGTGTCGTTGACGGTGTCGAGGAGGAGTTGGAAGCCGCGGCGGCCGAGGCCGGCGAAGTCCTGCCTCACGGTGGTGAGGGGCGGGCTCCAGAGTTCGGCGAGGGGGTTGTCGTCGAAGCCGGCGACGGAGATGTCGTCGGGGATGCGCAGGCCCGCTTCGGTGATGCCGCGCATGACGCCCATGGCGATCTCGTCGTTGCCGCAGAAGACGGCGGTGACGGCGGGGTCGGCGGCGAGGTCGCGGCCGATCGCGACGCCGCTGCGCGGGTCCCAGGTGGCGTCGACGGCGGGCGGGACGGGCGCGCCGGCGCGGCGCAG
>NZ_QFRW01000140.1 GCF_003265355.1 Glycomyces dulcitolivorans | reverse complement strand
CTGACGTCGCCCGCGGTCGCCTCGGCGGCGGCGCCGGCGAAGAGGAGCGCGAGCGCGGCGACCCACAGGACGCGGCGGCGCAGCGGCCCCTGGCCGTGCCAGTGCAGCGCCAGGCCCGCGGTGCACAGCACGACGGAGGCGGTGGCGGCGCCCACGGCGAGCGGCAGGACGTCCTGGTCGGTGCTGCCCACCAGGAACAGCGCGGCCATGGCCAGGGCCAGCGGTCCGGAGCCGATCACGGTGAAGAACGTGTAGGTGCGCAGGCGGCGCAGATCGCGTGCGGGTCTCGCTTCGGGGGTCACTGGGAGATTCAACCACCCCGGTGCGAGTCGGTCCCTGACAGTCCGGCGGCGGCCAGCGCTTTCCGGCGCACGCCTGGGACTGCGGAGCGGTACAGTCAATCTGCGGCGCCTTGAGCGCCGTTTCCTCCGAATCGCGGCACTGGGACCAATAGTCCACTTTGGTCATTCACTTGCGGTGACTCGAATTCCCTTGGCACCACTGGAAACAGCGCGGCATTATAGTACTCCGCCGTTATGAGAAGTGTCCTCGAATAGGGCCGTACGGTCAATTGTGCGGTGGGTCCCAACGCAATACGCTCCGTAATGAGGCGCTTGTCGAACGCCTTTCAATCGCCTTTATTCCTGCAAAGGGGCCGCGATCGTGGACGCATACCGCGGCGGAGCCGAGAACCCGATGCAGCGGCCGGGCCCGCCCTCCGACCGCGACCGCGACGCGGCCCCCGCCGAAGCCGGCCCCCCGCTCCCCACCGTCGGGAACCCGCCCGCCCGCCTCGGCGAGACCTTCCGCACCAACCCCGTCACCGGCTCCGCCTCGCTCACCGTCCCCCTCCCGGTCAGCCCCGGCCGCGGCGCCCCGGCCCTGACCGTCGCCTACGACTCCGGCAGCGGCCCGGGGCTGTTCGGCTACGGCTGGGACCTGCCGCTCGCCCGCATCAGCCGCCGCACCGACCGCGGCCTGCCCCGCTACCGCGACACCCCCGACGGGACCGGCGAATCGGACGTGTTCCTCGCCGCCGACGCCGACGACCTCGTGCCCGACGCCGCCGGTCCGCTCCTGCGCACCGTCGCCGGCGTCGAGTACCGCGTCCAGCGCTTCCGGCCCCGCCTCGACGACGGCACCGGCCGCATCGAACGCTGGACGAATACCGCCGACCGCGCGGACGTCAAGTGGCGCACCCTCTCCGGCGACAACTCGACCGCCTGGTTCGGCGAGGACGCCGCCAGCCGCATCTTCGACCCCGAGGACCCCGCCCGGATCTTCGCCTGGCTCGTCAGCTTCACCCATGACGACAAGGGCAACGCGACGGCCTACGAGTACGCCGCCGAGGACGGCGCCCTCGTCGACCCCGGCGCCGCCAGCGAGGCGGACCGCACCGACCTCGCCCGCTCGGCCGCCCGCTACCTCAAGCGCGTCCGCTACGGCAACGCCGCCCCGCACCTGCCCGTCCTCGACCCCGTCCAGCCCGCGACGCCGCGCCCCGCGAACTGGCTGTTCACCCTCGTCCTCGACTACGGCGACCACGACCCCGACCAGCCCGCCTTCGCACCCGACCGGCCCTGGCCCGTGCGCCCCGACCCCTACTCCGACCGCCGCCCCGCCTTCGAGGTCCGCACCTACCGGCGCTGCCACCGCGCCCTGATGTTCCACGACCTCCCCGAACTCGGCGACGGCCCCACCCTCGTGCGCTCCCTCGAACTCTCCTACGGCCCCGACCCCCACAGCGGCGACTCCCAGCTCCGGTCTATCCGCACCAGCGGCCATGTGCGCCAAGGCGACACGTACACCAGCGCCGACACCCCGCCGATCTCGTACCGGTACGCCCCGGCCGAGATCGACCCCACCGTGCGCGACGTCCGCGCCGAGCACCTGCCCGCCGGGCTCGACCTCGTCGACTACACGTGGGTCGACCTCGACGGCGACGGCGTCGCCGGGGTCCTCGCCGCCCGCAACGGCGCCTGGTACTACCTGCGCAACACCAGCCCCCTCTCCGACGACGTCGACCTCGGGCCCGCCCGGCCCGTCCCGGCCCGCCCCTCCGACGGCCCCGCCGCGCCCGGCACCGACCTCCTCCTGGACGTCGACGGCACCGGCGTCCCCGACCTCGTGCGCCTCGGCACCCCCGCCCCCGGCCGG
>NZ_QFRW01000139.1 GCF_003265355.1 Glycomyces dulcitolivorans | reverse complement strand
GGTGACCGGGTCGACGCCGCGGACGGGCGCGCCGCAGGGCGGCCGCGAGTACCGGCCGGGCCCGGGCGCGGCCCCGGAGAGCCCGCCGCAGCGCCAGGACCAGCCGTTCGAGGAGGCCGCGTTCGCCGACCGCGGCAAGGACGACTGGGGCGCCGGCGCGGAGACGACCGCGATCGGCAAGCTCGGGTACATGCCGAAGGAGCCGCGGCGGCGCTCGGACTTCCAGAAGGTGCGCAGCCGGGCCCGCAAGTCGAGCCCGTGGCCGAAGATCATCGCGGGCGTCGTGGCGCTGGCGCTGGTGGGCGGTGGCGTGTGGTGGTTCATGAACCGCGACACGGACGAGGGCGCGGGTGACGCGGCCGACGCGGGCCTGACGTACGCGGGCAGTGAATCGCCCTGCTCGCTGGTCGACGCCGGGCCGATCGAGTCCGCGGTGAACGGCGCGGAGCCGACCGAGGCGGCCGAGGCGGAGCAGAAGAGCCGCGGCTGGGTGCAGGCGTGCACCCTGACGTACGGCGAGCCGGACCAGGCGGCCGCGCTGCTGGAGGTCGAGGGGACGGTGTTCGACTCCGACGCGAAGGCGAGCGTGAACTTCGAGCTCGGCACGGGCGAACTCGCCGAGATGGGCGACCTGTGGACCCCGATCGACCCGGCGCCGCAGATCGGCGACCAGGCGACGGCGGTGGCGCGGGTCGTGACCGACGGGACCTCGAACTACCAGCTGCACCTCCAGGACGACAACGTCTACCTGGTGCTGCGGCTCTCGGTGGCGAAGGAGGCCGGGGTCGACGAGGCGAGCCTGACGGAGATGACGACGCAGCTCGCGGAGGCGTACTTGGCGAACTGGCGCGACGCGAGCTGACGTGAATCGCATTTCATAACAAAAAGGACATAAGAGGGACCCCTGGTTCAAAAATACCGAGGGGGTCCGACAAGAACTGAGGGCCGGTTCCGTCCATCTGGACGGAACCGGCCCTTTCACCCGTTCGAGTGAAGCGTCAGTACGTGCGCATCGGGGCGCCGAACATCTGGGACTCGATGGAGGTCGGGGCGCACCAGAGGTAGCGCTCCTTCTGGCCCTTGCGGAGCATGGCGATCATGTCGTCGTGGAGCATCTGGAGCCACTGGAGGACCTCCTGGTTGACCCGGATCGCCGAGCGGGCGATCTGGGCCTCTTCGGCGGTGAGCCGCTGGAGGACCGTCATGTGGGCCTCGCCGGTGAGGCTGTCGGCGTAGTTCGTCAGGCGCGGGAGCACCGTCAGCTGCGTGCGCCAGGGGCCGAGGACCGGCTTGGTCTGGGAGCCGCGCTCGCCGACGTCGTAGACGTACAGCGCCGGGGAGTGCTGGCTCGCCTCGACGGTGACCGGCTGGTCGCCGTGCAGGACCGCGAGGCGGTCGTTGCGGCCGGTCGCGGTCTCGCCCAGGCCGTTCCACTCCTGCGGGCGGGTCGTGCACACCGCGACGCGGGTGCCGATCGCCAAGGCGCGGAAGACGAGCAGGCGGGCGAGGTACACGCCGCCGATCAGGTTGATGCGGGTCTCCTCGGGCCGGAAGAACGGCGCGACGACCGGGACCTGCTCGGCGTCGCGGCCGATGACCAGGCCCGCGGGCGGGCTCGCGGAGGTCATGAGCTCAAGCGCCCGGGCGGTCGGGATCTGCGAGACGGACTTGACCGGCTCGATGGGCTTGCCTGCGTCCCTTGCGGTCTCGACCGCGCGGTCGGTGACCGGGAGGCCGTAGACGGTGCCCTCGGTGGGGCCCGCCGAGACCTGGGAGACGCCGAACAGGCCCGCCGAGGTCGGTAGGGAGCTGATCGGGCCGCCGGTGATCGGGGCCGCGCCCGAGTAGGGCATCCCCGAGTACGGCTGGGCGCTCGCGGGCTGCGCCGAGTACGGCTGGCCCGAGACGGGGCCGCCCGAGATCGGGCTGCCGGAGACGGGCTGCCCGGACACCGGCTGGGCCGAGACCGGGGCGGCCGACACCGGCGCGGCCGCGGGCGGCTGGGCCGGGCGCTGCTGCTGGGACGTCGGCTGGACCTGCTGCGACTGCGGCAGCTGGTA